>JAUMWR010000009.1:19170-48501 GCA_030529545.1 Buchananella hordeovulneris
TGTGCCTGCCCGCCACCCGGCCGGGGACGCGGGAAACGCCGCGCTCGTCTGGCTAGAGGACCTCGCCCTTGGCGGCCAAGGCTGCGGCACCGACAATGCCGGCAGTGTTGAACAACTGCGCCGGGACGATCGGGGTGCGCAGGTCCAGCAGCGGCAGGAACTTCTCGTGCTTCTTGGACACGCCGCCGCCCACGACCAGCAGGTCGGGGGAGAGCAGCATCTCCAGATGGGAGTAGTAGCGCTGCAGGCGTTTGGCGTAGGCCGGGAACTTCAGCTTTTCTTCCTCGCGGATGCGGGCGGCGGCGCGGGACTCGGCGTCCACGCCGTCGATCTCGAGGTGGCCAAACTCGCTGCCCGGGATCAGCTGGCCCTTGTAGATCAGGGCGCTGCCGATGCCGGTGCCCAGGGTGGTGACCACGACCAGGCCGTCCACGCCCTTGGCGGCGCCGTACATGGCCTCGGCGTAGCCGGCGGCGTCGGCGTCGTTGACGGCGATGACCTTGCGGCCCAGCTCCTGCTCGAACACGTCGTCCACGTTCTTGCCCACCCAGGACTGGTCCAGATTGGCCATGAACAGCACCACGTTGTGCTTGATGGGGGCCGGGAAGGTGATGCCGATGGGGGTGTCTGCCGGCAGGTCGAAGGACTCGACCACCTCGCGGGTGACGCGGGCCACCGCTTCCGGCGTAGACGGCTTGGGGGTCTCGATGCGCACGCGCTCAGCGGTGAACTCGCCGGTCTCCAAATCGACCGGAGCACCCTTGATGCCGGAGCCGCCAATGTCAATACCAAAAGCAATCATTGCTGACCTTTCCTAGTGCCTCAACCGATTCTAGGCGCTCACGCCGAGGGCAGGGTGAGGATGCGGGCGCCGTCAGCGGTGACCGCGATGGTGTGCTCGAACTGGGCGGTGCGGGACTTGTCCTGCGTGGTGATGGTCCAGCCGTCGTCCCACTGGTCCCACTCGATACCGCCCAGGGTGAGCATGGGCTCGATGGTGAAGACCATGCCCTCCTGCATGACCTCGTTGTGGAGGGGAGCGGCGTCATAGTGCGGCACGATCAGGCCGGAGTGGAAAGCCTCGCCCACCCCGTGGCCCGTGAAGTCCCGCACCACGCCGTAGCCGAAGCGCTTGGCATAGGACTCTATGACGCGGCCGATCACGTTGATCTCGCGTCCCGGCCGTACGGCCCTGATACCGCGCATGAGCGCCTCGCGGGTACGCTCGATCAGCAGGTGGGATTCCTCGTCCACCTGCCCGATCTCGAACATAGTGCAGGTGTCGCCGTGCACTCCGTCAATGTAGGCGGTGATGTCGACGTTCAGGATGTCGCCTTCCACCAACACGGTGCTGTCCGGGATGCCGTGGCAGATGACCTCGTTCAGCGAGGTGCACACGGACTTGGGGAAGCCCATGTAGTTCAGGCAGGAGGGGTAAGCGCCGGCCTCGAGGAGGAACTCGTGGGCGGCGGCGTCGATCTCGTCGGTGCGGGTCCCGGGCACGCACAGGGGGCGAATGTGCTCCAGCGCGTCGGCGGCGATCCGGCCGGCGCGGGCGATCCTCTCCACCGTTTCGGCGTCCTTGACGTCGCTGGCGGTGACCACCTCGGGGCCGTCGTGGAACAGGTACTCGGGGCGCTCGATGTGGGCGGGCACCTCCCGCTGCGGGGAGAGTTGGCCGGGGACGAGCGGGCTGTCGGTGGAGCGAGTCATGCCCGCAATCCTAGACCTGCCGCTTGGTGGCGGGCCCACACCGGTGCTAGGAGCGTCAACTCCGGCAACATCGCCGGGGCCACCATCGTGGCGGGCCCACACCGGCGCTGGGAGCGTTCAAAGCGCGCGCCGCGTGCGTGGGGATTTTCAGGGCGGGCCCACACCCGCGTTAGGAGGCCATGTGGGCTCTGCCTCCCGCCACCGGGACCGAGGGCCGCAGCAACGGGCGACCACGATCCCGGTTAGCTCTACCCGGGCGCCCGCGTCCCTCGGCACCCCGCCGCGCGGCGGACAAAAGGAACCGGGGTGGCACCCACGGCGCCACCCCGGTTGACCTCAGTTGGGGAACCCAGTCGGCCTTAGTTGGTGAAGCTGTGCTCGGGCCCCGGGAACTGCACGGAGCGAACCGCCTCCACGTAGTCCATCGTCGCGGACTTCAGGGCGCTGCCCAGGTGGGCGAACTGGCGGGCAAACGTGGGCGACCACTGCGTCATGCCAGCCATGTCCGTCCACACGAGCACCTGGCCATCGACGTCGGCTCCCGCGCCGATACCGATGGTGGGCACGGGGATCACTTCGGTGACGCGCGCGGCCACGGGGGCCGGCACCATCTCTAGCACCACGGCGGAGGCGCCGGCCTCGGCTAGGGCGTAGGCGTCGTCCACCAGCACGTTGGCGGCGTCCTCGGTGCGGCCCTGGATGCGTTTGCCCCCAAAAGCGTTCTCGAGCTGCGGGGTGAAGCCCAGGTGACCGATCACGGGAATACCGCTGGAGGCCAGCAGGCGCACCTGCGGCGCCACGCGCTCGCCGCCTTCGAACTTCACGGCGCTGGCACCGGCCTTCATCAGGCGCACAGCGGAGGCGTGGGCCTGCTCGGGGCTGGCCTCGTAGGTGCCAAACGGAAGGTCGGCCACCACCAGCGCGCGCTGGGTGGCGCGGGCCACGGCGCGCGTGGCCACCACCAGCTCGTCGAGCTCCACCGGCAGGGTGGTCTCGTGGCCGTGCATCACGTTTCCCAGCGAGTCACCCACCAGCAGCATGTCCACCCCGGCGCGGTCAAAAATGCCGGCGGTGACAAAGTCGTAGGCCGTGAGCATGGTGATCTTCTCCCCGGCGGCCTTTGCGGCGGCCAGGTGGGGGATCCGCACGCGGCGGCGGGACTTCAAACTCGTGTAGGGAACACTCTCGTCTTGACGCATTGCTACCTCCCGGACTCCTGTGTCCTGCTCAGATCTGCTTCAGCCAACGGCTCGAAATCGGCACCTCGCGCCCCACCTGGAATCCGCGCTCGTAGAGACGCGGGGCGGGAGCGTACTGGCGGCGCTTCCATTCGGCCCTGCGTACTAGTCCTAGCACGTGATCCACCTCTGCGGGGTCGTGAATGGCAACCAGCTCCTCCCGGGTGAGCTGGCGTTCCAGCGCGTCGGCCAGCAGCGGGTCCAGGCGGGAGTAGGGCGGCAGGGAGTCGGAGTCCTGCTGCCCCGGGGCCAGCTCCGCGCTCGGCGGCTTGGTGATGGAGGACTCCGGAATCGGGGGAGTCTCCCCGGCCAGGTCCGCCTGCTCGTTGCGCCAGCGGGACATCTGCCACACCAGCGTCTTGGGGGCATCGCCCAGCGGCGCGTAGCCGCCGCAGGTGTCGCCGTAGATGGTGGAGTAACCGACGGCCACCTCGGTGCGGTTGCCGGTGGCCAGCACCATGCCTCCCTCCTCATTGGAGATACCCATCAGGATCGAGCCGCGCACCCGCGCCTGAATGTTTTGCGCCGCCAGGCCGCTGAGCGAGATCGCGGAGGAGAAGGCGGCCACCATCGGCGCGATCGGTACCACGCGGTAGTCCACGCCCAGCACGGCGGCGCTCAAGGCAGCGTCGTCCAAGGAGTGGGAGGAAGAGTGCTCGGACGGCATCGAGACGCCAATGACGTTGCGGCCGCCCAGAACGTCGGCCGCCATCACCACGGCCAGGGCGGAGTCGATCCCACCACTCAGGCCCAAGATCGCCTTGGTAATCCCGTTCTTGGCGCAGTAGGAGGACAGGCCGGCACAGATGGTCAGGTAGCCGATCTCCGCCTCGGGGGCGCCCACCAGGTCGTGGCCCACCACCTGTCCCTCGCACACCAGGGCGGAGGCAAAGAAGGGGGCGCGCGCCAGCACGGCGCCATCGGGGCCCACCAGCAGCGAGCCGCCGCCAAAGACGACGTCGTCCGTCCCGCCCGCCAGATTGGCAAAGGCCACGGTGGCGCCCAGGCGGCGCGCGGCGGCGGTCACGAGCTCGCGGTGGGCGGCGGGGGAGGCAAGGGAGGCGGGCGCGGCGGCGAGCACCGCGTAAATGGCGGCCCCCTCGCGCGGCTCCAGGCCGGCCAGCTCCGCCAGGGACTCCACCAGGACCACCTCGGCGGGCGCGTGCCAGCCGGCGGGCAGCACCCAGCGCGGCTCGGTGCCGTCGTGCAGGGCGATCATCACCTGGGCGTCGTTGGCGATCTGCGCCACCTGCTCGATGGTGGTGGCCAGCTCCGCGCGGAACGCCGGGCGGGAGAGCAGATCGCCCACCGGCGCGCCGGTCAGGGCGGCGCTGGAGGTAAACACGACGTTGGCCCCCAGAAACGCCGCCTGCGCCACCTGGCGGCCCAAGGCGGACACGTTCCCGGCAAAATCGCCGACCACTGGATCAATCTGGGCCAAAGCAATGCGAAGACTCATGCGCCCAGCCTATTGCTTTTGGCCGCCGTGAAGCCAAAGTCCAGCCCCGCTCCTTGCCGCCAACCGAGTGCCGGTTCAGCTCACAAGCGGTGGAAGCACCATCCCCGGCAGCGGCGGTAGGGTTAGGGGCGGACCTTTTAGGAGGATGTGCATGACACAGGAAGTTCTCTCGCCGCTCGATGAAGCCGGCGTGGCGGCGGCTGTGGAATCCGCTCTGGCTGCGGTGGAAGCGGCCGGCAGCCTGGCAGAGCTCAAGACCGCCCGGCTGGCGGCGCTGGGGGACAACGCCCCCCTGACCCTGGCTAATCGGGAAATCAAGAACCTGGAGCCCGCGCAGCGCGGCGCCGCCGGCAAGCTGCTGGGCATGGCCCGCTCGCAGGTGACCAAGGCCGTGGAGGCCCGCAACGCGGTCCTCGAGGTCAGCGAGAAGGAGGCCGCGATCGCGGCCGAGCGCCTGGACGTCACCGTGCCCACCCAGCGCGGCGCGGCCGGTGCCCGTCACCCGCTGTCTGTGCTGATCGATGAGGTCTCTGACCTGTTCGTCTCCATGGGGTGGCGCATCGCCGAGGGCCCGGAGATCGAGCACGAGTGGTTCAACTTTGACGCCCTGAATTTTGGCCCCGACCACCCGGCCCGCCAGATGCAGGACACGTTCTACGTGGACCCGGCCGGCGCTGGCGAGGGCAGCGGCGCCCAGGGCCTGGTCATGCGAACCCACACCTCCCCGGTGCAGGCGCGCGTGCTGCTGGATGCGCAGCCGCCGGTGTTCATCGCGTGCCCCGGCAAGGTGTTTCGCACCGACGCGCTGGACGCCACCCACACCCCGGTCTTCCACCAGATCGAGGGCTTGGCAGTCGCCGAGGGCCTAACGATGGCCCACCTGAAGGGCACCCTGGAGCACTTCGCGCGTTCCATGTTTGGCCCGGACTCCAAGATCCGCCTGCGCCCCTCGTTCTTCCCTTTCACGGAGCCGAGCGCGGAGATGGACTTCTGGTTCCCGCAGAAGAAGGGCGGGGCCGGCTGGATCGAGTGGGGTGGCTGCGGCATGGTCAACCCGAACGTGCTCGCCTCCTGCGGCATCGATCCGAACAAGTACACCGGCTTCGCTTTCGGCATGGGCTTGGAGCGCACGCTGATGCTGCGCCACGGCATTGCCGACATGCACGACATCGTTGAGGGAGACCAGCGCTTCTCCCAGCAGTTTGGACCCACTGGAAGGGGCAAGTAAATGCCGCTCATTCCCTTGTCCTGGCTTGGCCAGCACGTCGACCTCTCCGCCGCCCCGACCGCTGCGGCCCTAGCTGCCGCCCTGGTGAAGGTTGGCATCGAGGAGGAGGCTATTGTTCCTCCGGCGGTGACCGGACCGCTGGTGGTTGGCCGCGTGCTGACCTTGGTGAAGGAGACGCACAAGAACGGCAAGACCGTTAACTACTGCCGCGTCGACGTGGGCGAGCACAACGACGCCCCCGGCACCGGCAAGGAGCCCAGCGAGCTGCCCAGCCGCGGCATCGTGTGCGGTGCGCACAATTTTGTCGAGGGCGACTTCGTGGTGGTTTCGCTGCCCGGCACCGTGCTGCCCGGCCCGTTCCCGATCGCGGCGCGCAAGACCTATGGCCACACCTCCGACGGCATGATTTGCTCCGGTCGCGAGCTCGGTTTGAGCGACGACCACGAGGGCATCATCGTGCTGACGCAGATGTTCCCGGGCCGCGACTTCGTGCCCGGCGAGGACGCGATTTCGCTGCTCGGTTTGGGCGAGGAGGTGCTGGAGGTCAACATCACCCCCGACCGCGGCTACTGCTTCTCGATGCGCGGCCTGGCCCGCGAGTACGCGCACTCCACCGGCGCTGCTTTCACCGACCCCGGTTTGGCGGAGGTTAGTGCCAAGCGCGTTGGCTTTGGGTTGGACGACGCTGCCTCCGCCGAGTTCTCTCCGGCGGCCGGTGGCGAGGACGGCGCCCTGTTTGGGGTGAAGGTGGACGACGTTTCGCCTATCTACGGCAAGGTTGGCTGCGACGTCTTCACCACCCGTGTTGTGCGCGGGATTGACCCGAGCGCACCCACCCCGGCGTGGATGGCCGACCGCCTGCGCCTGGCGGGCATGCGCCCGATCTCCCTGGCGGTGGACGTCACCAACTACGTGATGCTGGACCTGGGGCAGCCGCTGCACGCCTACGACCTGGACAAGCTGAGCGCCCCGCTGGTGGTGCGCCGCGCCGTGGCGGGGGAGAAGTTCGAGACCCTGGACGGGCTGGAGCGCACCTTGCACGAGCAGGACCTGCTGATCACCGACAGCCCCGATGGGGCGCTGGGCTCGCGCATCCAGGGCCTGGCGGGCGTGATGGGAGGCGCCGCCTCCGAGGTGAGCGAGTCCACCACCGACGTTCTGGTGGAGGCCGCCCACTTTGACCCGGTGAGCATCGCCCGCGCCGCTCGCCGCCACAAGCTGCCCTCCGAGGCCGCCAAGCGCTTTGAGCGCGGCGTGGACCCGAACCTGCCGGCCGTGGCCAGCCAGGCCGTGGTCGACCTGCTGGTCGAGTACGGCGGGGGCGTTGCCGAGCCCGCCTACCTGCAGGTGGGGGGTGCCGTTGCCGCTAGCGCGATCGAGTTCCCGCTCAGCGAGGTGGCTCGCCTGACCGGCCTGGAGCTGGCCGACGAGCGCATCGTTGCGCTGCTGGAGGAGATCGGCTGCACCGTCGAGGGCGAGGGTGCCGTGCGCGCCGTTACTCCGCCGAGCTGGCGCAGCGACCTGACCGGCCCGGCCCACTTCGTTGAGGAGGTGGCGCGACTGGAGGGCTACGAGGCGATCGCCTCCGTGGTCCCCGCCGCCCCGGCTGGCGCCGGCCTGAGCCCGGAGCAGAAGATCCGCCGCGAGATCGGCATGCTGCTGGCAGGCAGCGGCCTGACCGAGGTCATGAGCGACCCGTTCGTGGCCGGTGACGACGCCGCCCTGGGGCTGGCCGAGGGCGACGCGCGCTGCCAGCGCCTGCGCTTGGCCAACCCGCTGGCCGACGACGCCCCGTTCCTGCGCTCCAGCCTGCTGGAGACCCTGCTGGGCACGGTGCGCCGCAACGTGGCGCGCGGTATGGCGGACCTGGCGTTGTTCGAGATGGGCCTGGTGCCGCAGGCAGCCACCGCCCAGGGGCACGCCCCGGTGGCCGGCGGGCAGCGCCCCGACGAGCAGACCCTGGCGGTCCTGCTGGCCGCGACCCCGCGCCAGCCGCTGAAGCTGGCCGCGGTGTTCACGGGCCAGGCCGTGGCCGCCGGGCCGCTCTCGGCCGCCCGCGCCTACGACTGGGCCGACGCCGTGCAGACCGCGCGCAACGTGGCCGCCGTAGCTGGTGCGCGCATCGAGGTGCGCGGCGTGGAGATGGCGCCGTGGCACCCGGGCCGCTGCGCGGAGCTGTCCGTGGGGCAGACCGTGGTGGGCTACGCCGGAGAGCTGCACCCGCGCGTGGTGGAGGGCTTCGGCTTGCCCGAGCGCGCCTGTGCGCTGGAGCTGGACCTGAGCGCCCTGCTGGAGGCCCGCCCGCGCGAGGTCGTGCGCACCACCCCGGTGTCCACCTTCCCGGTGGCCAAGGAGGACTTCGCCTTCGTGGTCCCGGCGGAGCTGCCGGCCCAGGAGCTGCTGGACTGCGTTCGCGCGGCCGCCGGCGACCTGGCAGAGGACGTGCGCCTCTTTGACGTCTACACCGGCGCCTCCGTGGGCGAGGGCAAGAAGTCTCTGGCGGTGTCTGTGCGCCTGCGCGCCGCCGACAAGACGCTCACCAACGAGGACCTGGCCGACTCCCGCGCCCGGATCATCCAGGTGGCCCAGGAGCAGCTCGGCGCGGTCTTGCGCTAGCAGCGGTGCCGGGTAACCGCCGCGTGGGGGTTGCCCAAAACGAGGCCGGGGGCTGGGGCGCGCACGCACCCCAGCCCCCGGCCCTTTTGCTGCCCCTGAGCGGGCGCGGCCCGCGCCGCCATCTCCGGCGTAATTTGGGCAACGCCACGTTGACAGTGGGACCCTTAGCCAAACTTGGGCGCTGCGGCTGCGGCATACTTGAGGCATGCGGATTTTGATTGCGGTTGCATCCAAGCACGGTTCTACGGACGGGGTGGGCGACGAGATCGCGCGCGTCCTGGGTGAGGCCGGGCACGACGTGGTGCGCACGCAGCCCGAGTTTGTGGAGAACCTGGCCGGCTACGATGCCGTGGTCCTGGGCTCTGCGGTCTACATGACCCACTGGATGGACTCGGCCCGCCAGTTCATCCGCCGCTTCTCCGCCGACCTGCGCCGCCTGCCGGTCTTCACGTTCTCCGTGGGCATGAACGGGGTCATCAACGGCAAGGCCGCCGACCCCTCCCGGATTGGCCCCGTGCTGATTTCCCTGGAGCCGCGGGACAACATCACCTTCTCCGGCCGGATCGACTCCTCTCAGCTCTCCCTGCGCGAGCGCTCGATCGCCCGCCTGGGCGGTGCCATCGAGGGCGACTACCGCAACTGGGATCTGGTGCGCCAGTGGGCGCAGAAGGTCGCGGCCGAGCTGGAGAAGTCGGGCAGCTAAACGCGCTGGTGAGCAGTCTCACTACCTAACGCCACTGAATAATTCTTACGCACTATGCGCATATCAGTATGCTTATGCGCATGCTTGAGGTCGCGGTCGTAGGAGCCACCGGGTACGCCGGCGGCGAGGTTTTGCGCTTGTTGACAGCCCATCCGGGTGTCCGAGTGCGAACCGTGACGGCCGGCGCCTCGGCCGGCGCCCTGCTGGGGGAGCAGCACCCGCACCTGTTCTCCCTGGCAGGCATGAAGGTGCAGCCCTCCACGCCGGAGAACCTGCTGGGGCACGACGTCGTCTTCTTCGCCCTGCCGCACGGAGCGTCGGGGGAGCTCACCGCCCAGCTCGTCTCCGCTGGCTTTGCGGGCGTGGCCATCGACTGCGGCGCCGACCACCGCCTGACCAGCGAGGAAGCCTGGAACCAGTGGTACGGCGCGGGCTACCAGGGCGCGTGGACCTACGGCATGCCCGAGCTCCTCCACGCCGGCGAGGCCGCCCCGGCCGCCCAGCGCGCGGAGCTGAAGGGTACCAAACGCATAGCCGTGCCCGGCTGCAACGTCACCGCCATCACCCTGGCCCTGGCCCCCCTGCTCGGCCTGATCGACCCCGCCCAGCTCACTGCTGTGCTCGCGGTCGGTTACTCCGGCGCGGGCAAAGCCCTCAAGCCCCACCTGACCGCCGCCGAGGCACTGGGCAACCTGGCCCCCTACGGCGTGGGGGGAGCACACCGCCACGTGCCGGAGATCGAGCAGAACCTAAGTGTGGCCGGCGCGCAGTCCCCGCGCATCAGCTTCACCCCGGTCCTGGCCCCCGTCAGTCGCGGCATCCTGGCCACCTGCACCGCCCCCACCGGGGCGAGCGCGCAGGAACTGCACGCGGCCGTCACGCGCGCCTACGCGGGCGAGCCCCTGATCGACGTCCTGCCGCTGGGACAGTGGCCCACCACCGCCCCGGTGATCGGCACCGGCCGCGCCGTCATCGGCGCCGGGCTGGACGAGCGCGCGGGCCGGGCCGTAGCCATCTGCGCGATCGACAACCTAGGAAAGGGCACCGCCAGTGCCGCCGTGCAGTGCATGAACCTGGCCACCGGCCTGGACGAACTTGCCGGCCTTCCCCTGATCGGAGTTGCCCCGTGAGCGTTACCTTCCCCCTCGGCTTCCAGGCAAGCGGCGTCACCGCCGGCCTGCGCGAATCCGGCCGCCCGGACGTGGCGCTGGTCGTGAACGTCGGCCCCGCAGCAATTGGCGCGGCGGTCACCACCTCCAACCGCGTCCACGCGGCGGCCGTTGACATCACCCGCGCGCACGTTGCGGACGGCGTGGCCAGCGCGGTGGTCATCAACTCCGGCAACGCCAACGCCTGCACCGGCGAGCAGGGCGCCAAGGACGCCTACGAGTTCGCCGCTCAGACCGCCAGCGCCCTGGGGATCGAGCCCGGGCAGGTGCTGGTGGGCCAGACCGGCGTGATCGGCCACCTGGTCAACATGCCCGTCCTCCTGGGGGGCGTGGACTTGGCCGTGGCCGCCCTCAGCGAGGACGGCGGCCCGGACGCCGCCCAGGCGATCCTGACCACCGACACCGTGGACAAGCAGGTGGCGCTCACCGCGCCGGCCGGCTGGCGGGTGGGCGGCATGGCCAAGGGAGCCGGCATGCTGGCCCCCGCCCTGGCCACCATGCTGTGCGTCGTGACCACCGACGCCCTCTGCGAGCCCGCGGACCTGGACGCCGCCCTGCGCGCCGCCGTGGCGACGACGTTCAACCGCTTGGACTCCGACGGCTGCATGTCCACCAACGACACCGTCTTCGCCCTGGCCAGCGGTGCCAGCGGCATCACGGCCACCCGCGAGGAGCTCACCGAGGTGCTCACGGCCGCCTGCAAGCAGCTGGCCCTGGGCCTGCTCGCGGACGCCGAGGGCGCCAACCACGACGTGGCCGTCACCGTGCGAGGCGCCACCTCGCAGCACGCCGCCGAGAGCGTGGCCCGGGCCGTGACCCGCTCCAACCTGGTCAAGACCGCCATCTTTGGCAACGACCCCAACTGGGGACGCATCGTGGCCCAGGTCGGCACGGTGCCGGAGGAGGTGGCCCCCTTCTCCCCGGCCAACCTCGAGGTCATAATCAACGGCAAGACCGTGTGCCAAAACGGCGGCAACGCCTGCGACCCGAGCGAAGTGGACATGTCCGCACGGGACTGCGAAATCATCATCGATCTGCACGCCGGGAAGGAGGAAGCGACTGTGTGGACCAACGACCTGACCACGGCCTACGTCCACTTCAACAGCGCTTACACCACATGAGCACCTTCGACAGCCTCTCCCTGACCCCCTTCCAGAAGGCCAGCGTCCTGCTGGAAGCCATGCCGTGGCTGGAGCGCTTCACCGGAGCCACCGTCGTGATCAAGTTCGGCGGCAACGCGATGGTCAACGAGGAACTGGAGCGCGCCTTTGCCCGCGACGTGGTCTTCCTGCGCCAGATGGGCCTGCACCCGGTCGTGGTGCACGGCGGTGGCCCGCAGATCAACGAGATGCTGGGGCGCCTGGGCCTGGAGGCCGAATTCAGGGGCGGCTTGCGCGTGACCACCCCCGAGGTGATGGACGTCGTGCGCATGGTCTTGACGGGCCAGGTACAGCGCCGCCTGGTCTCCCTGCTCAACGAGCACCTGCCGGTGGCCGTGGGCATCTCCGGCGAGGACGGCGGCCTGCTGCGCGCCCGCCAGCGGATGGCCGAGGTCGACGGCGAGAGCGTGGACGTGGGCCTGGTGGGCGACGTGGTGGAGGTCAACCCCGCCGCCGTGATCGAGCTGCTGGAGGCCGGGCGCATCCCCGTGATCTCCTCCATCGCCCCGCTGATGACCGACCCCACGACGGTACTGAACGTCAACGCGGACACCGCCGCCGCTGCGGTCGCGGTCGCGCTGAAGGCGCGCAAGCTGCTCATGCTCACCGACGTGGAGGGCCTGTATTCGGCGTGGCCGGACAAGTCCTCGCTGGTCTCCACGATCAACGACGTGGCCCTTGAGGCGCTGCTGCCCACCTTGGAGTCCGGCATGGTGCCCAAGATGGAGGCCTGCCTGCGCGCGGTGCGCGGCGGCGTGCCGCAGGCCCACGTGGTGGACGGGCGCGTGCCGCACTGCCTGCTGCTGGAGATCTTCACCGACACCGGCATAGGCACGCTGGTCACCCCGAAGTTGGTGCGGGAGTGAGCGATTTGTTGGCCGACGTTGCCGCGCCCACCGCGCGGAATACTGCGAGCGCTGCGAGCGCCGACGCGAGCGTGGAGGAGAAACACGCCCAGGCGGTGCTCAACACCTTTGGCGCGGTGCAAAAGGCCTTCGTATCTGGGCAGGGCAATTACCTGCTGGACGCGGACGGCAAGCGCTACCTGGACCTGCTGGGCGGCATCGCCGTCTCCTGCCTGGGGCACGGCCACCCAGCGCTGGTGGAGGCCATCTCCGCCGCCGCTAAGAGCATGCTGCACACCTCCAACTTCTTTGCCACGCCGGCCCAGGTGGAGCTGGCGCAGAGGCTGATCGAGCTCTCCGTCCCCGCCGAGCTGCGCCCCCACTCCCGGGTGTTCCTGGCCAACTCCGGCACGGAGGCCAACGAGGCCGCCCTGAAGGTGGCGCTGCGCTTTGGCGGCAGCCAGAAGCAGCGGCTGATCGCCCTGGAGGGGGCCTTCCACGGCCGCACCACCGGCGCCCTCAGCCTCACCCACAAAGAGGCCTACCGCCTGCCCTTCGCGCCGTTCATGCGGGAGGTCACCTTCGTGGCCCCCGGCGAGCAGGACGCGCTGGCGCGGGAGCTGGCCCGTGGGGACGTGGCCGCCGTGTTTGTGGAGCCCATCCAGGGAGAGCGCGGGGTGCGGGCCGTCGACGCCGACTACCTGCGCGCCGCGCGCAGGCTGTGCACCGAGCACGGCGCCCTGCTGGTGGTGGACGAGGTGCAGACCGGTGCCTTCCGCACCGGCGACTTCCTGGCCCACCACCGGGCGGGGATCGTGCCCGACGTGGTCACGATGGCCAAGTCCCTGGGCGGCGGCGTGCCGATCGGCGCCACCCTGGTGATCGGGGAGGCCAACTGCGCCCTGCTCGGCCCGGGCAGCCACGGCACCACCTACGGCGGCAACCCCCTGGCAGCCGCAGCGGCCCTGGCGGTCCTGCGCACCGTCTCCGGGCAGTTGCGCGAGCGCATCGGCGAGCTCTCGGCGGCCTGGAGCCAGGAACTGGCGCGCGTCGAGGGGGTCAGCGAGGTGCGGGCCTACGGCCTCCTGGTGGCCCTCGAGCTGGACCAGAGCGAGGGGGAGGTACCCTCCAGCTTGGTGGCGCGCGAGCTGCTGAAGCAGGGATTTATTGTCAACGCCGTCACCCCCACCGCCCTGCGGCTGGCCCCGCCCTACACACTCACCGACCAGGAGGCCGCCTCCTTCACCGAAGCGCTGGCCGCCACCCTGGCCGCGCTGCGCGCGCAGGCGAGCACCCCCGCCCAGATTTCAACCAACCACGCCAGCGCGGCCCCGGCTGCGAGCGACCCGGCCGGCGAAACGTCGTCCACCAAGGAGGAACGATGACCACCACCGCCCGTTCAAGAACTGGCCGCCACGCCGCCATCATGCGGCTGATCGAGACGGAGGACATCTCCTCCCAGGAGCAGCTGCGCGAGCAATTGGCGGCGCTGGGTATCAACGCCACCCAGGCCACGCTCTCCCGGGACCTGGTGGACCTGGGCGCCATGAAGGTGCGCACCGCCGACGGCGTCTCTGCCTACCGGCTGCCCACCGAGGGCGTCACCGGCACGCACGGCCGGGCCGTGCCGCAGCTGGGCGAGGCCGCAGACTCGCGGCTGGCGCGCTGGTGCTCCGACCTGTTGGCGGAGGCCCGCGTGGCCCTGAACCAGGTGGTTTTGCACACGCCGGCCGGCGCCGCCCAACTGCTGGCCGCCGCGCTGGACCGCGGCGTCATTCCCGAGGTGCTTGGCTGCGTGGCAGGAGACGACACGGTGCTGGTGATCTGCTCCGGTCAGCGCGAGGCGGAGGAGCTGTGCGCCTACCTGCTGCGCCTGGCCGGTCGCTCCGAGTCCAACCTGTCCACCCAGGTATCGCCCGCAGTGGGCGGCGGGGCAGGTGAGGCCTAGCAACGGCCCCCATCCCCACCCCCGAACCATCACCTCATCCCTCAAAGCCATAAGGAAGAAACAATGACTGAGAAGAAGAACCGCGTAGTGCTCGCCTACTCCGGCGGCCTGGACACCTCCGTTGCGATCGGCTGGATCGGTGAGCAGACCGGCTCGGAGGTCATCGCCGTGGCCGTCGACGTGGGCCAGGGCGGCGAGGACCTGCAGGTCATCCGCCAGCGTGCCTTGGATTGTGGTGCTGTGGAGGCCTACGTCGCGGACGCCCGCGACGAGTTCGCCGAGGAGTACTGCATGCCGGCGCTGGCCGCCAATGCCCTGTACCAGAAGCGCTACCCGCTGGTCTCCGCCCTCTCCCGCCCGGTCATCTCCAAGCACCTGGTGCGCGCCGCCCGCCAGTTCGGCGCCACCACCGTGGCCCACGGCTGCACCGGTAAGGGCAACGACCAGGTCCGTTTCGAGGTCTCCATCACCTCCATGGCCCCGGACCTGAACTGCATCGCCCCGGTGCGTGACCTGGCCCTGACCCGCGATGTGGCGATCGACTACGCGGAGAAGCACAACCTGCCCATCGAGACCACCAAGTCCAACCCGTTCTCGATCGACCAGAACGTGTGGGGCCGCGCCATCGAAACCGGCTTCCTGGAGGACATCTGGAACGCCCCCACCAAGGACGTCTACTCCTACACCGACGACCCGTCCTACCCGCCGCTGCCTGACGAGGTCGTGATCGGCTTCGAGCGCGGCGTGCCGGTCTCCATCGACGGGCGCAAGGTCACCCCGCTGGAGGCGATCGTTGAGCTCAACCGCCGCGCCGGCGCGCAGGGCGTGGGCCGCCTGGACCTGGTGGAGGACCGCCTGGTGGGCATCAAGTCCCGCGAGATCTATGAGGCTCCGGGCGCGATCGCGCTGATCACCGCCCACGAGGAGCTGGAGAACTGCACGATCGAGCGCGAGCAGGCCCGCTTCAAGAAGATCGTGGATGCCCGCTGGGCCGAGCTGGTCTACGACGGCCAGTGGTTCTCCCCGCTCAAGCATTCCCTGGACCAGTTCATCGCCGACACCCAGCGCTACGTCACCGGCGAGATCCGCATGGTGCTGCACGGTGGCCGCGCCGTGGTGACGGGCCGCCGCAGCGCCCAGTCGCTCTACGACTTCAACCTGGCCACCTACGAGAGCGGCGACACCTTCGACCAGTCGGCTGCGCGTGGCTTTATCGAGATCTACGGCATGACCACCAAGCTGGCCGCCTTCCGCGCCGAGCGCGAGGGCGACGGCATCGACTTTGGCGTGGGCAACCTCTGATGGCGCTGTGGGGAGGCCGGTTCGCCGGCGGGCCGAGCGACGCGCTGGCGGCGCTGAGCGTTTCGACGCACTTCGACTGGCGTCTGGCGGTCTACGACCTGCGCGGCTCCATCGCGCACGCCGGCGTGCTGGCGGGCGTGGGGCTGCTGAGCGAGGCCGAGCACGCCGACATGGTGGCGGCCCTGCGCCAGATGATCGCCGACGTGGAGGCCGGCACGCTGGTGGCTGGCGAGCAGGACGAGGACGTGCACTCCGCGCTGGAGCGCGTGCTGATTGAGCGCGTGGGGCCGCTTTTGGGCGGCAAGCTGCGCGCCGGCCGTAGCCGCAACGACCAGATCGCCACCTTGATCCGCCTGTACCTGCGGGACAAGGCGCGCTTCCTGGCCGGGGGAGTGGCCGACGTTGCCGCCGCCCTGCTCGACCAGGCACGGGCGGCGGGGCAGGCGGTAATGCCCGGCCGCACCCACTTGCAGCACGCCCAGCCGGTGCTGGTGGCCCACCAGTTGGCCGCCCACGCCTGGCCGTTGCTGCGCGACGTGGAGCGCCTGGTCGACTTCGACAAGCGGGCTGCGATCTCCCCGTACGGCTCGGGCGCCCTGGCGGGCAACACGCTGGGGCTGGACCCGCAGGCCGTGGCCGCAGAGCTGGGCTTTGCTGCGAGCGCGCCGAACTCGATCGACGGCACCGCCGCGCGCGACGTGGTGGCGGAGTTCTCCTTCATCGCGGCGATGATCGCGGTGAACCTCTCTCGCCTGAGCGAGGAGATCATCGTGTGGAACACGCGCGAGTTCGGTTACGTCCAGTTGGACGACGCCTTCTCCACCGGTTCCTCGATCATGCCGCAGAAGAAGAACCCGGACGTCGCCGAGCTGGCGCGCGGCAAGGCCGGCCGCCTGATCGGCGACCTGGCGGGCCTGCTGGCCACGCTGAAGGGCCTGCCGCTGGCCTACAACCGCGACCTGCAGGAGGACAAGGAGCCGGTCTTCGACGCGATCGACAACCTGGAGCTGCTGCTGCCGGCCGTGAGCGGGATGGTGGCCACCATGCGTCTGAACTACGAGCGCATGGCGGAGCTGGCCCCGCAGGGCTTCTCCCTGGCCACCGACATCGCGGAGTGGCTAGTCAAGCGCGGCGTGCCCTTCCGCGTCGCCCACGAGGTCTCCGGGGCCTGCGTGCGCGTCTGCGAGGAGCAGGGCAAGGAGCTGATCGACCTCACGGATGAAGAGCTGGCGCAGATCGGGCAGGGGCTGACCCCGCAGGTGCGCGAGGTCCTCACCATCGAGGGTTCGGTCTCCGCCCGCGACGGGCGCGGCGGCACCGCCCCGGTGCGGGTTGCCGAGCAGCTCGCGGAGCTGGCCGCCGAGTTGGAAAAGGCGCGGGCTTTCGCGGCTAGCTAGTCGCCGGCAAAGTCAGGGCGGGGCGGAGGCGAGAGCCTCCGTCCCGCCCTGACTTTCGGGTTTGACTCAGTTACCGGGGGAGCGCATGAGCGGTCGGGCGTGGTGCAGGGGCGCACGCGGATTGACTCAGTTACCGGGGAAGTGCCGGTCCAGGTCGCCCACTGTCTGGGCCCGCAACAGCCAGTAGACGCGGCTGGCGCCCTGGGCGTGGTTGACGGCCGCGAGGCTGCGGGCGCGCAGCAGGTGAGCGCGCCCCTGCTCGCTGCGCGTGTAGTGGGCACGCACGGGAAGGCCACGGGCTTTCAGCTGGTCCACAAACACATCGACCAGCGTGCGGTTGACCCCCACCGCCTGGGGGACGTTCTGCACCAGCACGTTGCGTCCGAGCAGCCCAGCCCAGGCGGGGACCAGGAGGTAGCGGGGGCTGCGGACCGGAGCGAACAGCTCCGCAACGGCATCGGCAAAGACCTCCTGATCGCGCAGCGAGGCAGTGGACAGACTCACGCTGAGCTCGAAGGCGTTGGCCCCCTGCTCCACTAGCACCTGGCTTGCCGTGCTTTCGATCGCGCCGCTGGCCTGCAGCGTGGCCAGCAGGGCCCCCGCTTGGGCCAGGGTGCGCCGACGCGGGTCAAAGAAGCGGCGGCGCAGCAGGAAGCTGGCCAGCCAGAGACCCGCCAGCGGCAGCGTGCCGATGGCCAGGACCAAACTAAGGAGATCGCTGGGAAGTGAGTACGCGGCGCTGGCCAGACGAACCAGGAGGAAGACCCAGACAGTGAACGCCGCCGCCAGGAGCAGGTCGATCGCGGAGCGGACCCGCACCGGGCGCAGGGTGGTGCGCACCTCCCGGGCCAGGTCTAGGCCGCGGGCGGAGTTGACGTCGCGCAGGGCGATCGCTTGGTGCCAGAGCTCCCGGCAGCGGGCTCGGTCCTTGCTCCGCAACAGATTGTCCCGGTTCAGCGCCTGCGGGTTGCGGCGATACCACAGCTCTTCGCGGGAGGCGCAGCGCTCCAGCCCGCTCTCCACCCTGGGCAGCGTGGCGTGGGGACCAACAAAGGTGCCAAAGCGGCGCAACAGCTTGCGCACGTCGTGGGAGAGCCAGGGGATCTCCTTGCGCTGCCCGGCAACGAACAAGTGATCCACGTCGGCCGTGGCCAGGTGCCAGATGTTGGCCACCTTGCCTGGCGCGGCCGGGTCGATGCGAATGGTGCGCCCGCGCATCTGATTGGTCATCATCGTGGCCTTGATGGTGCTGGCCAGCACCAGGGTGTCGAGCTGCGGGCAGTCCCAGCCCTCGCCAAGCAGCGCGGCGGTACCCACCAGAATGCTGATCTGCCCACAGGCGAACGCGGCCGTGAGTACCTTGACCGCGCTTTGAGAGCCCCCGGCAAAGCTCAGGCGCACGTACTGCTGGCAGTGGGGGAGCGGGGAGGCGGCAAACTCCGTCCCCTCGCGGCGGCAGAACTCCGCCACCCCCTCCAGCGCGGCGGCGGGAAACAGGACGCAGCTGCCGGTCAGAACGGCCAGTCCGCGCTCGGCCAGCTCCGGGTGGGTGGTCAGGAGGGCACGTCGGACAGCCTCAAAGGCGGGCACGACGCCCAGCTTGGGCAGGGGCGCGGCGGTGCCGATTGCCTCCACGTACTCGGCGCGAATGTGGTCGGCCAGCACGAGCATGCGCAGGCTTTTACCGCAGGCGTCGCTCTCCTGGGCGGCGATCTGCGCAATGGAGTCCAGCTTCCCCACCGAATTCAGCAGGAGGCGGCGGGCGGCCAGCGCCGAGCGGTGTACCACGCCCTTGGCGTCCAGCAGGCGGTGGGCGCGCAGCGAATCGGCCAGCGCCCCCACCAGCGCCGGGGAGAAGAGGTGGGGGTGGGCGAGCACAAACTGCATGCCGTCCTCGACGCTGGCCTCCAGGCTGCCCGCATCCAGCAGGTGGGTCAGGTTCGCGTCTGGCTCGTGGCCAAAATAGCGGGCCAGGTGCAAAAAGCCGACGGCGCCGACCTCGTCGTCCAGGCACTCGTCGATGTGCAGCGCCGCCTGCGAGGCGAGCGCGCCGTTGGCCAGCAGCGCCGGGGCGCCTGCGGCAGCCAGGTCCCGCAGCACCGCTTTGGTGCCGGCGCGCAGGGCGGCGAGCTGGTCCAGCTCCGCCTTGGCCGGGGCGTTGATGAGGACGTAGTCCTGGTGGGGAGCCAGATCCCCGCTGGCGATCAACTCCGGCACGGAAATCTGGGCGTCGATGCGCCCGCACAGCTCCTCGTAGGCGCGCCACTGCGCCTCGGTAGTGTCGTAGGGCGGGGTGGCGGTCAGCGCGATGATCTTCAGCTCCGGGCGGCGCAGCCGCAGCTGCGCCAGGAAGGCCTCCAGCGCGCGGTGCCACTGGGTGCGCAGGTGGTGGGCCTCGTCCAGGATCACCGTCCCGACGTCCCCCAGCAGCTCCAACAGATCAGACCCCGCGAAGGACTCCCCGCTCTCCTCGTCCAGCAGCCGGTTGAACGCGGCGAAGAGGCTCTGGTAGGTGGCGGAGGTCAGCGCGCCCGGGTGCAGCAAGCTGGTGGAACAGGAGTGCGCGCCCGCAGGCGGGGCGAAGTTCTGCTGCAGCCGCGCCACCCACTGGTCGCGGATCGCCAGGCTGGGGGAGAGGACCAGCGTGGGCGCCCCGAGCCGCCCCGCTAGCTCCAGCCCCAGAATCGTCTTGCCCGAGCCGGGGGCGGCCACGACGTGCAGCCGGCCGTCCTTGAGGTGGGCGGGGCTCTCCACCAGCACTCTTTGCTGGTAGGCGCGGAAGGTGCCGGTAAAACGCCAACAAGCCGGCGGGTTTTCAACGGCGGGAGGAGCGTCGGCCAAACTACTGCTCCAACAGCTCTAGCAGGGGGCGGTAGTGGTTGTCCACGGCCTCCAGGTACTCGTCTACATCGCCCACGATCGCCGCGCTCAGCATGCGGCCGTGCGCCAGCGCGGTGCGGCGCAGCCCCTCCTCGATACCGGGACCGAGCTGAGGGACGATCGACATGTGCACCAGCCAGAAGGCGGCGTAGGTCTGCTCGATCAGGGGACTCTGGAGGGGAGAGAGCAGGCGGCGGTGGAAGGCGATGTCGTCGTCCATGAACTGCTGGCCGGCGCGGGAGAGGTCGCCCATCCGGCGCACCAGCTCGGTTAGCTCCGGGTCCGGGCGGTCGTGGTGAGCCTGCACCACCTCGGCGGCCAGGCCGCGGTCGAGCGCCCGGCGGGCGCGCACCACCTCGCGGAGGAAGCCGTGGTTGTCGTCGCTAGACATGGCCGCCCGTAGCACCTGCGTCTCCACCATCGGCCCCAGGGACAGAGAGCCCACGAACGAGCCAGAACCGCGCTTGACCTCGACGATATCGAGGGCTTCCAGCTTGCGGAGGGCCTCGCGGACGGAGGAGCGGGAGACGTCCAGCATGGCGCCTAGCTCCGCCTCGGTGGGGAGGGGGTCTCCTGGTTTCAAGCCCTCTTTGAGGATGTATGCCTTGATCGCATCCATAGTCGCTTGCGAACGAATCGTCGCTTGGGGCTGTTTCTGATCACTAACGATCACCCGCGATAACAGTTTGGCAACGTCGCCCACATCGCTGGCGGCAAGGTTGTCTGACAACATACGATTCATCCTAATTCGGCATCGCTTGATGCCCAGAGCCTACTCAAAGATGAGGAGAAGCTATGCAGAACCGTCCCAAGAAGTGGGCTGCAGCAGCAGCGATTACCGCTTCCGTGGCCATGATTCTGTCCGGTTGCGGCAAGAGCAGCGAGGCCGGCAACGAGGCCTCGGAGAAGCCCGCCGAGACCACCGCCGGCAGCGAGGGCTCCGGGGCTACCGGCAACCCGGAGGGCACCATCTCCGCAGCCGTTGCCTACGAGACCAAGAACTTCAACCCGATCAGCTCCGGTTCGGCTCTCGCCAACGGCGCCAACCTGCACGTCATGGAGGGCCTGTACAACCTCGACATGAAGACCTTCGAGGTCTACGACGGCCTGGCCGCCGGCGAGCCGGTCAAGGTCTCCGACACCGTCTACGAGGTCACCCTGCGTGATGGCGCCAAGTTCTCTGACGGCACCGACGTCAAGGCCGACGACGTGGTCGAGTCCTACAAGCGCAACGTCGCCGAGGGCGCCCTGTACGCCCCGATGCTCTCCCCGATCGCCTCGATCGAGAAGAAGGACGACAAGACCGTCACCGTCACCCTGGCCTACCCGACCGCCCTGTTCAAGTCTCGTCTGACCCTCGTCAAGGTCGTCCCCGCCGCGAAGTCCGAGGACGAGCTCAAGGCCATGCCGGTTGGTACCGGGCCCTGGAAGTACGAGTCCATCGACGAGAAGATGGTCGTGTTCGTGCCGAACGAGCACTACAACGGCTCCCACCCGGCCAAGGCCGCTAAGATGGAGTTCCACATCATCAAGGACGACACGGCCCGCACCACCGCGATGCAGGAAGGCACCGTCCAGGTCATGGAGAACGTCCCGGCCGACGTCGTTCCGCTGCTCGAGGGCGCTGGCGCTACCGTAGAGGCCGTCCAGGGCTTCAACCAGCCCTTCATGATGTTCAACGTGGCCCAGAAGCCCTTCGACGACGCTCGCGTCCGCCAGGCCTTCCTGTACGCCGTTGACGTGGAGAAGCTGATCGCCAACAACATGGGCGGCACCGCCACTGCGGCCACCTCCTTCCTGCCGGAGGGCCACCCGAACTACAACCAGGCGAAGAACGTCTTCAAGTACGACCCGGAGAAGGCCAAGGCCCTGCTTGCCGACGCCGGTGTCAAGGACCTGAAGATCACCCTGGCCACCACCGACCACCCGTGGATTAAGGCGCTGGCCCCGCAGATCCAGAACGATCTGAAGGCCGTTGGCGTCGAGGCTGAGATCAAGTCCCTGGCTTCCTCCGCCCTGTACGACGACATCGACGGCGAGGCCCGCACCCTCAACGACGTGTTCATCGCCCCCGGCGACCCCTCCACCTTCGGTCAGGACCCCGACCTCCTGATCAACTGGTGGTACGGCGACAACAAGTGGACCCAGGTCCGCAACCACTGGAAGGACACCCCCGGCTTCGCCAAGCTGCACGAGATCCTGGGCCGCGCGATGCGCGCCGAGGGTGCCGAGCAGCAGGCCGCTTGGAACGAGGCATTCGACCTCATCTCCGACGAGGTGCCGCTGTACCCGCTCTTCCACCGCAAGGTTCTCACCGCTTACAAGGCTGACGAGCTCATCGGTTTCTCGCCGATCAGCACCACGGGCCTGAGCTTCATCGACGTCGAATCCACCAAGTGACGTCATCGCCGGGGGCGGGCCAAGAGCCCGCCCCCGGCCCCTTTTTTCGTCTGCAAGGGAGCAGCAACCTTGAACAACTTAGTTCGCCTCATTGGACGGCGCTTGATCGCGTTGCCGATCATGGTGGTCGGCGTGACCTTCCTGGTCTTTTTCCTGATGTCTTTCTCCAAGATTGACCCGGCACAGAACGCCCTCGGCGAGGGTGCTACCGCCGAGGCCCTGGCTCAATATCGCGAAGAGTACGGGCTCAACCGGCACTGGTTTATTCGCTTTATCGATTTCTTCCGTGGGATGCTGCACGGCGACCTGGGGACCTACGGCGCCCGCCGTGACTCCGTGGCTGCCAAGGTGGCCGACGCGTTCCCGGTGACCATCCAGCTCACCTTGCTCGGTTTGCTGATCGCCGTTGTGGTTGCAGCGATCCTAGGTGTGCTTGCGGCCCTCTACCGCGATCGCTGGCCGGACCAAGCGATCCGCGTCTTCTCCATCGCGTGCATCGCCACCCCCTCTTTCTGGCTGGCTGTGCTCATGATCTTGGTGTTCTCCACCAGCCTGGAGCTCCTTCCCGCCTCCGGGAAGCTCATTCCGTTCAGCGAGGACCCGTCGGCTTGGGCGGCCCGAATGGCGATGCCCGCCATTGCACTTGGCGTCCCAGTGGCCGGTTCCCTCACGCGCGTTATCCGCACCGCGATGGTGGAGGAGCTAGACAAGGACTACGTGCGTACCGCGCTCGGCGCCGGTGTGCCGAAGTCGGTCGTGGTCTCCCGCAACGTGCTGCGCAACGCCCTGATCACTCCGGTGACGGTTCTGGGTCTGCGCATCGGTTACCTCATGGGTGGTGCCGTCGTTATCGAGGTCATCTTCAACCTGCCCGGCATGGGTATGGCCATCTTGGACGGCGTTACCTCTAACGAGCCCACGCTGGTGCAGGGCGTCACGGTCGTGGTGGCACTGGCGTTCGTGCTGGTCAACATCGTGGTTGACCTGCTCTACATCCTCATCAACCCGCGTATTAGGACGGTGTGATCATGCGTAGGGGATTGACTGAAAAGTTGGAGTCGAAGGCCGGACGCGTCCGCTTCAAGCGCCTGTCGGCTATGCCCATCGGTTCGCGCATCGCGCTGTTCGTCGTCGGGCTAGTTGTGGTGGTGGCCGTCCTGGCCCCGTGGATCGCTCCGCACGACCCGCAAGAGATCTTCCTGTCCAAGCAGGCTCCCACCGGCGAGTTCCTGTTCGGTACCGATGAGAAGGGCCGCGACGTCCTCTCCCGCATGATGCACGGTGCCCGCTACTCGCTGGTCATCGGTTTGTCCGCGACGGCGTTCGCGCTGGTGTGCGCGGCCATCTTCGGTTCGATTGCTGCCGTGGTGCGCAAGAGCCTCTCCGAGGTGATCATGCGCGTCATGGACATCATCATGTCCTTCCCGGGCATCGCGTTGGCCGCCGTGTTCGTGTCCGTGTTCGGTAACTCGCTGCTGGTCATCATCCTGGCGATCGGTTTCCTCTACATCCCGCAGCTCACTCGCGTTATCCGCGCGAATGTGATGAGCGAGTACGGCGAGGACTACGTCAACGCGGTCGTGGTTTCTGGTGCCCGCGCGCCGTGGATTCTGGTCAAGCACGTGGCCCGCAACTGCATCGCCCCGATCATGGTGTTCGCCACCGTGCTCGTGGCAGACGCCATCGTGTTCGAGGCCTCCCTGTCCTTTATTTCGGCTGGTATTCAGGAGCCGACCGCCACGTGGGGCAATATTTTGTCCGACGCTCGCCACGGCGTTCTGGTGGGACGCTGGTGGCAAGCGCTGTTCCCCGGCCTGGCCATCATGGTCACGGTGCTCTGCTTGAACCTGCTGTCTGAGGGCCTGACCGACGCCATGGTCGCCGCCCCGAAGACCGCAGCCCCCAAGCCGGACCAGACCGACGGCGAGCGCGAGGCCGACCGCCTCCTGCAGGACCCAGTGGCCGCGCACAAGGCCCAGGCCGCTTCGCTGCAGGCCGCGCTGGACAAGATGCGCGAGGTAGAGTCCAAGCGCACCGACCGCCTGCGGTTCCACTCCAGCGCTGCTCCGCTGCTGGAAGTGAAGAACCTGTGCATCAAGTTCCCGCGTCACGGCGACGTGAACGTCATCGACAACGTCTCCTTCTCGGTTCGCCCGGGGGAGACCATGGGTCTGGTGGGTGAGTCCGGTTCTGGCAAGTCCATCACCTCCCTGGCGATCA
The DNA here is from genome assembly GCA_030529545.1 of Buchananella hordeovulneris. Taxonomy (GTDB): domain Bacteria; phylum Actinomycetota; class Actinomycetes; order Actinomycetales; family Actinomycetaceae; genus Buchananella; species Buchananella hordeovulneris_A. The sequence goes on from JAUMWR010000009.1 coordinate 43,449, forward strand.
CCGGCCTGCTCGACCCGAAGGCCACCATCACCGGTGAGATCCTCTACGAGGGCAAGGACCTGCTCACGATGCCGAACAAGGAGCGCTGGGCGCTGCGCGGCCACGAGATCGCGATGATCTACCAGGACGCCCTCTCCAGCCTCAACCCGTCGATGCTGATTAAGGCGCAGATGAAGCAGCTCACCAAGCGCGGCGGTACCCGCACCGCTGAGGAGCTGCTGGAGCTGGTGGGGCTGGACCCCAAGCGCACGCTGGAGTCCTACCCGCACGAGCTCTCTGGCGGTCAGCGCCAGCGCGTGCTCATCGCCATGGCCTTGACCCGCGACCCGAAGCTGGTGATCGCGGACGAGCCCACCACGGCGCTGGACGTGACCGTGCAGAAGCAGGTGATCGACCTGCTCAACGAGCTGCGCGAGAAGCTGGGCTTCGCCATGGTCTTCGTCAGCCACGACCTGGCTCTGGTTGCCGAGGTGGCGCACTCCGTGACGGTCATGTACGCGGGCCAGATCGTGGAGCAGGCTCCCACCAGCGAGCTGTTGATGAACCCGCAGCACGAGTACACCCAGGGTCTGCTCGGTGCGGTGCTCTCCATCGAGGCCGGCGCCGAGCGCCTGCACCAGGTGCCGGGCACCGTGCCCAGCCCGCGGGACTTCCCGGTTGGTGACCGCTTCGCTCCCCGTTCCTCTCACCCGGGTATTGGTGAGGACATCCGCCCGGTCATGGTCGAGGTCAGCCCCGGCCACTTCTACGCCGCACTGCCTGAGGGCGTGCTGTCTGGCGCAGTTAAGGAGGAGAGCAAGTGAGCGAGCAAACTCCCATCATCGAGCTGCGGGACGTAGAGGTTACGTTCCGCACCCGCACCGGGTCGCTGTTCCGCCCGAACAAGATCAAGGCGGTGCGCGGCGTGAGCCTGAAGCTGATGCCGGGCCAGACGATCGGTTTGGTGGGCGAGTCCGGTTCGGGCAAGTCCACCACGGCCAACATCATGTGTGGCCTCCAGTCGGCTACGGCGGGCAAGGTGTTCTTCGAGGGTAAGGACGTCACGCGTCGCACCGCAGCGGACCGCCGCGAGATCGGTCGCGTGGTCTCGGTTGTCTTCCAGGACCCGGCCACGGCGCTGAACGCGCGCATGATTGTGCGCGACCAGCTCTCCGACCCGCTGCAGGTGCACGGCATCGGTAACGCGGCCAGCCGCGAGAAGCGCGTGAAGGAGTTGATCCACCAGGTGGGGCTGCCTTCTTCGGTGCTGGATGCGTTGCCCGGCCAGCTGTCTGGCGGTCAGCGCCAGCGCGTGGCGATCGCGCGTGCGCTGTCCCTGGGGCCGCGCGCGATCATCGCTGACGAGCCCACCTCCGCCCTGGACGTGTCCGTGCGGGCGCAGATTCTGAACCTTCTGACCGACCTGAAGAAGGAACTGAACCTGGCGATGGTGTTCATCAGCCACGACATTCAGACCGTCCGTTACATCTCCGACCGCATTGCGGTGATGAACAGCGGTTTGATCGTTGAAGAGGGCACTGCTGAGCAGGTGCTGGAAAACCCGGAGAACGACTACACACGCACTCTTCTGGGCGCTGCACCTTCGCTTCTTCACCCCGTCAAGAACTGATAGAAGGACTTTGAAATGATCCTGCAGGGTATTGTGCCCCCGGTTGTGACCGCCCTGGACGCGGCCGGTAACTTTGACCGCAACTCTTTTGACCGCAACATCGAGCGTATGCTCGGCGCCGGCGTGCACGGCCTGTTCGTGCTGGGCTCCTCCGGCGAGGTCGTGTTCTCCAACGACGCCAAGCGCGACCAGATCGTTAACGCCGCCGTGGAGACCACCGCCAAGCGCGTCCCGATCATCGTGGGCGTCATCGACATGCAGACCGACCGCGTGATCGAGCACGCCCGCCGGGCCGTGGCCCAGGGTGCTGACGGCATCGTGGCCACTGCCCCGTTCTACGCGCTGGGCGGCGAGGCGCAGGTGCGTCGCCACTTCGAGCTGATCGCCCAGGCAGTGGACGTGCCCGTCTACGCCTATGACATTCCGGTGTGTGTGCACACGAAGCTCGGCGTGGACCTGCTGATGGACTTGGCCAAGGACGGCACCATCAAGGGTGTGAAGGACTCTTCGGGGGACGACGTTTCCTTCCGCCGCCTCCTGATTGCCAACCGCGCCGCCGGCAGCCCGCTGGCGCTGCTGACGGGACATGAGATGGTGGTGGACGGCGCCTACCTGGGTGGCGCCCACGGTGCGGTGCCGGGCCTGGCCAACGTGGACCCGGCCGGCTATGTGCGCCAGTGGGACGCCTACCAGACGGGCGACTGGGCCACCGTGACCGCCGAGCAGGACCGCCTGACCCAGCTGATGGACATCGTGTTCGTGACCAGCGGCCTGGCGGGCTTCTCCGCTGGCGTTGGCGCGTTCAAGACTGCCCTGCAGCTGCTGGGGGTCTTTGACTCGAACAAGATGCCCGAGCCCGCCACCACGATGGAGGGCGCGAACGTGGAGGCCGTGGCCGGCGTGCTGCGCCGCGCGGGCCTGCTGGAGGGTTAAGCGATGCTGCCCCCGTATGTGGTTGGTGCCTACGCGGCTGAGACCAAGCCGCGCGAGGATTGGTACGAGGCGCTGGCCGCCCAGGAGTGGGTGGCGGGCCTGGAGATCCCGTGGCCGGGAGATCTGGTCAGCAACGCCGAGTGGTTGGCCAAGTACCTGCCCGCCCACTACGTGTCCTCGGTGATCACTGCGATCCCGGGCACGATGGTGGGGATGGGCGCCGACCCCGTGCGGGGGCTGGCCTCGCCCGACCCGGAGGGGCGCCGTCGGGCGCTTGCGGACATTGCGCAGTTGCGCGATGGCCTGGCCCGGTTGAGTGATCTGACCGGCAGGGCGGCCGTGCGGTGGGTGCACCTGCACTCTGCGCCGCGTGAGGTGGCCGACGCTGCCGCCCTGGCCGCCTCGCTCGAGGAGCTGAGCGGCTGGGACTGGTGCGGGGCGACCCCGGTGATCGAGCACTGCGACCGGTTCGTGGCCGGCCAGGCGCCGCAGAAGGGATTTTTGCCGATCGAGGCGGAGCTGGAAGTGGTGTCGCAGCAAGGACTGGGCCTTTCCATCAACTGGGGGCGCAGCGCCATTGAGGAGCGCGGCGCGGCGGTCGTGGTGGAGCACATCGCCAAGGCCAGCGCCGCCGGTGTGTTGCGCGGTGTCATGTTCTCCGGCGCGGGCGAGCAGGACAACTACTTCGGCAAGGGGTGGGAGGACCTGCACCTGCCGATGCGGCAGGACGAGCCCACCAGCCTGATGGACGCGGAGCAGGTCCGTCTGTGCGCCCAGGCCTGGGGGGAGAAGGGCCCCGCATACGTGGGGATGAAGATACAGGCGCGCGCCGAGTGGAGTGTCGAGACGCGTCTCGCCGCCGCCAAGCGCGCCTACGAGGTTTTGGTGGGGGAGCAGTGAGCAAGCGTTTTGTGCTCGCGTTCGACATCGGCGGCACCAAGGTGGCCTCTGGTCTGATCGAGATCGGGCAGGGGGCGGACGGCGGGGCGTCGTCCCCCGTCCCGGAGGTGGTGGGCAAGGCCTCCATCCCCACCGACGCGATGGAGGGCGGCGCTAGTGTGCTCGCCCGCATCCTCGACTTTGCGCAGCGTCAGCTGGAGGCCGCCCGGGAGCTGGGCGGCCAGGCGGTGGCGGTGGGCGTTGGCAGTGCCGGCGTCGTGGACAGCGACACGGGCAACATCACCTCCGCCACCGGCACCATGCCCGGCTGGGGCGGCACGCCCCTGGGCGCCGAGCTCGCGCGCGTCACCGGCCTGGAGGTAAAGGTAGTGGGCGACGTCGCGGCGCACGCCCTGGGCGAGCACACCTTCGGCGCCGGGCGCGGCTACGCCTCCACGCTCGTCATGGGGCTGGGCACCGGCATCGGCGGCGCGCTGGTCGAGGGCGGCCGGGCCCAGGTGGGCGCGCACAACGTGGCCGGGCACGTCGGGCACATCCACCACGGTCTGGCCAAGGGGCGGGCCTGCTCCTGCGGACGCTCGGGCCACCTGGAGCCCATCGCCTCCGGCTCCGGCATCGCCGCCGAGTACGAGCGTCTCAGCGGCAAGAGTGCCACGGGGCGCGAGGTGGACGACCTGGCCGAGGCCGGCGACGAGATCGCGCTGCAGGTGGTCAAGACCGCCGGACGCGCCACCGGCGAGAGCTTGGGGAGCCTGGCCAACATCCTCGACCCGGGCGTGATCGTGCTGTCAGGCTCGGTGGTCAACTCCGGCCCCACCTGGTGGGGCGAGGTCGAGGCCGGCTGGAAGGACCAGGCCATGAACCCGGTGGCGGCCACCCCGCTGGTGCGCGGGCAACTGGGCTCCGACGCCCCGCTGCTAGGCGCCGCAGCAGCAACTGGACTGATCTAAAGAAAAGAGAAGACATGCACCCCCTCATTGCCGGTTTGAAAGGCAAACTGATCGTTTCCTGCCAGGCCTACCCGGGCGAGCCGCTGCGCCACCCCGAGACCATGGCCCAGATGGCGCTGGCCGCCGAGCGCGCCGGCGCCGCCGCCATCCGCTGCCAGGGCCTAGCCGATATCTCCGCCATCAAGGGGCAGGTGAAGGTCCCCGTCATCGGCCTGTGGAAGGAAGGCGACGAGGGTGTCTACATCACCCCGACGCTGCGCCACGCCCGCTCCTGCTCCTGGGCCGGTAGCGACATCGTCGCCATTGACGCCACCCGGCGCGAGCGCCCGGACGGGCTCACGTTCGCGCAGGTGGTTCAGGCCCTGCACGCCGACGGCATCCTGGTGATGGCCGACTGCGGCTCCATCGAGGACATCCGCATGGCAGCCGAGGCCGGCGCGGACATCCTGTCCACCACGCTGGCCGGCTACACCGGCGAGCGCGAGAAGACCGACGGCCCCGACCTCGAGTTGCTCTCCCAGGCCATCGCCGAGTTCCCGGGCTTCCCCGTGATCTGCGAGGGCCGCGTGCACACCCCCGCCCAGGCCGCCGCCGTGATGGAGGCCGGCGCGTGGGCCGTGGTGGTGGGTACCGCGATCACCCACCCCACCACGATCACCGG
>JAUMWR010000009.1:48601-50273 GCA_030529545.1 Buchananella hordeovulneris
AGCGGTGGGGCGGGCGGAACGTCGGGCACCAAAGCGTAGAATCGACTGCGGTGTGTCAGCAGGCGCACGCAAGCACAAAGATAGGAAATAGACGTGAGCGACATCCTGGATGAACTCCAGTGGCGTGGGCTGCTGCAACAGCACACCGACTTGGACGCGCTGCGCGAGGCGCTGGCGGCCGGTCCCATCACGTTCTATACCGGCTACGACCCGACGGCTCGCTCCCTGCACCACGGCCACCTGGTCCAGCTCATCGTCATGCGCCACCTGCAAAACGCCGGCCACAAGCCGATCGCCCTGGTGGGCGGTGCCACCGGCCTGATCGGTGACCCGCGCATGAGCGGCGAGCGCACGTTGAACGAGGCCGACGTCGTGGCCCAGTGGGCGCAGGCGCTGCGTGAGCAGATCTCCCGCTTCCTGTCCTTCGAGGGCGCGAACGCGGCGGTCATGGTCAACAACTACGACTGGACCGCGTCCATGTCTGCGATCTCGCTGCTGCGCGACCTGGGCAAGTACTTCCGCCTGGGCACCATGATCGCCAAGGACACCGTCGCGCGCCGCCTGGCCAGCGACGAGGGCATCTCCTTCACCGAGTTCTCCTACCAGCTCCTGCAGGCCAACGACTTCCTGGAGCTCTACCGCCGCCACGGCGTGACGCTGCAGACCGGCGGCAACGACCAGTGGGGCAACCTGCTGGGCGGCGTGGAGCTGGTGCGCAAGGCCGAGGGCGCCACCGTCCACTGCCTGACCACCCCGCTCATCACCAAGGCCGACGGCACCAAGTTCGGCAAGTCCGAGGGCGGTGCCGTCTGGCTCGACCCGGAGCTGCTGAGCCCCTACGCCTTCTACCAGTTCTGGCTGAACTCCGACGACGCCGACGTGGTGCGTTTCCTCAAGGTCTTCACCTTCCTCTCCCGCGAGGAGATCGAGGAGCTGAAGGCCGCCACCAAGGAGCGCCCGCAGGCCCGCGCCGCCCAGCGCGCGCTGGCCCGCGCCGTCACCAAGCTGGTGCACGGGGCCGACGCGCTGGCCGACGCCGAGGCTGCCACCGCCGCCCTCTGGGGTGGGGGAGACCTGCGCGCGGTCGAGCCGGCCACCTTGCTGGAGGCGGTCGCTGGTCTGCAGGTGGGCGAGCTCGAGCTGGGTGAGGCCACGATCGTGGACGCCCTGGTGGCTACCGGGCAGGAGAAGGGCCGCAACGCCGCCCGCAAGACGATCGCGCAGGGCGGCGCCTACCTAAACAACGAGAAGGTAGCGGACGAGGAGCGCGTGCTAACCAAGGACGATCTGCTTCCCGGCGGGTTGATCCTAGTCCGCAAGGGCAGGAGGAACCTCGCGGTGGTCAAGGTCAGCAACGTCTGAGCCAGGGCCAAGCGGGGCAAGGCACGGGGCCGGCAGGAAAACTCCTGCCGGCCCCGCCGCGTTCTCATCGCGATTTTTCGTTGGGATTGCACGGGAAAGTAGCCCGTGTGCGTCAGGTCACGCGAAATCGATTTGACGAAGGGGGGTTGGGTGCGTGTAAGTTATTCTCCGTTGCCGAGAGCGCGAAAGCGCGGAAGGCAGCCACCTCTTCTAAGTTCAAGCCAAGGCTTTGATCAGCCTTGCCTGCAACAAGGAAGGCCATCCTGTTGGGGTGCTGGGGCTGTTTTGGTTCTGGTGTTTTGGTGGGTGT
>JAUMWR010000065.1 GCA_030529545.1 Buchananella hordeovulneris
GGGGGGGGGCAGGCGGCCGGCCGGGGAGTTGACCCCGACTTATAAATCCCGGGGGGGGGGCGCCGCGGATTATGGGGGCGCTGCGGCGCCCCACTCTTTTGTTTGGACGACGTTGCCGCCTGCGCCGCGCTTTCGGTTGCCGGGCGCGTGTACGGCTAGGCTACGGGCCGTGCGTGTTGTGTTTGCCGACTGTTCCGTGACCTACTCCGGGCGCCTGGATGCCCGCCTGCCTCGCGCTTTGCGCGTGCTGATGCTGAAGGCCGATGGCTCCGTGCTGGTGCACGCCGACGGCGGCTCCTACAAGCCGCTGAACTGGATGAGCCCGCCGTGCTCCCTCACAGAGGTGGAGCCGGACGAGGACGCGGTGGAGCAGGGCGCCACCCAGGTGTGGAAGGTGGCGGCAGCCAAGGCGGACGACGTCCTGACCATCACCATCTACAACGTGGTGGCGGACGTGGAGGAGACCCTGGGCGTGGACCCGGGGCTGGAGAAGGACGGCGTGGAGGCCCACCTGCAGGAGCTGTTGGCGGAGCAGGTGGAGCTGATTGGTGAAGGCGTGAGCCTGGTGCGGCGCGAGTACCCCACGGCTATCGGCCCGGTGGACCTCCTGGTGCGCAACCCGGCGGGCGGACACGTGGCGGTGGAGGTCAAGCGCCGCGGCGAGATCGACGGCGTGGAGCAGCTCACGCGCTACCTGGAACTGCTCAACCGCGACCCGCTGCTGGCACCGGTGACCGGCGTGTTCGCGGCCCAGCTCATCAAACCGCAGGCACGCGTGCTGGCCGCCGACCGGGGGATCGGCTGCCTGCTGCTGGACTACGCCGCCATGCGCGGTGTGGACGACTCCGAGTCGCGGCTGTTCTGACCGCCTAGTCCGCCGCTTGCCGTCCGGAAGGGCAGCGGACGCGCAGCGGGGCGGGATTGCCCCGTCGGGTCGCCGGATGCAGCGCGAGACGCACCGGTCGCGTCGAGCCCTGGCGGGCCGGGTTGATGATCCTGACCGGGCGGGCAGAGCGAGCGCCGGCCGGGCGAGCCGGTAGACCGGTGGAACGTCGGCCAGCTGCGGGTTGGCTAATCGAATGGCGGTTGATTGATTCCGTGGGCCGGCGAGGCGTCGGCCCTGAATTTGCCAGCAATCGGAGTGCGGCGGTCCATGTCCGACGCTGCGCCCCGGCCGAATTGCCAAAGTGGCCGCCGCGTGGTCAGGTGGGGCAGGAAGAAGGGGAGGGGCAACCCTCAGCGGCACTGAAGTGGGTGGGCGGCGCTCCCACCTCTGCCCGCGTGGAGCGCGACGTCGAGCGCGCGATCGCCGTGGCCCTCGCCCGGCTGGGCTGAGACCGCGTGGGCGGATACCGCGTGAGCTAAGACCAGCTGAGCTGAGACAGGATGGGCTGAGAGAGACGCGCCGCCGGGATAAGGCGGAAGGGAAAGAAGCCACGTGGCCGGTGGTCCCACCACTACGAGCTGACGCGGTGGCAGAATTACCCCCATGGAGCAGATCGCTGGCGCTCTACGTGGGCGCGTTGTTTTGACCGATGAAATCTTGAACGACGGCGTGGTTGCCTGGGAAGCTGACAAGCTCACCTACGTTGGCACCGCCGCCGACGCCCCGGCAGAAGTGGCGCAGGCCGCCAAGACCGTCGAGGGTTACATCCTGCCTGGCCTGGTAGACGTGCACTGCCACGGTGGTGGCTCTGCTTCTTTCCCGGACGCGCTGACCCGGGAGGACGTCATGACCGCGGTCATGGCGCACCGCTCCCAGGGCACCACCACCCTGGTGGCCTCCACGGTTACTGCCGCGCCGGAGACACTGCGCGAGCGCACCGCCCTGCTGGCGGACATGTGCGACGCCGGCGAACTGGCCGGTATTCACTGGGAGGGCCCGTTCGTCTCTGAGGTTCGCTGCGGCGCCCAGGACCCCAAGCTCATCCAGGAACCCAACCCGGAGCTGACCCGCGAGCTGCTCAAGATCGCGCGCGGCCACGCCGTCACCATGACGATCGCCCCGGAGAAGCCCAACATCACCGGCGAGGGGGGCGTCACCGAGGCCCTGATCGAGGGCGGTGCGCTGCCGTCCTTCGGTCACACCGACGCCGGCCCGGAAGACACCCGCAAGGCCCTGGACTTCGCGGTCGAGGTGCTGGCCCGTACGGAGCACCGCCGCTCGGCGCTGTCCACCGTCACCCACCTGTTCAACGGCATGACCCCGCTGCACCACCGCACCCCCAGCCCGATCGCCGAGTTCCTGGCGAGCGCGGTGAAGGACCGCTGCGTGGTGGAGCTGGTTGCCGACGGCACGCACCTGTCCCCGGCCGTGGTGCGCAACGTCTTTGAGATCGTGGGCCGCGACAACGTAGTGCTCATCACCGACGCCATGGCCGCCGCCGGCATGCCCGACGGCGCCTACCGCCTGGGTTCCCAGGAGGTCACCGTGGCCGAGGGCGTGGCCCGCCTGACCCACGGCGGCTCGATCGCCGGTGGCACCGCCCGCCTGATGGACGTCGTGCGCACGACGTTCAACGGCGGCGTGGACCTCGTTGACGTCGTCTACTGCGCCACCCTGGTGGGTGCCCGCATCATCGGCATCGAGGACCAGGTCGGTTCTCTCGAGGCTGGCAAGCTGGCCGACGTCGTGGTGGTTACCGACGAGATCGTTCCCGTCGAGGTTTACCGCCGCGGCCTGCTGGTGGCTTAGTGCCCAGCGGCAGGCGTTCTTCCAAGCGGCCCTACGTCCAGGGGCATGTTCCCCTGGACATGGGCCGCTTGGCCGCTATTCCCCGCTCGGAGCGCGGCCCGGGCGGCGCCGAGTTCACCGTGCGGCGGGGAGCGAACGCGACTAAGACCTATACCTGCCCGGGGTGCCACCGCCCGATCGTGCCGGGGACCAGCCACGTCGTGGCCTGGAGCAACGAGCACCTGTTCGGCGTGGATGCCGGCCTGGAGGAGCGCCGGCACTGGCACACCGCCTGCTGGCAGCGGGCGGCCCGGTAAGCCGCCGGCCGCCCCGCCGCCGCTGCCCGGAATCGACCGGCCGGTGCTGCAACCCCGGCCCCAGCGCCGCGTATTTCCCGGTCGAATCCGGCACACTGTGGGCAGTCGCGGCGCGCCAAGAAGCAGCGGCCCTCAGTTCCCCTAGGAGATTGACGTGAACAATGAGCTAGCCATCACCCGCTTTGGCACCGCCGGCCAGCTTCCCCTGGTCTTGCTGCACGGTTTCCCGGTCGATGGCCGCATGTGGGACCTGCTGCGCCCGGCCCTGGCCGCCGAGGGGTGTGGCGACGTGATCGTGGTGGACGGCCCCGGCTTTGGGCAGAGCGGCCCGCTGGTGGACGAGCAGGGTGGCAGCGCTGTGGAGGGGCTGGAAGGCTACGCCGACTCCGTGGCCGCTGCGCTGCGTCACGCCGGGGTGGAACGCGCCGTGGTGGCGGGCCTCTCGATGGGTGGCTACGTGGCCGTGGCGCTGGCCGAGCGCCACCCGGAGCTGGTGGCCGGCCTGGCGATGCTGGACACGAAGTCCACCGCCGACGCACCGGAGGCCGCCGCCGGGCGCCTTGCCATGGCGCAGCGCGCCCCCGCAGAGGGCAGCGCCGTCGTTGCCGCGATGGTCGCCAATGTGCTCGCCCCCGCCACGCTGGAGGGCGGGGAGGCGCTGGAGCGGTATCGCGCGATGGCCGACGCTGCCGCCGGCGGGGCGATCGCCTGGGCACAGCGCGCCATGGCCGCCCGCCCCGACCGCACCTCCGTGCTTGCCGCCCTCCGGGAGCGCGCGGTGCCCGGCCTGGTCCTGCGCGGCGAGTTCGACAAGCCCTGTACCCCGGCGGACGCGGCCCACATGGCCGAGCACCTGGGCGCGCAGGTGGTGACGGTCAGCGGCGCGGGCCACTTCCCGGCGCTGGAGAACCCGCCGGCCACGGCCCGCGCGCTCGCGGACCTGCTGGAGCGCGCCGGCGCGTAGCGACCGCCCGCCGCCCCGAGCGGTCGGTCCGCAGCAGCGTTGAGGGGGTGCTTTCCGTTGGTTAGTCGCGGTTGTTTCGAAGCACCACCGGCCACCCGAGCCTGCGGCGCGCCGCCCATTTGTTTCCCGCCGCCTGCCGCCTGATTGCGGGCACTAGGGGAGTGCTGCGGGGGCTTTGCCGCTGGTTTGCTTTGGCCGAACCTGGCGCGCCAGACGGCCGCCAATCGTGGGTCGATTGGCGCCCCTTACCGCATGGTCGCGGCGGCCAGTTACCCGCCGTGAGCGGCCCACTAGGGGGCGGCGACCCAAACGCTAGGTAAATCACGCCTGGTTTCCGGCGTCTTCCCAGCCTGGTAGGAGACGCTCTAGAGCGGCGCGCAATTCGATGGAGTCGCCATCGCGCCCGCCCAAACCAATGACCAGAGGCGGGTCGCAGGGGACAGGACGTTGGGTGCGGAAGCGATCAAGAAGTGAAAGGGGAGCGGTCAAGACGTAAAAGTTGCCTGCAGTGTCTATACCCACCGTGCGGTCCAAGCGCAGGTACCAGCCGCGCAGATTTGTGCGGGCAGAGGTGCCATTGTATCCGGTGAGCCGCAGCGATTGCGGCTGGATGCAGTGGCGCTCAGCAGCGGTGAGGAACCGGGCAATCAGTTGCCGCGCTTGCGCGGTCCGGGCAGCCTGCTCCTGCTGGAGCCGGCGCTGATGGAGCGCAGCGTTCTTGCGACGCTGGTGGGCCCACGCTGATTGGTTCACCTGTGATTCGTCCTTCTTTTTGGGCTATGTGCAGGGCGCTGTGTGGCATCGTATCTTTTGACCCAAGGAGTTACCTTTGAAAAAGTCATTGCTGAGTTTGCGCAACGGCGCGGTTGTCCTGGCAGGCGTTGCCATCATCTTTCTGATTGCGGCGGTGCTCTCTGCCACGGTGTTCAAGCCAGCCGCCCGCGTTGAGGCGACGCTGGATGCCGCAAAGGCCAAGTCCCCGCTGTTGATTACCGCTCCCGGCGTGCTCAACATCCTGCCCGGCGAGGTAGTCGCCACGGTCACCGTCCCCGAGGGCGAGCAGGTGGCTGTGGCCGTGGGCCGCACCGCGGACGTGGATGGCTGGTCCTCCCAATACAGCGTCGTGGAGGTCACCGGCCTGGTGGACTGGTCCACGCTCGACTCCGTGAACCTGGAGCCCAACCCGGAGGCGTCCACTCTCGCGCCCAGCTACTCGGCCAGCCCGGCGGCCAGTCCGGCGGCCAGCGCTGCAGCGAGCACTGCGGCCTCCGCCGCCCCCACGGCCTCCGCCAGCCCCGCCGCTTCGGCTGCCGCCAGCGGCAGCGCCAGCCCCTCCGTGGAGGCCAGCGGCGAGGCCGCCGGTTCCGCCGAGCCCGGGATGATCGACCTGGACACAGACTCCCTGCAGGCGGCGCTGGTCGCCAACGACATGTGGACCATGGCCGAGTCCGGCACCGGCAAGGTGACCTTGAAGTTTGCCCCGCAGGCGGACAACACCTCGCTAATCGCGGTGGGTTCCAAGACCGCCCCCACGCTGACCCTCTCTTGGGTGTCCCCGGAGCGCTCGACGTTCCTGCTGCCCGGCCTCCTGTGGGCGCTGCTATTCCTGGCCCTGGCCGCCGGCCTGTACTTCTTTGACACCGCCTATCGCCGTGAGGAGGAGCGCCGCCGCGAGGCGGCGGCGAAGCGCGCCGCCAAGCGGGCCGCCACGACCCAGCTCATGCGCGCCATCGACCCGAACACCGAGCGCCCGCTGTCCCGCCGCGAGCTCGCCCGCCTGGAGAGCGGCGAGGGGAGCGAGAACGGCGAGGCCGGCAAGGCCGACGTGATCAAGCTGCTGCAGCCCGCCGGCGCCGCCATTACAGGCTTTGCCGCCGCTCTGCGGACTCGCATCAAGCGCGAGCCCCAGCAGGAGCAGCCGGAGGCCACCGCCGCGCGGGCAGCGGGAGCCGACCCCGCAGCCGCCGAGGCCGGTGTTGCACAGACCACCACCGGCGCCGCCGAGGCCGGCGCTTCCGCCGCAGACGAGCAGGAGGGCCCGCCCGCCCGCCGGCAAACCCAGTCCGCAGGCGACGCTGCTCCGCAGGCCGGTAGCGACGCGGCCGCAGAGGCCGAGGACGCAGACCAGGCCGAGGCGAGCGAGGAGGCCGGCGAGGACGTCGTCCACGTCAACGCCGAGGAGAGCGCAGCCGGCGAGCCGGGTGGCCGGGACGAGGACGAATCCCCCGTGGACGCGTGGGCCGACCCGGACGATCCCGTCACCCCGGTACACCCGTTCTTCGCGCCCGTGGCGCAGGAACTGTTCCCCCTGGGTGGTGAGGAAGACGTGGAGTTTGCCCCCGTGGCAGACCCGGAGCAAACCGAAGCGAACGCGCAGGACGAGGAGCAGCACTGATGAAGCGAATGACCGCCGCCCTAGCCGTCGTGGCAGTGCTGCTGTCCGGCTGCTCCACCCCGCCCCCGCAGAACGAGACCAGCAACGCTCCCGACATCAGCCCCGCCCTGACCGAGGCACAGATCAAGGCCGTCGTGGAGGACTTAAACACCGTACTTACCAACGGCAAGGCCGGGGACCAAGCCAGCCTGGAGAGCCGCGTGATGGGCCCCGCCCTGCGCATGCGCCTGGCGGCCCTGGACTTGGAGGCCAAGTCTGGCGGCCAGTTCCCGGCCGGGAACCTGGTGGCTGAGACCACCGCCTCCACCGTGAGCGCGGGCGTGAAATGGCCGCGCACCATCCTCGATATCACCGAGGTGCCCGAGGGCGGCCACACGCCCCTGCTGAAGGTGATCCGCCAAGACGACGCCCACGCCGACTTCCGGCTCTGGGCCTGGGTGCGACTGCTGCCGGGCGCCACCGTGCCCTCGACCCTTTCGGCCGAGGTGGGCGTCAACGACGAGTTCGTGGAGGACTCCACGGCGCAGGAGCTGATCTCCAACTACGTGCAGATGGCCCCGGCCCAGGTGGGCAACGCCGCAGTGGAGGTGGACGACGCGTTCACCACCGCCCTGACCGCCCAGGTCAAGAACCTCACCGACTCCGCGCAGGCCTCCGGTTCCGTCAACTCCACCCTGGCGGCCGGCACCGACGGCTACGTGGAGATCCCCACCGCCGAGGGCGGCTCCATCGTGGTAAGCACCCTGGTGCAGACCGCCACCTTCCAGCGCACTGCGGCCGGCTCCACCTTCACACTGGGCGGCACCATCGGTGCCCTGCTGGGCGAGGACAAGAAGGTGACCGGCACCGTCACCGCCACGTGGGACATCGCCGTGGCGTTCGTGGTGCCCCCCAAGGGCGTGGACCGCAAGGCCCACGTGATCGGCGCCGAGCGCATCCTGCGCTCCGTGGTTGCCGACGCCTCCACCAACCCCGACGCGGCGGCCACCCCCGCCGCCAACAACTAGGAGAACCGTTGAACGGTCGCGGTGTAGATCTCTCTGAGCTGGCGGCTGCCGCCCAGGTAAAGGCGGAGGCTGCGGCCTCCCCGGCGGGGCAGGCAGCGGGCGCCGGCAACCCGGCTAACCAGGAGGGGCGCGTCCCCGGACCGCTAGAGGTAAACCTGACGGCCAGCAACGTGGCCGCGATGGTGGAGCTCAGCGCGCAGGTGCCCGTGGTCGTGGCCATCACGGCCCGCACGGACCCGTCAGCCGCCCGCAACGTCTCCGTGCTGGAGCAGCTCTGCAAGGAGGCCGACGGGGCCTTCCAGTTGGCCGTGGCCGACGTGGAGAGCAACCCGCAGGTGGCCCAGGCCTTTGGCGTCAACGCCTACCCGTACACGCTGGCCGTGCTGGCCGGACGCCCGGTGCCGCTCTACGAGGGCGTGGCCGAGTACGACCAGGTGCGCGCGCTCCTGGAGCAGTTGATTGCGCTGGCCACCCAGCAGGGCATTACCGGCAAGCTGAGCGGCGCCGAGCCGCCCAAGCCGGTCCCGCCGCTGCACCTGGAGGCCCAGGCCGCCATCGAGGCTGGAGGCCTGGCCCAGGCAGTCAAGTGCTACGAGAAGGCCCTGCTGGAAAACCCGCGCGACCACGAGGCGCAGGCGGCCCTGTCCCAGGTGCGCCTGATGCAGCGCCTGGAGGAGGCCACCGAGGACGGCGCGCAGGCGCTGGCGGACCCGCTGGCGCGGGCCGACCAGCTGCTGGCCGCCGGGCACACCGCAGCGGCCTTGGAGCTGCTGCTGGAGCGCGTGGCTGACAGCAGCGGGGAGGAGCGGGAAAGCGCCCGCGGGCGCCTGGTGGAGCTCTTCCACCTGTTGGGCTCCACCCCGGAGGTGAGCGCGGCGCGCCGCCGGCTCTCTAACCTCATCATGTAGGAACCTTGTGCCCTAGGCGCGGCGGTCCGCTGCAGTGGTGTGGCGGCCGGTCGCCGGCAGAGCAATGGGGGGTGAGCGATCCGTGATCGTGCACTGCTCCCTGTTAGTTGGACGGGTTAAAGGGTACCTGTTGTTCTAGGCTG
>JAUMWR010000010.1:0-3912 GCA_030529545.1 Buchananella hordeovulneris
CAGAAGGTTAGGGGTTCGAGTCCCTTCGGGCGCGCAGAGGGTCCGCTTCGCAATCGCGAGGCGGATTTTTTGTTGCCCGGGCCAACCCGTTCCAGGGATCAGGGGCTGCGGGACAAGGTGCCCAGCGGCCCCACCCCGGCCGCCGGCGCTGCGGGACGCGCGCCGCGAGGACTTTCGAGGGGCCCCAGGGGATTCAACGCTGAATCAATTGGCGTTGGGTAAAACAATTGGCCTGGGGGAGTCCCCCCAGGCCAATTGTTTTACCCAAGGCCAACAAATGTGGACCTGGCCCCTAGGAGGTGGGGTAGTTGTAGGCAATCCGGAGGGCAGAGGTGGCGGAGGAGTGCGTCGCTGCCCCGCAGCGGGTCAGGGCGGGACAGTTATGGTGCCTGCGGCAGCGGGCTTCCTGGGGGAGGACGCGCCCGGATACGCGTTTGGCCCGGTCTTTCCAGACCGGGCCAAACCATGGGCGGAGACGGCGGGATTTGAACCCGCGAGGGGCGTGAACCCCTACCTCCTTAGCAGGGAGGCGCACTCGACCTGGCTATGCGACGTCTCCAGGCCCGCTTATCTTAACCAACAACACCGCGCACGCAAAACCAAGGCCGGGCAAGGTCACTATTCCCGGCACTGCGCCTGCCGCTCCGCAGCGGCGCGGCTCCTGGCACGGGCAACCACACTGGCCCGCCCACGCTAGCCCCACTCCCCCACAGGCGCTCCCTAAGCAGCAGCACCAGACCCAACCATCACGACGAAACCCCCAGTCACCCCCGCAGGCGCCCGCTAATGCCACTGTGCAGTGGAAAAGCGTTTGGCCCGGTCTTACATAGACCGGGCCAAACCTTCCTGCGGAGAGTAAGGGATTCGAACCCTTGGTGCGGGGTTACCGCACAACAGTTTTCAAGACTGTCACCTTCGGCCGCTCGGACAACTCTCCTTTGCCTCCCATTGTGGCAGCATCCGGGGCTGGGCACCAAAAGCGCCTACCCACTTCACACCGCCCCACGGAGACGCTCCGGGCGTCGGCTCAGCTGAATAACCGCGCCCGGTCGGAACACGCGGCAATCGCTGCCGGGCAACGGTGCGCCAGCGCGGTGGCGCAAGTCTAGGCACGGATCAGGCACGCGGGCCGGTCACGGCGGAGCGAACCTACCCCCACCCCTGGGCTTCACCAGACTTGCTCGCTGCGCCCCCAGGCTGGGACGGATCCCGCGCGCCTCATCCCGCATGGCGACCGCAGGCGCTCTCCTAGAGCCGCACGCCGGCGGCCTTGCCCCGCTCGGCGCGCAGGCGCTGCTGCGCCGGCACCTCCACGGGGCCAAGCTCGGCAACCTCAACGCCCAGCGCCCGGGCCAGGAATGCATCTGCCAACTGGGGGTTGCGGGCCAGGACCGGGCCGTGCGCGTAGGTGCACAGCACCGACCCAGCCACTGCACCGTCCACGTACACTCCGGCGCCGCCAGCCCCCTCCACGCCGTTGCCGTAACCGAACTCGACCACGCCCAGTGGCTGGGCGTCAGCGCCCAGCTCGGTACGGCCGCCGTGGTTTTCAAAGCCGAGGAGAACGTCGTCCACTCCCCACTCGCGCAGCGCGCCAGAGGGGCGGGCCGCCAGCTCACCGATCATCCGCTCGCCGCGCGGGGTGGTGCGGGCGTCCACCAAGGCGCAACCGGCCACCTGGCGCCCCTCGGCGTCGGTAAACCACTCGCCGAGCACCTGCAGGCCCGCGCAGATCGCCAGCAGCGGCGCGCCGCGCTCCACCGCGCGCCCCAAACCGCCGTCGGCGATCAGGTGCGCTGCGGCCAAAGACTGGGCCACGTCCTCGCCGCCGCCCAGCGTGTAGAGGTCCAGGGAGTCCGGGATGGGCTCGCCGTAGTGGACGGTGACGATCTCCACCTCGTACCCGCGCTGGCGCGCCCGGTGCGCCAGCACCACTGCGTTCCCGCTGTCTCCGTAGGTGCCCAGCAGGTCCGGCAGAATCAAACCAATGCGCAAGCTCATCGCTGCCCCTCCTCCTGGGTTGCCACCTGGCTGTCGCTGCCCGTGCTGGGGCGGGGGGCCTGCTGCACCGTGCTACCGGGCGTGAGGTAACCGGCCAGGGTCAGTTCGCGGTAGTAGTCGCGGAAAGCTGTGTAGTTCAGCAGTCCCTCCACGGTGCCGTCCTGGCAGCGCGCCACCGCCTGGGCGGGGGTGTCCACGACCTCGTGCGGGATGCCCGCGTAAGTCAGGCGCACCGAAAGGTCCGCTACGCGCTCGCCGCACGCGATCACCGGGCCCCCAGCGAGCGCGTACTCCTTCACTGCGGTGAAGTCGACATCCCACAGCCAGGAGAGGTCCTCGCCGTCCGGGATCTGCCCGTTGACGGCCAGGATCACCGAGTCCGCGTTCGGGTTGAACATGCTCATCGATTCCTGCCAGCCGGCCGGGTTCTTGGCCAGCAGCAGGCGTACCTCGCGGCCGCCCACCCGGACGCTCGAGTAGCGCCCCGCGACCTCGCGCAGCTCCGCGAGCGCCGCCGCCGCGAGGGCCGGGTTGGCGCCCAGCCGTACCGCCGTCGCCAGCGCCTGCGCGGCATTGGCCTGGTTGGCGCGGCCCGGCAGGTTCAGTCGCACCCGCACCTTGATGGCGTCGGTGGCCGACGTTGCCGCGCCGCCGCCCTCACTACCCTGGCCGCAGCTCGTGGCGGTCTGCGGGTGGGGGGTGGCGGCGGTAGCGTCGGGCATCAAATCCGGCTCGAGGCAAACGGAGAACTCGCTACCGGTGGGAGTCTCGGTGCCGCGCTCCACCCACGCCTGGAGGCGCGGGCGCACGAATTCAGAGACGGGGACCTGCCCGGCGGACGCTTGCACGGCCACGCCGTCGATGGCGGGGGCGGCGTACCAGTGGTCGCCGTCGCGCAGCACGGGGGTGCCGGTGCGCGGGCTGGTCACGGAGTCCAGGTTCCAGCCGGTGCCGGCGGCCACCCAGGTGACGTGCTTGGAGTCCCAGGCGGCGGAGGCGATGAGCGGGTCGTCGGCGTTGGCGATGATGTGGGCATCCGGGCAGGCGTCCACGGCCTCGCGCAGGCGGCGCTCGATGGTGCCAATCTCGCCCACGCGGTCCAGCTGGTCGCGCGAGAGGTTCAACAGCACCAGCGCGGCCGGGTTGGTGGCCTTGGCGATCAGAGGCAGGTGCATCTCATCCACCTCCAGCACCGCGAGCGGGGCCTTGGGGGCGGACATGAACGCGGAGGCGACGCCGTCTGTCATGTTGTCGCCGCCCAGGTTGGTGGCTACCTCCCCCACGCTGCTGAGCGCGGCGGAGATCATGCGGGTGGTGGTGGACTTGCCGTTGGTGCCGGTCACCAGGACCACGCGCTTGCCACGCGAAAGGCGGGCCAGGAGCTGCGGGTCCAGGCGCAGGGCCACCTTTCCACCGATCATGCCACCCGAGCCCAGCTTCAGGGTGCGGGAGAGGACCTTAGCACCGCGCCCGAGCGCGGTGGCTAGCTTGGTGCGCAGTGGCAGCGGCGCCGCCTGGGGGAAGGCTGGGGCCAACGGGCCGGGGGTGCGCGCGGGGCTGGGCACTGGGGTGGCCTTGCCTGCGGGTGCGGGACTAGAAGTCATGGGTAAAGCGTAAAGTGCGCGCCCTGCCTGCACCGAGCAGGCAGGGCGCGCCAGCAGGCATCCACTAACAGCGCGAAACGGTCCACGTTGACCTCCCGGGAAAAAGAATAGGCCCCTCGGGAGGGGCCATAAGCTGAACGTGTAGTTCATAACGTCCAGCTGCGTGCAGCTTATCCCCCGCCGGGCCGCCCGCAAGGGGATGTGAGCCGTTTGGCGCGGGAAGCTGTGCACGTAGCAAGTGGTGGGGGGGGGGGGGGCCCCCCCCCGCCCCCTGTGAGGATGTCCCCCGTGCCTAGCCCGCCGCCGC
>JAUMWR010000010.1:3922-26625 GCA_030529545.1 Buchananella hordeovulneris
GCGCGTTTGGGGGGGGTACGCGGTCAACGTCGCATGGGGGCGCGGGGGGGCGCCCCGCAGCCGACCACTGTCTAGCTAACCGCCGTTAGAACCAGCGGCGCTTGGTCTCCTTGTGCTGCACGCACCACTCGGTCTCGTCCAGCATGCCCGCCGCGAGCGCGCTGGCGAAGGAGGGTGCCAGGGACAGTCGCGGCATGAGCATGGCCTGCAGCGCGTGGTAGATGTCCGGTTTGCCCTCCCAGGTGCCCGTTGCGGGGCGGTTGTCTGGGCCGAGCTCGTGGATCCAGGCGCCGGGGCGCTCGCGCATAAACTCCTCCACGTAGTCCAGCCAGGAGCGGTAGGAGTGGGTGTAGTGCTCCACCCCGCCCAGGCCGGCCCCGTCGTCCAGGAGCGCGCGGCGCAGGGCGGCAGCTGCCGCGATGCCCTCCGCCATCACCCAGTGCATGCGCTGGCGCACCACGGGGTTGCCCTCGAAGTCGGTGGTGTAGATGAAGCCGGGGGCGCCGTCCACGCGCCAGCCGTCCAGGCGGGCGGTCTCGAAGAGATCCTCGGCGGCGGGCAGGAGCCAGTCGGGAACGTCGATGGACGCCACGCGCAGCGCGGCGCGCAGCTGCACCAGGAGGCGAGACCACTCGAGCGCGTGGCCCACGGTGGCGCCATAGGGGCGGAACGGATCCGCTGGGCGGTCGCGGTTGTAGTCCAGGTCCACCCTGTAGCGCTCGGTGTAGTGCTCAGGGATGCGCCAGTTGTGGGCGCGGGCCTCCACGTTGATGATCCGGTCGGCGATCCGCAGGGCGCGGCGCAGCCACACGTAGTTGCCGGTGGCGTCGCTAGCGGCGATGTAGGCCTCCACCGTGTGCATGGCAGCGTTGGCGCCACGGTAGGGCTCGCATTCGGAGTAGTCGCGGTTGTAGGACTCGCGCACCATGCCCGCTTCCTCGTCCCACCAGTGCTCCTCCTGGTCCAGGAGGGCCTGCTCCAGCAGGTCGTGGGCGCCCGGCCGGTTGGCGGCGGTGGCCGACGCGGCGGCCAGCACCACGAAGGCGTGCGCGTAGGCGCTCTTGCGTGCCCCGGCCTCGCCGACGGGCACGCCGTGGCCGGAGTCGAGGGTGGGAGAGACCGCAGAGAACCAGCCGCCGTGCTCCTGGTCCCTGAAAACGGTGCGCAGCACGCGCACGCCGTGGTCAGCGAACCGGCGGGAGCCGGGCAGTCCCAGCATCGCGCCCAGGCAGTAGGCGTGGGTCATGCGGCACTGAATGTAGAGCTCCAGTTCCTTGCCGGGCATCACGGTCCCGTTGCCGTCCAGGTAGCCGAATCCGGCCTCGAGCTTGGACGCTCGCCCAAACTCCAACAGGGCCCGGGCTTCATCCCCCAACCAGCGCACGTGTTCAGTGGCGTTGAACCAGCTCATCGATCCTCCTTGATCAAACCTGGGCGCTGCGTCTGTGCGCAGCGACAACTTAGGTTATCGTGACCGGCCCCACATATGAAAAACTCGGTGGGATCGATTTGGGGGATTTTCGTTTAGCGCTCTAGCAGCGCCCGCAGCAGCAGGGCCGCGCCGTCCTCCCCAACCGGGGCGGTGACGAAGTCGGCCGCGCGCCGCACGCGCGGGGAGGCCTGGCCCATCGCCACGGAAAACGCGGCCCAGTCCAGCATCTCCAGGTCGTTCATGCCGTCGCCGATCGCCACGGTGGCGTGCCGGGAAATCCCTAGCTGCTCGCGCAGCGCGTCGCAGCCGGTGGCCTTGTTGATCCCCGGCGGGGTCAGGTCCAGCCACGACTCCCAGCCGATAGCGTAGGAGACGGCCTCCAGACCGATGGACTGGATCCGCTTGGCGAACTCGGCCACCTCCATGCCGCGCGCCACCATGACCACACGGCTGACGGGCTCCGCCCCGAGCTCCTCGAAGGGGACAATCTTGATTCCCTCCGCGAACTCCTCGAAGGGCCAGGGCCGGTTGGCCCGCATGCCGCCCTCCCCGGTCTCGGTGGCGAAGAACGCGTCCGGCACCGCCCGGCGCAGCTTCTCCAGCGCCGCAGAGGCGTCGTAGAGCTGCTCGGTGAGCACTACGAAACCGGTCTCTCCCGGGGCGCGCTCGCCCACCATGCGGGCCGTGAGCGCCCCGTTGGAGCAAACCGCCCAGCACTGCGTGTGGCTCATGGCCTCGGCCGCGCTGCGCATACCGCGCGGTCCGCGCCCACTGGCCAGCACCAGGCGCGTGCCGGCTTGGCGGTGAGCGGCCAGCGCCTCCTGCACGGCCGGAGAGACCGTCTGGTCCATGCGCAGCAGGGTGCCGTCGATGTCCATGCAGATCATCAGCGCGGGCCCGGCCGGCGGCAGGCTCCCCGGGATGGCAGCACCAATCCGTCCCAGCCACTCCTTGGCGCTCAGGTCGCTGCGCGCGTCCAGGTCGTGCAGGTAGTCGGCGCTCAAATCAGGCCTTGGGCTCCAGCACTTCGAGGCCACCCAGGTAGGGGCGCAGGCCCTCGGGCACACGCACCGAGCCGTCGGGCAGCTGGTTGTTCTCCAGGATCGCCACGATCCAGCGGGTGGTGGCCAGCGTGCCGTTGAGCGTGGCCACCGGGCGGGTGGCGCCGTCAACGCGCTCGCGCACCCCTAGGCGGCGCGCCTGGAACGTCGTGCAATTGGAGGTGGAAGTGACCTCCATGTAGCGCTCCTGGCTGGGCAGCCAGGCCTCGCAGTCAAACTTGCGAGCGGCGCTAGTGCCGAGGTCGCCGGCGGCAACGTCGATCACGCGGTAGGGAAGCTCCACCTTGGCCAGCATCTCCTGCTCCATGGCCAGCAGCTTCTGGTGCTCCTGCTCGGCGTCCTCGATGCGGCAGAAGGAGAACATCTCCACCTTGTTGAACTGGTGGACGCGGATGATGCCGCGGGTGTCCTTGCCGTAGGAGCCGGCCTCGCGGCGGTAGCAGGAGGAGTAGCCGCAGTAGCGGATGGGGCCGTCGGACAGGTCGATGATCTCGTCGGCGTGGTAGCCGGCCAGGGCTACCTCGCTGGTGCCCACCAGGTACAGGTCGTCTGCGGGCAGGTAGTAGATCTCGTCGCTGTGCTCACCCAGGAAGCCGGTGCCGCTCATCACCTGCGGGGAGACCAGGGTGGGGGTGATCATCGGGGTGAAGCCGTGGGCCAGCGCCAGGTCCTGGGCGCAGTTGAGCATGGCCATCTCGAGGCGGGCGCCCACGCCCTTGAGGTAGTAGAAACGGGCGCCGGAGACCTTGGTGCCGCGCTTGGTGTCGATGGCGTCCAGTCCCTCGCCTAGCTCCAGGTGGTCGCGCACGCGCTCCACGCCCTCGGCCGCGAAGTCGCGGATCTTGCCGACGTGCTCCAGCACCACGAAGTCCTCTTCGCCACCCTCGGGGGCGCCCTCGATGATGTTGGGCAGCTTGCGCAGCAGCGCGTCGGCGGCGGCGCCGGCCTCGTCTGCCTTGGCCTCGGCTTCCTTCACGGCGGCGGCCAGTTCCTTGGCCTGCGCCAGGACGGCGGGGCGTTCCTCGGGGCTGGCCTTGCCCACGGACTGGGAGACTCGCTTCTGCTCCGCCCGCATCTCCTCAAAGCGGGTGAGGGTGGAGCGCCTGGCCTCGTCCGCCGCCAGAATCTGGTCCACCAACTCCTCGCTGGCGCCGCGAGCACGCTGGGAGTCACGGGCAATCTGGGGGTTTTCACGCAGGGCACGCAAGTCGATCATGGGTTAAGCCTATCCCCGGGCGCGGGCAGCCCAAAGATACGCCTCCAGATAGCGGCCAACGCCACCCGCGGGCCGATGCGCGGTCAGGCGCTGTTGGTGGCCGACGCTCCTCCCGCCTCCCCGCCCAACTCGCGCCTCCCCAAAGTGGCGCCCCACAGTGATCCACGGCACAATGGAGGCGCCTTGGTGCCACCGCACCTGAGTTGTTACTACGGGGAGCTTCACTTGAAGAGCTGGGTTGAGACCACCTGCTTCTGGCACGTTTATCCGCTGGGAATGGCCGGTGTTCTACACGGTCCGCGCGACGATTTTCCGGACCCGGGCGGGTTGGACATTGTTTCTTCGTGGCTGGACCACGCCAAGGGAATCGGCTTTAGGGGCCTGCAACTGGGCCCGATTTTCGCCTCCTCCTCCCACGGTTACGACACCGTGGACCACATGCGCATCGACCCGCGCCTGGGCGACGACGCCAGCTTTGAGCGCCTGGTGGGGGCCCTGCGCTTTCGCAACATGCGGCTGCTGCTGGACGGGGTGTTCAATCACGTGGGCAGCAACCATCCGTGGGTGGAGGACGTGCGCGCCAAGGGACGGGACTCGGAGTTCTACAGCTACTTCCACGTGACCTGGAACGTCTCCACCGGGGAGGGCCCGTACTTCCACGACTTTGAGGGCCACCCCAACCTGGTGACGCTGAACCTACGCAACCCGCAGGTGCAGGACTACGTGGTGGACGTGATGTGCCACTGGCTGGAGCGCGGAGCGGACGGCTGGCGCCTGGACGCGGCCTACTGCCTGGATCCCGCGCCGCTGGCGCAGATTGCGCGCCGGGTGCAGGAGATCCACCCGGAGGCGTTCATCTACGGGGAAATGATCCACGGCGACTACGCCCAGTTCGTGGCTCGCTCCGGCATCGACTCGGTGACGCAGTACGAGCTGTGGAAGTCCATCCGCTCCTCCCTGCGGGACCGCAACCTGTTCGAGCTGGACTGGAACCTGCGCCGCCACAACTCGCTGCTGGACCGCTTTGTGCCGGTGACGTTTGTGGGCAACCACGACGTGACCCGCATTGCCTCCGCCCTGCCGGACCCGCGCGACGCCGCGATCGCCACCGCGATTCTGATGAGCGTGGGCGGCGTGCCGCTGGTCTACTACGGCGACGAGTACGGCCTGCCGGGCGTGAAGGAGGACCGGCCAGGCGGCGACGACGCGGTGCGGCCGGCCTTCCCGCCGCCGTGGGACTTCCACCCGCGGCCGGAGCAGGACGCAGCCGCCGGGCTGCACTACCACCTGCTGCGTTGGCGCAGCGAGCGCCCGTGGGTGACCACCGCCCGCACCGAGTTCTTGGAGCTGACTAACCAGAGCGCCGTGGTGGCGATTCGCGCGGCCCAGTCGGGGGACGACGTTCCCGCCGGCCCGCCGCAGGAGGCCCGCCTCGCGTTGAACCTGAGCGATGAGATCGTGGAGCTACCCGTGCCCGGCGCGCTGGCGGTGGACGCCGGCACGCACTGCCAGGTGGTGGGCGGCGGCTCGCTGGCGCGGGTGCGGATGGCGCCCCACGGTTGGGCGCTGCTCTCGGTGCAGTCCTAGCCCCCGCGTAGGCCAGGGCGGCTGGCGCTTGCGGCGTCTTAATCGGCGCGGCGGGAGGAGCGTCGGCCCTCGGCAAGGAGCCCGGGGCGGCGCGGTCCGCAGGCGTCCTAGGGGACGCGCACCAGCAGCGCGCCCTTCTCCAGGCGAGCGTGGGTGGCGACGGCGCGGCCCAGGTAGTCCCCGTCCACCTGGGCGGGCTGGGGCTGCTTCAGGCGCATGTTCAGGCTGCGGGTGCGGCGGGTCATCATCTTGGCCAGCGGCCCGCCCACGCCACGGCGCGGCCCGATGCCCTGCGTGAGCACTCCCCCGGCCAGGGCCATCCAGCCCACCAGGCCAGCGGAGGTGTCCACGGCGACGACGTCTAGCCAGCCGTCGTCGAGCTGGGCGTCGGGCACTAACTGCACCCCGCCCTGCAGGCGACCGCAGTTGGCCACGATCACCGAGCGGGCGGCGACGAGCTCGTACTCGCCCGCGCCCAGCTCCAGGCGGGCGCGCATGCGCTTGCTCCACAGGTGCTTGGCGCTGACCAGGACGTAGGCCATCCAGCCCACCTTGCCCTTCAGGCCCTCGCCAGCGGACTCCATCACCGCGCCGTCAAAGCCCACGCCGCTGATGACCAGGAAGGGTTGGACGTTGCGGGAGGTGCCGGGGGCGATCGCGGGCAGCTCCAGGTCGGTGCCGGCCGGTGGCTCGATGGAGGCCACCCCAGCATCCTCGGAGAGGTCGGCAGCAAACCAGCCCATGTCCATGCGGCGGTTGCGGCCTGTGAAGGCCACCTGTAGTTGGTCTGCCATGCTGCCCAGCGGCAGCTCCAGGTTGCGGGCCAGCAGGTTACCGGTGCCCTGGGGCAGGATCGCCAGGGGCACCTCGCTCTGGGCCAAGCCGGCGGCGACGGCGCGTACCGTGCCGTCCCCGCCAATGGCCACCACCACGCTGGCGCCCGCCTGGACGGCCTGGCGCGCCTGGCCCGCCCCGGGGTCCTCCACCGTGGTCTCGAGCCACACCGGCTCCTCCAGCCCAGCATCGAGGGCCGTGCGGAGCACCAGGGAGTCCAGCTCCTCCGTGCGCTCCAGCTTGGTGGGGTTGTAGATCAGGTAGGCCGGGCCACACTTGGTCTCCAGCGGTTGGGGGCCCTCGGCGCCGGCCGGGACCGGCGCCCCCGCCGGACCCTGGCGCAACACGATTGCCATCGCCACCAGGGACACCAATAGCGCAGCTATGGACAACCCCAGGGCAACCCAGGTCACCGCCTCCATGTCCTACTCCTCCCCAGCCACGGGCTGCGGGGCGCTGGCAGACAGCGGGCTGGCGGGCAGCTTGCCCACGATCCGCTTCACCCACTCGCGTGCCGCCACGAAGTCCGCGTCCAGCGTGCCCGGCAACGGGATCGCCGGGATGCCATCCGCCTTCGGGTACGAACCCAAGAACTGCACGCGGGGGCTCACCCGGTGCAGGCCCAGCAGGGCCGCCTGCACCCGCTCCTCCGCCGCGTGCCCGTCGATGTCGATCGAGAACGCGTAGCGCCCCAGCCGGTCCCCGATGGGGCGAGACTCGATCCGGGACATGTTCACGCCGCGCGCGGAGAACTGCTCCAACATGTTCAGCAGCGCACCAGCCTGGTTGTCCGGCAGCTGCACCATCAGCGTCGTCTTGTCCGCCCCGGTCGACGGGGGCAGGGCCGCAGGGCGGCTGACTCGCACAAAGCGGGTACGCGCATCCGGATTATCGGCGGCATCATCGGCCAAAATCTCCAGGCCATACTTCTCCGCACTCAACGCGTTGCAGAGGGCGGCCTCATAGCCGGGATCGGGCTGGCCCGGGCTAAGTAGCTCCGCCGCAGCCGCCGTAGACGTGGCGGGCAGGTGCACGGCGACCGGAATGTTGTTAGCCACCCACTTGTGGCATTGCGCCCACGCGTGCGGGTGCGTGGCCACGCGGCGCACGTCCTCAATCCGCGTGCCCGGGCGCACCGCCAACACGAAAGAAATCGGCACCACCATCTCGCGGTTAATCCACAGCTCCTCGCCGGCCACCAGGGCGTCCAGAGTGGCGTTCACGCCACCCTCGATCGAGTTCTCGATCGGAACCACCGCGTAGCGAGCCCGCCCGGAGCGCACCGCCGCGAGCGCTGCCGGCACCGAGGAGCACGGCAAGTCCGTATCCCCGTACTTCGACACCTGGCGCAGGGCCATCTCCGTGAAAGTGCCGTGCGGTCCAAGGAACGCGTAATCAACCTCGGGCTGCTGCATAGTTCTCCTCCGTGGCGGTGGCTAGTGCACAGATTAGCGGCGCCGGAGTTTAGCTACCGGTCCTGTTCACGCCCTCAAGACGGTAGGGCTTGTTCGTGGCCGCCACGGCCTGGGCGCGCGCCCGGACCCCGGCGGGGACGCGGGTGCGGAAGAGACGGCGCGCCCACATGGCGGCCAACACGTCGCGCCACCGGGTGATCGGCAAGACGCGCCCGGCGCGACGGATGGTGGGGACCTCGCACACCACCTCCAGCACGGACAGGCCGGCTAGCAGGACGTCGGCGGTCATGCCCGGCTCCAGGCCGGAACCGTTGGAGAAGGGCATCGCGGCGCTGGCCGCGCGGCGCGTCAGGCAACGGTGCGGGCTAAGCGGCTGCTCGGAAACAAAACCGGTAAGGCGCGCCAGCCCCAAGCGGGCGCTTGCCTCTGCCCGGCCCAACATGGGGGCTTGGGTAGAGATCGCAATGGCGCAGTCGGTGCGCCCTTCCAGGACGGCCGCCACCGCCGGCGTGCACTCCGCTGCCGAGTCTCCCAGCCACGCATCCATTACCAGGATGTGACGCTCGGGCAGGCCCGGCACGTCGCGCATAGCCACGACTTTGATGCCGGTCTCCATCGCGGAAGCCTTGCCCCGGTTGACTGAGTGGCGCACCACCACCGCCCCGGCACCGCGGGCCGCGTTCTGGGTCTTGTCGGTAGAGCCATCGTCCACCACGACCACCAGGTCAACTGCGGGGATCGCCCGGCAGGCCCGCACGGTGGCGGCCACAACCGGCGCCTCGTTGTAGGCAGGGATCACCACCGCAACGCGTTGGTCCGCGTCGACTGCCACGGCATCCGGCTCTTCGCTCACGCGCACTACCTTAACGCCGCCCACCGCCCGCACTCGCAATGTGCCCCCCATAGACTTTTGCTAACAGGGACAAAGTGAAGCGTGGGGCGGGAGATTCCCCGCCCCACGCTTGCTTCTTTTGGACGACGTTCCCCTGGCGTATTGCAGAGGAACGCCTCCTTGCCCCACCGGATTGCCCGGGAAACTAGGGATTTACCGACCGGCAGGGGCAACGCAGTTTGTTTAGCGCAGGGTGACCTGGCGAGAGACCATGCCAGCGCGGGCGCGACGAGCATCCGCAGACAGCGGGGAGTCGTCCTGCAGCGCGGCCTCCAGGCGCTTGGAGAGCTCGGCCAGCGGCTTGGCAACGCCCTGCGCGCCCGTGTTGTCCGCCAACTCCCAGACGGGGACCAGCACGCCGTAGGAGCGGAAGGCACCCACAAAGCGGCTACCCTCGCCCAGGTTACACTTGCCCTCGGCCTGTAGGCGAGCCAGGGCGTCCCACAGGGCGTCCTCGTCGCCCGGGTAGACCCAGCGCACGAACTCGTGGTTCATGGAGCACCAGAAGGCACCCTCGACACCGTCCACGCGCTCGGAGGGAACCATACCCTGCGCCGACTCCTCCAGCGCCTGGTTCAGGTCCTCGGTGCGCTCGGCGTCATCCTCCAACCAGAAGCTGAAGTCCTGGTGAAGCTCGGCGGCGATCGTCACCTCCGGGTCCAGGATGTCCTGCAGGCGAGCGCCCGGCTCCAGCAGACCCAGCGTGCCCACCAGGTTGCCCGGCTCCAGCTCCAGGCCGGCCTCGATGGCGGCCGCGTAGTCGCGGGAGACGTCGCCGGACTTGGCCTGGGTCTGCATGCCGATCAGCAGTAGCCCGTCGTTGCGGCGCAGGGCCGGGGCCATGTTCGGCAGCACCGTGACAAACAGGACGTCCTGGCTGCCGTACTCGGCGTTGGTGCGAGCCTTGGCGGAGGCAGCCGGGAGCAGCTCCCGCATTGCCACGAGGTCTGCCTCGCCGGTCAGGCCCTCAAACGGGCGGTCGACGTAGGCCACGCGGGCGCGCTTAGGCGCTCCGGATTTGCGGTTCTTCTTACCCATGGAAACCAGCGTAGCGGCCCGGCCCGGGTGCCAACACCCGCCGCTGGCGAACTAACGCCCACGCTAAACGCGGCATTAGTTGGCGGCGGGTGAATCAATTGGCCCGGGGGGACTCCCCCACGCCAACAAACTCACCCGCCGCCACTCAATTCGCCCCAGGCCAACGGAAGCGCGCCCGCGAAGGCGCGCCTCCCACGCGGGTGAGCACGCGGCGGCCGGGCAAAGTAGGCGCGTCAGTCGACGCGCGGGACGTCCCCGTCCTCGCTCACCAGCGGCAGGCCGGCTGCGGCCCAGGCGACCATCCCGCCGGCCAGGTTCAGGGCGTCTATCCCGTTTTCGGCCAGCATCTTGCAGGCGCGGGAGGAGCGGCCACCGCCGTGGCAGACGATGATGAGGTCCCCCTCGGGCAGCTCGTCCAGGCTGTCGGCCAACTCGCCGGAGGGGATGTGCACGGCGCCGGGGGCGTGCCCGGCCTCCCACTCGTCGTCCTCCCGCACGTCGATGAGGGTGTAGCCCTCGGGGATCGGGGAGTCGAAATCCAAACGGTCAACGGTGATGTCACCAGAAGAAGGAAGGTTCATGGCGCCACGATACGCAAACGCAGCGGTCACCCACACCCCGGCGGCCACTGCGGGCTTTAGCCGCCAGCGGAAGCACCCACAAATGGGTACATTGGCCACAAGTAGTGCTGATCACAGTGGGGATAATGGGGGCATGCACGAACGAGCAGGCACAAGAGCCCTTCCGGAAGACCTCATCGACGTAGATGCCCTCCTCACGGCGTTCTACGAGATCGAGCCCGACCCGACCAACCCCAACCAGCAGGTCGTGTTCGGCACCTCTGGACACCGCGGTTCCTCCCTGGATGCCGCGTTCAACGAGGCGCACATCGTCTCCATCACCCAGGCCATCATCGAGTACCGCCGTCTGCAGGGCACCAACGGTCTCCTCTACATCGGCTGTGACACGCACGCGCTCTCCGAGCCAGCCTGGGCCACCGCCGTCAGCGTGCTGACGGCCGCCGGCGTGACGATCGCGGTGGATGCCCGCGGCTCCTTCACCCCGACCCCGGCGGTTTCCCACGCCATTTTGCGCGCCAACGGCGCCGGCAGCGCCCAGGGGGTGCGCATCTCCGGTCCGGACCGCGCCGACGGCATCATCATTACCCCGTCGCACAACCCGCCGCGCGACGGTGGTTTCAAGTACAACCCGCCCCACGGTGGCCCAGCAGACACCGACGCCACCAAGTGGATCGCCGCCCGCGCCAACGAGCTCTTGGCGGGGGCCTGGAAGCAGGTCCCGCGCCTGCCGCTCCCGCAAGCGCAGGACAGCGACTACCTGGTGCGCCACGACTACCTGTCCGCCTACGTGGAGGATCTGGTCAGCGTGGTGGACCTGGAGGCCATCCGCTCCGCCGGCGTGCGCATCGGCGCGGACCCGATGGGTGGCGCCTCCGTGGACTACTGGGGCGCGATCGCGGAGCGCTACGGGCTGAACCTGGACGTCGTCAACCCGACCGTGGACCCGCAGTTCGGGTTCATGACCCTGGACCGCGACGGCAAGATCCGCATGGACTGCTCCTCCCCGTGGGCCATGGCCTCCCTGTTGGAGCGCATGCAGGGCGACAACCCCGCCTACGACATCGCCACCGGTAACGACGCAGACTCCGACCGCCACGGCATCGTCACCGCCGACGGCCTGATGAACCCCAACCACTTCCTGGCCGTTGCAATCGAGTACCTGTTTGGTCACCGCCCCGGTTGGCCGGCGGGCGCCGCGATCGGCAAGACCCTGGTGTCCTCCGCGCTCATCGACAAGGTCGCTGCTTCCCTGGGCCGCCAGCTGCTCGAGGTCCCGGTGGGCTTCAAGTACTTCGTGCCGGGGCTGCTGGACGGCTCCGTCGGCTTTGGTGGCGAGGAGAGCGCCGGCGCCTCCTTCCTGCGCGGCGACGGCACCGTGTGGTCCACGGACAAGGACGGCATCATCCTGTGCCTCCTGGCCTCGGAGATCACCGCAGTGACGGGCAAGACCCCCTCGCAGCACCACGCCAAGCTGGTCTCTCGCTTTGGGGCCTCCCACTACGCGCGCATCGACGCCCCGGCCACCAAGGCGGAGAAGGCCAAGCTGGCCACGCTCTCCCCGGAGAATGTCGCCGCCACCACCCTGGCGGGAGACCCGATCACGGCCCGCCTGGTCAACGCCCCCGGCAACGACGCGCCGATCGGCGGCCTGAAGGTCACCACGGAGTCCGCCTGGTTCGCCGCCCGCCCCTCCGGCACCGAGGACGTCTACAAGATCTACGCCGAGTCCTTCCGCTCCCCTGAGCACCTCGCCCAGGTCCAGGAGGAGGCCAAGCAGGTGGTTTCCGCCGCCCTGCAGGCCTAGGCCGGATCTTTAACTCCCAGTTGGCCGACGTTCCCGCTCGCCGCCTCTTTTGCGCGGCCGGTGGAGCGTCGGCCAACTGCGTATCTGCCGACCGCCGGTTTGCCCGCCGAAGTGGTGCCGGCTATCCACCTGCCCAACGGCTAGACGGCCCGGGCCGGGCCGGTAGGATCGCCTCATGTCATCGCGCAACCTGGGTGCCCGCCTCGAGGACCAGCTAAACCGCCGCGGCGTGCACCTGTTGCGCCAAGTGGGGTGGTACCCCCGCGTGATCGGCTACGAGTCCTACGGCAGCATCCACAAGGCCCGCGTCCTGGCCCGCGTGGTGATGCGCAAGCCAGGGCACGACGGCGAGGGCACCCTGATCACGGAGCTGCCGGACCCGGCCGCGCCGCTCAGCGAGATCCGCGAGGCCACCGTGCGCTCCCTGCGCCAGGCCCAGCGGGGTTGGCGGCAGTTCATCGGCTCGGCCGTGCCGTTCTACCCCGTCACCATCACCCTGGGCGAGGCCCGGCTGGAGACGCGCGCGGACCGCTCCGGCATCATCGACCTGGTCATTCGTGGCCACCGCCTGTCCCCGGGCGTGCACACGGCCCGCATCGAGGGCCCAGCCTCCGAGCCGGCTGAGACGCTGATCCACGTGGTGGACCCGGCAGAGCGTTTTGGCGTGGTGTGCGACATCGACGACACCGTGATGGTCAGCCACCTACCGCGCCCGCTGGTGGCGTTCTGGAACAGCTTCGTGAAATACACGGACACCCGCGAGGCCGTGCCCGGTATGAGCTCCCTCCTTTCTCACCTGGAGCAGAGCCACCCCACGGCGCCGATCATCTACCTGTCCACCGGGGCGTGGAACGTGGTGCCCACGCTGCGCTCCTTCATGGTGCGCAACAAGATCCCGCTGGGCCCGATGCTGATGACCGACTGGGGCCCCACCAACACCGGCTGGTTCCGCTCGGGCCAGGGGCACAAGCGCACCCAGTTGCGCCGCCTCCTGCTGGACCTGCCCCAGATCAAGTGGCTGTTGATCGGCGACGACGGGCAGCACGACCCGATCATCTACAGCGAGCTGGCCCGCGAGCACACCGAGAACGTGCGGGCGATCGCCATCCGCCAACTCAGCCCCTCCGAGCAGGTGCTCAACCACCTTTCCCCCGCTCCGCTGGAGGTCTACGGACCGGACTCGGTGCTTAGCGCCCCGGTGCCGCAGCTCTACGGGGTGGACGGTCACGAGCTGAAGTCCCTGCTGTCCGAACTGGAGCAGATATAGAGCTTCGCCCGGGCGGGCGCGACGGCGCCAGGCCCGGGCGAAGCCGAGGTTGCGGCTAAGGGCCAGCTAGACGGAGACGCCCAGCAGCGCGCCGATTCCCCAGGTGGCCGCCATGGCCAGCAGTCCGCCGGCTAGCAGGCGCACCATGGCGCGCCCCTTGTGGGCCTCGCCCAGGTGGGCACTCACCCAACCGGTCAGCGCCAGCGCCACCATCACGGAGACAAAGGTGACGGGCACGCGGACCCAGGTGGCCGGGGCCAGCCACACCGCCGCGATAGGCAGGGCGGCGCCTAGGGTGAAGGAGATGGCGGAGGAGAACGCGGCGCTCCACGGGTTTACCAGCGACTCCTGGTCAATGCCCGCCTCCAGCGCCAGGTGCGCGGCCAGCGCGTCCTTGGCGGTGAGCTCCTTGGCCACCTGCATGGCAGTGTCCGGGGCAACGCCGCGCTCCACGTACATGTCCGCCAGCTCCTTCAGCTGGCCCTCCGGGTCTGCCTCCAGCTCGGCGCGCTCGGCGGCCACGATCGCGGCCTCGGAGTCGCGCTGGGAGGAGACAGAGACGTACTCGCCGGCTGCCATCGAGAACGCGCCGGCCAGCAGGCCGGCCGCAGCGGCCAGCAGGATCGCGGTGGTGTTGGACGGGTCGTAAGCTGCCACACCGATGACCAGGCCTGCCACGGACACGATGCCGTCGTTGGCGCCCAGCACCGCTGCGCGCAGCCAGTTCAGGCGCGCGGTCAGTTGGGCGCGCTCCGACTTCTCCTCCTGCGCGCGCGGCTTCACAACCGGCGGCGCAGCGTTGGTCACGGCGGGGGCGGAAGCGAGCTTCCCGGGCGCAAAATCAATGCTCATGTTGCCAAGCTAGGCCTGCCGCAAGGGGCAAGATAGCTAGCTCTACCTTCGCTAGGCCAGGCTGGCCTAAAGGTCCTAGACGCCCCATTTCGATACCTGCCCTAAGTCTCCCCGGCCCACAATCCGGCCGTGTCCCTGAAAGCTGGCCGCAGCCCGGGAGCGGCCCTGTGGCAGGCAGGTTAGGCGACGGTTGGAAAAGCAGTTGCGCACAGGGGAATGGTTCCAGGCACGCCCCGCAGTGCGGCCGGCGCGGCGTCGTCCGCCCGCCTCAACTCGCCAGCGGCGCCACCAAGCCAGGGTGGTTGTGGCGCACGCTGCCCACCTTGCGCCCCACCGGATGAGCCGCCAGCTCGGTGCGCGGCAGCTCCGCCAGCAGCCCGGCTGCCGCCGCCCCGCTCAGCGGCGCCGGGTTAAGCCAGGCCCGCCAGTAGTCGCGCGGCACCACCACCGGGGTGCGGTCGTGGACGTGGGCGAGCTCCGGGTTGGCATCGCGGGTCAGGACGGTCACCGTGTGTAGCCACTGCCCCGGCTCCAGCCCCTGCCCGCTCCAACCGGGCGGCACCTGCCAAGCCTCGTAGAGCCCGGCCATAGCCAGGGCCGCGCCGCTCGCCGCGTGGATGAAGTAGGGCTGCTTTGCCCCGCCTTTGGGGCCGACGTTCCCGCCGCCCGCCCCCACGGCGCCGCCCTGCGCGCTTGCGCCTGCGCCGCCCTGCGCGCCGGGAAGCTGCCACTCGTAGTAGCCGCTGGCCGGCACGAGGCAGCGCCGCGAGCGCAGCGCGGCCTTGAAGGAAGGCTTCTGGTCAGCCGTCTCGCTGCGCGCGTTGATCATGCGCACCCCGATCGCGGGGTCCTTGGCCCAGGAGGGGACCAACCCCCAGCGGGCCTGGCGCAGCTCGCGCACCCCGTCCGGGGCGGTGCGCACCAGGTTGATCGGGTGCGTAGGGGCGATGTTCCAGGAGTCTGGCAGCAGCGGGTCACCGATCCGCTCGATGCCGAACTCCTCAATGAATTCCGCATCGGACATGAACAGGGCGAACCGGCCGCACACAACTAGTCCCCGGCGGGAGCACCGCGCTCGCCGGGCGGTGAGGCGACAACGTCGTCCACCTCTAAAGTGCGGGAAGAGGGGCGCTCCTCGAAGGCGGCGGCAAAGATCCCCTCGCTACCCTCGGCGGCGTCCATGAGCTGGGCCACGCGCTCCTCGGTACTCGGGGCGTGCCCGCCGCGGCCGCGGCGGCGCAGGGTGCCCAGGTACTCCGGCAGGGAGAAGTCGCGGCGGGGAAGCTGCCAGCGGCGCCAGTGGGCCACCACCGTGAAGACCGCCCCCACCAGGGTGGCCACGAGCATCCCCACCATGTCCGCGTCCAGGTAGTAGAAGGCCACCATCACTGCGGAGGCCGTGATAGCCGGGACCGCGTACAGGTTGTTGCCGCCAAAGACCTGCGGAACCATGCCGGCGCAGACGTCGCGCAGCATGCCACCGCCGACTGCGGTGATGAGGCCCAGCATGATCGCGGGCATGACACCAAAGCCCACCGAGAGCGTCTTGATCGCGCCGGTGGCCGCCCAGGTGCCCAGCACCACCCCATCCGCGACCAGCAGCAGCCTCCCGGCCCACCTGGACTCGAAGCGGAACAGCATGGAGATCGCGGCGCCCACCAGGGCCATGCCGATGTAGTACGGGTCGGTCAGCGCGAACGGGGGGCCCGCCTGCAGCAGGGTGTCTCGCACCATGCCGCCTGCCATCGCGGACATAATCGCCAGGATCGCAAAGCCGACCGCGTCAAAGCCCTTCTGCCGGGCGATCCTGCCGCCCAGGATGCCGTTGAGCAGCACCCCGGTCAGGTCGATGAACCTAAAGAGGTCCGGCAGGTGAGAGTTAAGCGTGGACAGCATGCGACCCCCTTATCCCACTTGCGCCCCAAAGAGCAGGCCCAGGCCGTAGGTGATGGCCGCCGCCCCGTAACCGATGGAGAGCTGGCGCAGCGCGCGCGGCAGCGGGGAGGAGCCGGAGAGCAGCCCCACCACGGCACCCGTGCCCAGCAGGCACAGGCCCACCAGCAGCGCGGACCACAGGACGGCGCTCATCCCGGTAGCCCCGAACAAGTAGGGCAGGACCGGCACCAGCGCCCCAGAGGCGAAGAAGGCAAAGGAGGAAGCGGCGGCCTTGCCCGCCTCGCCCACCTCCTCAAAGGTCTGGATGGGCTCGAAGGAGCCGGTTTGCGCGTCCAGGCCGGCGCGGATCGCGTTCAGGGTGCGCTGGGCGTGCATCTCCGCGAAGTCGGGGTCCTCTCCCCGGGCGCGGTAGACCAGCGCCAGCTCGTTGGCGTCCACGTCCAGCTCCGGCAGCACGTCGGTCACGTCCGGGTCCGGGCGGGAGGCCTCCAGCAGCTCGCGCTGCGAGCGCACCGAGACGTATTCGCCGGCCGCCATGGACAGGGCGCCGGCCAGCAGGCCGGCCACGCCGGTGGCCAAGACCATGGAAGTCGAGGCGCCGGTGGCACCGATGCCCAGCACCAGGGCGAGGTTGGAGACCAGACCGTCGTTGGCACCAAAGATCGCCGCGCGGAACGTGCCGCTCATCTGCTGGCGGCCACGCTGGGCCAGGGAGCGCACCACCTCGCTATGCACGCGCTCGTCCGCCGCCATCTGCGCGGTGGCATCAACGTCCTCCGGGTACTCGCTGCGCTGCTCGGCGCGCTGGAGGAGGGCCAAGACGAACACCGGCCCAAACAGGTGCAGCAGCGCCCTCATGGGGCGCGTCAGCGGGTGGCGGCGCGGCGGCGGGTAGGCGTGGGGTCCCAGCAGCTCGAGCCAGTGGGACTCGTGGCGGGCCTCCGCCTCCGCCAGCTGGCGCAGGATCTGGCCCTCTTCGCCGTCACGACGCTCCGCCAGCGTGCGATAGGCGTCGGCCTCCCCGCGCTCGGCGGCTAGGCGGCGGCGCCACCGCTTGATCTGGGTGGGCGAGTGCGAGCAAGTGCCCGCCTCGCACGCGGCGGGATCGGGCGCAGACGCGCGGGCCGCGCCGGAGCTGGGCTCCGGCGCGGTCGCCTCGTTTTCAGTGAATCCCGGCTCGAGCGGGCCAGTCCCAAGCTGCAAGACGTCAGCTTGCCTGGGGCTCGGTTCCGCTCTGGCCCTGGGCGTCCTGGGCACCGAACATGCGGTCCTTGACCATGCCGGCCACGCGATCAGTGACGTCCGTGCCCACCTTGCGGGTGACCTCGGTGACCTTGGCGCTGGCCTTGTCCACAGTGGAGCGCACCATCGGGGTGTCCAGGAAGTTGGAAGCCACGGTCTTCATGCGCTCGTACTGTGCGCGCCCTGCCCGGGTGCCCAACACGTAACCGAGGCCCAGGCCCAGCAACAAAGAGAACTTCTTGCCCATGAGAATCCTTCCGTTCGGGGCAAGCCTATGCGTTTCCGCACCGGCGCAAAAGTGCAGCCCCACCCCGGCCGGGGAAGACCCCGGCGGGCAGGCCCGGCCAAACCGGCACCCACCCGCCACTATGGGGCGTGCCTACCTCAGCGGGACTCGATCTCGGCGCGCACCTGCAGCGCGGCCTCGACCATGTTCTGCAACGCGGCCTTGGTCTCCTCGTAGCCGCGGGTCTTCAGGCCGCAGTCCGGGTTGACCCAGAGCTGGCGCGGGTGGACCGCAGCGGCGGCGGAGCGCAGCAGCTCCACCTGCTCCTCCGTGGAGGGAACGCGCGGGGAGTGGATGTCGTACACACCCGGGCCGATGCCGCGCTCGTAGCCGTGCTCGCCAACGGCCGGCAGGATCTCCATACGGGAGCGGGCGGCCTCGATGGAGGTCACGTCGGCGTCCAGCGCGTCGATCGCACCGATCACCACGTTGAACTCGGAGTAGCACAGGTGGGTGTGGATCTGGGTGTCGGGGCGCACGCCAGAGGTGGAGAGCTTGAAGGAGCCCACGGACCAGTCCAGGTACTCGGCCTGGTCCTTGACCTCCAGCGGCAGCAGCTCGCGCAGGGCGGGCTCGTCTACCTGGATGACGGCGATGCCGGCCTCCTCCAGGTCCGCGATCTCCTGGCGCAGGGCCAGGCCCACCTGGTCGGCGGTCTGCCCCAACGGGATGTCGTCGCGCACGAAGGACCAGGCCA
Organism: Buchananella hordeovulneris; assembly: GCA_030529545.1. Lineage (GTDB taxonomy): Bacteria > Actinomycetota > Actinomycetes > Actinomycetales > Actinomycetaceae > Buchananella > Buchananella hordeovulneris_A. The sequence continues at coordinate 22,023 of JAUMWR010000010.1, forward strand.
GGATGGTCACCGGACCGGTGAGCATGCCCTTGACTGGCTTGTCGGTGAGGGACTGGGCGTACTTGGCCCACTCCACGGTCATCGGGGCCGGGCGGGAGACATCCCCCCACAGGATGGAGGGGCGGGTACAGCGGGAGCCGTAGGACTGCACCCAGCCGTGCTGAGTGGCGGTGAAGCCGTCCAGCAACTCCGCGAAGTACTGCACCATGTCGTTGCGCTCGGGCTCGCCGTGTACCAACACGTCGATGCCCAGCTCCTCCTGCAGCGCCACCACGGAGGCCACCTCTGCGCGCATCGCCTCGTCGTACTGGGCGTCGGTCAGCTCGCCCTTGCGGTGGGCGGCGCGGGCCTTGCGGATCTCGGTGGTCTGCGGGAAGGAACCGATCGTGGTGGTCGGCAGCAGCGGTAGGCCCAGGCGCTCGCGCTGGGCGGCGTCGCGTTCCTCGAAGCTCTCGCGCTCACGGTCGGCCGGCACCACGGCGGCCACGGCGGCGCGCACCTCGGCGCGGTTCACGCCCGGGTGGGCCTGGCGGGAGGCGCGGACGGCAGCGTCGGCCTCGAACTCGGCGGCCACGGACTCGCGGCCCTCGGCCAGGGCGCGGGCCAGCACGCCAACCTCGGCCACCTTCTGGTCGGCAAACGCCAGCCAGGAGCGCAGCTCCGGGGCCATCGCGGTCTCGCGCTCCACGTCGTAGGGGACGTGCTGCAGCGAGGTGGAGGTGGAGACGACGACGTTCGCCTCGGCACCCACGCCCGCACGCACCGCCTCGAGCTTGGCCAGGGCCGCCTCCAGGTTGGTGCGCCAGATGTTGCGACCGGAGACCACGCCGGCCAGGACCGTACGGCCGGCCAGCAGCGCCAGGTCCTCAGCGGCCGGGACCTCACCGCGAACCAAGTCGAGGGCAAAGCCCTCCACGCCGGTGGCGGCCAGGGCCGGCAGGGCGGCGCGGGCGGTGCCGTAGGGGGTGGCCACGATCAGCTTGGGGCGGGAGGTAGCGTCGGCCAACTTGGCGTAGGCAGCGGCTGCGGCCTCCACCAGGCGGGCGCGCTCGATATCCGCGAAGTCGGCCACCAGCGCCGGCTCGTCGAACTCGACCCACTGCGCGCCAGCGGCAGCCAGGTCGGCCAACAGCGCCACGTACTGCTCCACCAGCTCGTCCAGGCGGGTCAGCGGGTCAAAGCCGGCGGCGCCGTCGGCCGCCTTGGACAGGGCCAGGAAGGTGACGGGGCCAACCAACACCGGGCGCGGGGCGAATCCGTCGGCCACGGCCTCCTTGAAATACTCCACCACGTGGGAGTCCACGTAGCGCAGCGGGGTGTCCGGGCCGATCTCCGGCACCAAGTAGTGGTAGTTGGAGTCGAGCCACTTGGTCATCTCCAGCGGCGCCAGCTCCCCCTCGCCGCGGGCCACGGTGAAGTAGCCCTCCAGGTCCAGCTTGCCGGACTCGTCCAGCAGGTGCTCAAAGCGCGCCGGGACCGCCCCGAAGGTGGCCACGATGGAGAGCATCTGGTCGTAGTAGTGGAAGTCCAGCGGGCTGCCGGCGCCGGACAAGCCCAGCTCGGCCAGGCGGGCGCGGGTGGCGGCGCGCAGACCGGCGGCGGTCTGGCGCAGCTCACCGGCGCTGGAGCGCCCGGCCCAGAAGGACTCCAGGGCGCGCTTGAGCTCGCGGTCCCGGCCAATGCGCGGGTAACCGAGAACAGTTGCAGCGGGGAAGTTGGTGCTCATGCGGTTTCTCCTTAACGAGCCGGGGTTAGTGCCGTCAGCGTGGCCTCGACGAGGTCCTCGGTGAAGCGGCGGTCCGTGTTGGTTGACAAGAACTTGGTGGCGAACAGGTATTCCAGGATGTCCAGACTGGGGCGGGGACGGTTGAACGTGTAGAGGTGCACGCCCGGCGCGCCGGCGGCCAGAGTGCCGGAGATCAAGTCCAGGGTGACGCGCAGGCCGGCGCGCACCCGCTCCACGGGGTCGGCCTGGCACAGGGCGGCGGCAAGGTGCTCGGGGACCTCCAGGCCAGCCAGCTCCGCCACGCGCTGGGTGCGCTGCGGGTCGGTGAGCGGCACGAAGCCAGGCAGGATCGGCACGTCGATCCCGGCCGCGTCTGCGGCCTGGCGCAGGTGGGCGTAGTCGCTGGCCTCGAAGAACACCTGGGTGATGGCGTAGTCGGCGCCGGCGTCCACCTTCTCCTTCAGGGCGTCGAGGCCACCCTGGAAGCGCTCGCCGGGCTTGCCGGGGTAGGCGGCCACGCTGATGGAGACGTCCTCGCCCGGGAGCTGGGTGTCTGCGACCTCTCGGACGAGGGACACCAGCTCCGCCCCGGTGTTGAGCGCGCCGGCGGGCGGCCGGTAGGTCTCCCAGGTTTCCCCGCGCGGCAGGTCGCCGCGCAGCGCCAGGAAGTCACGCACCCCGAGCTCCAGCAAGTCGGTGATGACGCGGGTGAGCTCGGCGCGCGTGGCACCGATGCAGGTGAGGTGGGCAACCGGCGGCAGGCTGGTACGTTCCAAGATGTGGGACAGGACGGCCTGGGAGACTTCCTGGGTGGAGCCGCCCGCGCCATAGGTGACGCTCACCATGTCGGGTTCGCTGGCCAGCAGCTTGTCGATGCCGGCCCACGCCAGCGAGAGGTTCGCCTTGGAGCGCGGCGGGAAGAACTCAAAGGAAACCAGCGGGCGGTCCTTCTGCCCGGTGAATAGTCTTCTGGTCGACATGACCCTCTCCCATCGGTCCTGGCGGAAGCACCCTCGCGGGGTTGCTGCGACGTCGTAGAGCCAGGTCTCTCGGTCGCTCTGGATGGTTTGATTACCTTCTCAATCCGGGCCACACCGCGCACGCACCATCCAGATAGTGGGACTATTTCTCCCCTTTACGAGGGACGACGTTGCCGCCTACTTTCCGCAGTATCGCGCTGTTTTCGCTGCGGCTGACACACTCAGTTGTGGCCGACATCGCACCGCTACCGTCTCTATCGGTGGCCAATAGGTGGACGTCTGGCCGCGCGCGGGGCCCAGAGGGGGCGGGCGGGCGGAAGCAATGGCGGCGGGAACGTCGCCCACCCAGACCGCCCCAAGCCGGAGGGCAGAGAAAGGGGGGCTACTGGAACTCGAAGCGCATGGCCACCGCGCGGTGGTCGGTGTACTTGACATCGATCACCGCGCCCGCCACCGGCAGGACGCCCGGGCCCACCATGGCCCCGTCGATCGGCGCGCCCAGCAGGGCCGGCACCACGGCCGGCCAGGTGCCCACCGCGCCCATCCCGAGCGACTGCATGACCAGGCCGCACTGGGAGGAGGCCACGGTGGCGTGGTCGCGGGTGGCGTTCAGGGTGCCGGCCACCACCAGATGGGTGCGGGTGCGCTCGGCGCAGATGTCGCTGACCTGCGCCAGATCCGCGCGCCACTGGCTCATGTAGCCGCGCTTGGGCGCGCCGGCGTGCAGGGCCAGGATCGAAGGGCGACCGCCCTCCAAGGGCTTCAGCAGCACCGAGCCGTTGGCCGTCCCCAGCTCCTTCTCCACCACGTAGGGCCCCAGGGAGGTGGCCACCAGGACGGAGGTGCTGGAGCCTCGCGGTAGGGCGTCGGTGGGGCTGGGCTCGTGGCCGTCGGGCACCAGGTCGGAACCTGCGGCGGTGAACAGGGAGTAGGCGCCGGTCGCCTTGAGCACGCCCGGCGTGGCCAGAACTTCCTCGGAGAACTCCGGGAGCTTGTTCTCCCCCAGGTTCTTCTGTGCCACGGACGTCAGCGCACCGGCCACCTCTGCGGCGATGGCGGGGGTGGACTCCGGCAGCACGATCACGTCCGCGCCCGTCTCCGTCGCCCAGGCGATTACCTCGCGGCTCAAGGCGGCGCGCCCGTCGAGGTTCAGGACCAGCACCGTCACCGCCCCGCTCTGGTGGGTAAAGCTCCACCCGGAGTCGGGGGCGAGCTGACCCTTGGCGTCCACCCCGGCAGAGCGCACAGCACTCAGGTGCATCACCACGCCCAGCGCACACACCAGCGCCATCGCCCACAGGAACCCGCCGCTGCGGGTGGTAAAAGTGCGCCAGACGGCAAAGAACAGACACAGGATCAGCAGGACACCAAAGCCCACCACCATGAACGCGCGCAGCGCCACCAACTGAGCAAAGGGGAAGGTCATCGAGGCAGGGTCCTGGCGCAGCACCGCAGAGAGCGCGTCCGGCGCGGAGGTGAAGACCACCAGCAGCGCGAGCGCAATCACCACGCCGGTGAGGAAGAGGAGCCGGGCGTTGTGGAAGAAGCGGCTCACCGCCCCCTGGAAGCGCCGCACGGGGCTGGGCATCCCCGCCTGGGCCACGCCCTCCAGCCCGCTCACGATCGAGCGGGTCAGGTCCGCCGCCTTGCCGCTGTCCAGGGCTTCCTTGATCTCCTCCACGACGCCGGGCCGGGAGGACTGGACCGGACGGTAGGTGACGTACTGGTCGCCTGCTGCGGGGGTGGCGCTGCTATCCGCCGCCGGGAGGGGGGCCTCCCCCTGCGAGCGCGGAAAGGCCCCGTTGCCTTGATTGTTCACCCGCTCATATTTACATGCTCAATGCACCCTTTTGGCAGGTTCGGGGCGGGCGGGAGCCATTCTTGGCGGCCGTGGCGG
>JAUMWR010000010.1:26725-49665 GCA_030529545.1 Buchananella hordeovulneris
GGCGGCCCGGCCCGGTCTGCCGCCCACCTCGCCGCCCACCCAACGGCCCGCGCCCTGACGGCGGCACTACCGGCACCCACGCCCGCTCCGCTTGGGCCCGGTTGCCGGCTCCCACCTACAATGGCGGGCATGACTGCTGGCTCCCGCGCTGGCCGCGCGAGTTCCGGGCGCGGCTTCTCCGCCGAGCAGCTCCAGGCCCGCCGCGCTGCCGTACCTACGCTGACCTACCCGGACCTGCCGGTCAGCGCACGCCGCGAGGAGATTCTGGCGGCAATCCGCGACCACCAGGTGGTGGTGGTGGCCGGCGCCACCGGCTCGGGCAAGACCACGCAGTTGCCCAAGATGTGCGTGGAGCTGGGGCGTGGCGTGGCCGGTCTGATCGGCCACACCCAGCCGCGCCGTATCGCGGCTCGCTCCGTGGCCGAGCGCCTGGCCTTCGAGCTAGGCGTCGAGGTGGGCGGGGTGGTCGGCTACCAGGTGCGCTTCACCGACGAGACCGCGCCGACCACGCTGGTGAAGCTGATGACCGACGGCATCCTGCTTGCCGAGGTGCAGCGCGACCCGCTGCTGCGCCACTACGACACCGTCATCGTCGACGAGGCCCACGAACGCAGCCTGAACATCGACTTCATCCTTGGCTACCTGGCCCGCCTGCTGCCGCTGCGCCCGGACCTGAAGGTGATCATCACCTCCGCCACCATCGATTCGGCGCGCTTTGCCGCCCACTTCGAGCGCTTCGCCTCCACGCCTGTGCCGGTGATCGAGGTCAGCGGCCGCACATTCCCGGTGGAGATTCGCTACCGCCCGCTGGTGCCGCAGCGCGATTTGGCGGACGACGCTCCGCCCCCCGCCCCGGCAGCGCCGCCGCCCCCAGTGGCGGCCAAGCCTGCAGCAGCCCCGGGGGCAAAGGCTGCCCCGCTCAAGGCGGCGCAGCCCAAGACGGCACCATCTCAGCCCGCGCAGCCCAAGCCCACCGAGGCGAAGCCCGCGGAGGAACGGGCACTGCGCCGCGCCGAGCTGGAGACGGCCGCTTTCGCCGCCGCCCTGCAGGCCTCCCTGCGCCGCAGGCCCGGGATTACGCAGATCGCGGGCATCTCGCAGCCCACCCAGCTCCCCGGCAGCGCCCCCACCCAGCCTCCCGCCCAGGGGGCTGGCGAGGGCACTGGCGAGGCGACGGACCGGCAACCCGAGCAGGCCGGGGCACCCCAGCGCCCCGCGCCGGAGCGCCCCCTGGCCGCGAGCGCGGCGAAGCCGGTGGTGGCGCTGCCCCAGTCCGAGCCGGCCCGCGCCGCCGCTCCCCCCGCTTCCTCCTCCTCCGCTGCCGCCTCTCAGTCACTGCCCTCCTTGCCGCAGCAGCCGACGGGCGCGCCGCCCCGCGCGCCCGAGCCCGCCCCGCACCCTGCCGAGCCCACCCAGCCCCTCGACCTGCTGTTCGAGGGGGACGAGGTCTTCCCTACCGAGGAGATCGACCAGGTGGCCGGCATCTGCGCGGCCGTGGACGAGCTGCTTGCCGAGAGCGAGCGCCTGCCCGCCGACGGCACCGGCCGCGACATCCTGGTGTTCCTGGCCGGTGAGCGCGACATCCGCGACACGCACGCAGCCCTGATCGAGCACCTGGGGCGGCGCTACGTGGCAGACCCGAAGGCGCGCGGACACCGCCCCGACGGGGTGGAGATCCTGCCGCTGTTCGCGCGCCTGACCACTGCAGAGCAGCACCGGGTCTTTGAGCCGCACGCGCTGCAGCGGATCGTCTTGGCCACCAACGTTGCCGAGACCTCCCTGACGGTGCCCGGCATCAGGTACGTGATCGACCCGGGCCTGGCGCGCATCTCGCGCTACTCCAACCGCACCAAGGTGCAGCGCCTGCCCATCGAGCCGGTCAGCCGGGCGTCGTCCGACCAGCGCGCGGGCCGCTGCGGCCGCGTCGCGGAGGGCATCGCCATTCGCCTGTTCTCCAAGGCGGACCTGGCGGGGCGCGAGGAGTTCACCGAGCCGGAGATCCTGCGCACCTCCCTGGCCAGCGTCATCCTGCAAATGACCGCGCTGGGGCTGGGCCGCGTGGAGGAATTCCCGTTCGTGGACCCGCCCGAGGCCCGCGCGGTGCGCGACGGCGTCACCCTGCTCACCGAGATCGGCGCAGTGACGCAGGAGAACGGAGACATCGCGCTCACCGCCATCGGCCGACGCCTGGCGGCCCTGCCCATCGACCCGCGCCTGGCGCGCATGCTGATCGCCGCAGACGAGGCCGGCTGCGCCGCCGAGGTGCTGGTGATCGTGGCGGCCCTGTCCATGCAGGACGTCCGCGAGCGCCCGGCGGAGAAGGCCGCGGCGGCTGACGAGGCCCACCGCCGCTTTGCCCACCCCACCAGCGACTTCCTCACCTACGTCACCCTGTGGCGCTACATCCGCACCCAGCGCCGCGAGCTCTCCGGCAGCGCGTTTCGGCGCATGTGCCGCACCGAATTCCTGCACTACCTGCGCGTGCGCGAGTGGCAGGACTTGGTCCAGCAGCTGCGCCAACTGGCCCGCCCGCTGGGGCTAAAGCTCCACCCGATTGCCCTGCCGGACACCGAGGACCTGGTCGCGGCGGCGCTCACTGAGGGCGGCGCGGCTTTGGGCGGTGGCACGGGAACGTCGTCTGCGGTGGCGGCGGCGTGCGTGGCGTTCACCTCCTCCGGGCGCAGCGCCGACGAATCGGCGGTCCACCGCGCGCTGCTGACCGGCCTGCTGTCCAACGTGGGCGCGTGGGACGAGCGCAAGAAGGAGTACGGCGGGGCGCGCGGCACCCGCTTCACCATCTGGCCCGGCTCCGGCCTGGTCAAGGCCAAGCGCACCCCGGCCTGGGTGATGACGGCCGAGCTGATCGAGACCTCGCGCCTGTTTGCCCGCACCGTGGCCCGCATCGAACCGGGCTGGGTGGAGGAGCTGGCCGGGCACCTGGTCACGCGCTCCTACAACGAGCCTCACTGGTCCAAGCGCCACGGAGCGGCCATGATCAACGAGAAGGTGCAGCTCTACGGCCTGACGCTGACCGCCGCGCGCGAGGTGCTGTTGGGCCGCCTGGGCGACACCCCGGTGGGGGACGTCAGCGCCCGCGAGCTGGCCCGCGAGATGTTCATTCGCCACGCCCTGGTGGAGGGGCAGTGGCACGCCCGCCACGCTTTTGTGAAGGAAAACGAGCGGCGCGTGGCCGCCGCCCACGAGGTCGAGCGCCGCACCCGCACCCACGGCCTGGTGGCGGACGCCGAGGTGCGCGTGGCCTTCTTCGCCGCCCGCCTGCCCGCCCACATCACCTCCGCAGCGGCCTTTGATAAGTGGTGGAAGAAAACGCGCCAGGCGGAGCCCGACCTGCTCACCTACCCGGTGGAGCTGCTGCGCCCGCGCGGGGCGGGAGCCGAGGGCTTCCCCGACCACTGGCCGCAAGACGACGCCCGCCTAGAGCTGCGCTACGAGTTCACCCCCGGCCGCAGCGACGACGGCGTCACCGCCGTCATCCCGGTGGACCTGCTGGCCTCGATTCGCCCCGAGAGCTTTGACTGGATGGTGCCCGGCGTCCTCGACGAGCTAGTCCTGGCCACCCTGCGCGCCCTGCCCAAGCAGATCCGCCGCCAGCTGGTGCCCGCCCCCGACGTCGCGCGCGAGGTGGTGGAGATCCTGCGCGGCCTACACCCCTTGGTGGCCGACGTCGCCGCTAGCCGCCCGGACAGCGAGGCCGCCGCCAGTGGCGAGCAGGCGGCGGGAGCTGGCGCAAAGGAGGGCGTCGGCGGCCAGGCGCAGGACGCCGCGGCTGCCGAGGAGACCGGGGAGGACACAGCGGGCGAGAAGTCCGGCGCTAATTCCGGCAGTAAGGCGCTGCCGCGCACCCTGGTGCCCGGCTCCTCCATGCGCGACGCGTGGGCGCTGCTGCGCGCCCAGGCCGAGGAGCGCGAGGCCGCGCGCGTGGCCCAGCGCGCCGGCGTGCGCGCCGACCGCGAGACCAACAAGCCCGCCCGCTCCGACGGCTCCTTCCGCACCGCCTTCACGCGCGCGGTGGAGTCGGTGCGCGGCGTCGTCATTCCCGTCGAGGCCTGGGAGGGCCTGCAACTGCCGGACCACCTGCGCATGACCTTCCGCGTGGTCAGCGGGCGCGGCGCCGTGCTGGGCGAGGGCAAGCACCTAGGTGAGCTGCAGCGCGACCTGGAACCCAAGGCGAAGGACGCCGTGCGCGGCGTGGTGCGCGGGGCCCTAGCCATGGCCCTGGAGGAGGCCCGCGCCACCACCGAGGCCACCCCGCGCTCCAAGCGGCGCGGCGCAAACGCCGCCCCGGCGCAGCGAGAAAAGGCCAAGCAGCCAGGGCAGCGCGCACCCAAACCGGGCGACCAGCGGGCCGCCGCGACGCCCGGGCAGCCGCAGGCAGGCGCCCCCACGAACGCCGCCGGTGCGGCGGGCAAGGGGAACGAGGCGGGCGGCGGGAACGTCGGCGGCGCACTGAGCGCAATCCAGGCGGCCGCGTTGGAGGCAAGCGACCTGCGCGACTTCCCGGCGCAGGCGATCGCCCAGTCGGTCGAGGTGCAGGCCGGCGGCAAGGTGGTGCGCGCCTACCCGGCGCTCGTGGCCCCGGCCGCCCCGCAGGCGCGCGCAGATCTGAAACTGATGACCACCGCCGCTGCGGCAGCGGCCGAGCACCCACGCGGCGTGCGCGCCCTGCTGCTGCAAAAGGTGGCGCTCTCCGAGGCGCGCGTGACCTCCCGTTGGACCGGCACCGAGGCCCTGGCGCTGGCCGCCAGCCCCTACAAGTCCACCGCCGCTCTAGTGGCCGACGCCCAGTGGGCGGCCACCGCCCTGGTGCTGGTCGAGTGGGCGCGCTCCACCGGGCAGAGCGTGCAGGTGCGCCACCCAGCGCAGTTCGTGGCCCTGCTCGCCTATGCCAACCAGCACTTCGAGGACGCCGTCTACCGGGTGCTGCGCTGGTGCGCCGCCGCCCTCACCGAGTCCCGCGCCGTGGACAAGGCGCTGTCTAAGGGGACCTCGCTGGCCCTGGTGGGCGTGGCCGCGAAGATGCGTGCCCGCCTGGCCGCACTGCTCTTTGACGGGTTCCTGGGGGCAACGCCCATCGAGAACCTGGGTCACCTGCCGCGCTACGTGAAGGCGCTGGGGATTCGCTTCGCCCGCGCCGCCACAGACCCGCGCGGGGACGAGGCCGCCAGCCGCGTCATCGAGACGCTCGAGGCCGAGCTGGCCGCGGCCCTCGAGGCCGCCCAGGGCGCTGGTAGCGCCGGACAGGCGGCGAACGTCGGCATCGAGGAGGTGGCCTGGCTGCTGGAGGAGCTGCGCGTCAGCCTCTTTGCGCAGAGCCTGGGCACCCCGGTGAAGGTGAGTGAGAAGCGGGTGCGCGCCGCCCTGCAGGCGGCCACTAAGCTGCGCTGAGCGGCACAGTGTCGACAGCCGGACCGCCAGCTCTTCTTCAGTGAACCATCACTCGATAGAGTGACGAGCCCAATTTCTTCACTGAAGGCGTCACTCAATAGAGTGATGGACCAGTTTCATTCACTGATAAGCCGGATTTCCTCAGTGAAGACATCACTTCATTCAGTGACGGCGTCACTCTATTCACTGAGGATGCAGTGAAGGCAACTGATGTATCGCAGGCCTTCGCACCAGCCGGACACGGGGGTGACACCCCGTGGGGGAAAGCGGCGGTGACGTCGTCCACCAAGGGGCAAAAAGCGCGCCTCTAGCGGCCACCCTCGCGGGAGTCGCGCACCGCCCTTCCCTTTGCCGTGAGCACGTACGCCCGCAACTTCGAGGTTGCAGGGGCAGTGGCTTCGATCAACCCTTGGTCCACCATCTCTCGCAAATGGGGGCGCAGTGACGTCAAGTTGGCACCCAGCGTTGCCGCCAGCTCGCGAGCAGAGATCGGCACCAACTCCTCCAACTCACCCAACATTTCCAGCCAGACGCTCTTTACCTCTTGCAAATCTGCAGTTCGACTCTCCTGCCTGAATATGGTTAACAGGACGGCCGCGTCGCGCTCCACGAATGTGGGCCTACGCAATCCGGCCTGCTCCAGGGCCTGCAAGATGCGCGGCACCCCACTGCCTTGGGCTTCCACCATAGACCCCTGCCCCCCGGGCATGGGGACCCCCCGCAGCAACCTGCTCAACGTCTGGTTCCGCTCGGCCTTCCTGCCGTCGAAGATGTTTGAGGGGGTGATACCGCCCCACAGACTGCCCGGGTTAAAAATCTCGATGCGATCCGGATACAGATCTACCGAGACAGGCGTCCCAGTGCTGTACTCGGAGTAGTCCCTGTGCATAACGGCGTTGGTAACGGCCTCACGGAGAACCTCCACGGGGATCTCCGGCACATCCAGGCCCTCCGCGCCCTTCATCTCCCGCCGCACCTTCAGATTGAGCAGGATTCGCTTCAATGCATCGTCGATCATGAACGGAATTGGGCCATCGCAGACTTGGCGATCCAGGAAGCGCGTCTGCGCATCCATGCTCTTTCTAACTCCGGGGTGCACCGTCACGTCTATCACGAGCTGGGGGAATTCCTGCTGCGGATACTGCCCAAAGGTTAAGTAGCCTGCCGTGGTCACCTTGCCGTCGCGATCCAGCACTCCCATCCGCCGCAGTACCTGCTCTTCGGTTTCGGCACCGAATAGCATCCGCGATCCACTCGTTTCGATGCGCTCGATCGACTGCCTGATACTTCTGCGGTCCAGATCATCCACCGTCGCAGCAGCAACTGGCTTGGAGTCATACCGTTGCTCGGTCCACTTGCTAGAAACGGCGAAGATCTCGTTGCGGGTAAGCAAACGATCCTGGTTGCCCACCCTCTTGAACGAGCCGTTCTCCTTCCCCTTGCTCATCACGTAACAAGGACCGGGACTCTCACTGGTCTCGTAGTTGAGTGGGGACACCTCCGCCACCACCAGGCTTTCGCCCTCGAAAGGGAAGATGTCCGCTCGCACGAGCGGGATGGGACTGACCTTTTGTCCCTCTCCTTCCGCCAGACCGCTGTGAAGGGACTGGAGTCGCTTAGATGCCTGGAATCCCTTCACCGGCGCGAAACCAACCGACTCGTCCAGCCCCAGAATTAGCGTGCCGCCCGCCGTGTTCGCGAAGGCCGAGACGCTCTCCCACACCGAACTACCCAAGCCCTTCTCGGCCGCCTTTACCTCCACCCTTTGTGGCTCTGCACCGAGCAGGCGTAGCCGCGCAATAGTCGCCGCGAGTTCTTGGTCCTGCGTGTCATTCATGTTCGGAGCATATCTTCACTGAAGGCGTCACTCAATAGAGTGATGGGCCAGTTTCATTCACTGATGAGCCAGATTTCTTCAGTGAGGCCATCACTTCATTCGGTGACGGCGTCACTCTATTCACTGAGGATGCAGTGAAGGCAACTGATGCTCCGCGTGCCACCGCCCCGGCCGGGCGCGCGGCGGCGCGCCGTGGGGGCGAGCGGCGGTGACGTCGTCCACCACGGGGCAAAAACGCGCGGCCCCGGCAAGAGAGCCAGGGCCGCGCATCAACGTGGGGCGGTCACACCTCAGTGGAGAGGGGGGGCCACTTGGAGCGGGACACCACACTGAAGCCGACCACCGCCAGCAGCGTCACGCCCAGACCAATCCAGGCGTTCACCGTCACGGCGTAGGCGATGTAGCCCAGTAGGGAGGCACCGGCCACCGCGCCCGCGTAGGGCAGCTGGGTGTTGACGTGAGTGGTGAGATTGCAGGCCGCGCCGGTGGAGCTGAGGATCGTCGTGTCAGAGATCGGAGAGCAGTGGTCACCAAACACCGCACCGGCTAGCACCGCACCGAAGGCTGCCAGCAACACCTCTTCACCACCGGGCACGGCAGCTAGCATCTCGCCGGCCAACGGCAGCAAGATACCGAAGGAGCCCCACGAGGTCCCGGTAGAGAACGCCATGCCTGCAGCGACCACAAACATGAGGGGAACCAGCCAAATGGGGGCAATGTGGGCGCTGGCAACCAGTGAACCGAGATAGTCGCCGGTACCGAGGGCCTTGATCAGTGCTCCCAGCATCCAAGCAAGTAGCAGGATGTAGATGGCCGGCAGCATCGAGCCGGCGCCACTCGCCGCGCCCTTAGCCAGGACCTTGCCCCCAAAGTCCGGGTTGCCGCGCGTGTAGCGCAGGTAGTAGTAGAGCGCCGCCGCCAGTCCCACGCAACCGCCCACGATCAGCGACAGCGACACGTCGGTGTTGGCCAGTATGTCCAGCGGAGCCCACGACTTGGCCGCCTGCTGGCCAGTCCACATCATCGCGCCGATCACGCCGAACACGAGGAGGAAGAAGGGCACGATCAACGCCCGGCGGGCACCAGGCTCGTGGCGGGGCAGGTCTTCGGTGAGCTGGCCGGGCACCGCAGAGTCCGGGTCGAAGGGCTGCTTCTCCCGCACGGCGCGCACCTCCTCCTTGCGCATCGGGCCAAAGTCGATCCCCCAGGAGACCACGAACCAGATGAACACGATCGCGCCGATCGCGTAGTAGTTCATGCCCGCCGCACGCACGAAGGCCTCGGCCCCCGTCACCGTCAGCCCGGTGGCCGCCACGATCGGGGTCATAGTGCCGATGATGGAGGCCCCCCAGGAGGAGAACGGCGCCAAGACCGCCACCGGTGCTGAGGTGGAGTCAATCAGGTAGGCCAGCTTGGCACGGGACACGTGGCGGCGATCAGTGATGGGCCGCCCCACCTGCCCGACCGCAAGGGCATTGAAGTAGTCGTCGATGAAGATGAGCATGCCCAGAATCGCGGCCAAGAACTGCGCGCCGCGGCGGGTCTTGATGCGCTGCATTGCCCACTCCGCGAAGGCGTAGGTGCCACCAGCCATCATTACCAGGGAAGTGATGACCCCCAGAATGAGCAGGAAAAGCAGGATGAAAATGTAGTAGTAGTTGGGTTCGCCCGTCTCGAAGTCCCAGAAGATGCCAGCGAACGCCTCCCAGAGGAGCTTTCCGGTCGACAGCGGGTGGGCGTTAGCCTGCAGCAGCGCAGCCAGGCCGACGCCCGCCCCGAGCGAGGGCAGGACCTTCTTAGTCGCTATCACCAGGATGATCGCCACCAGCGGTGGAAGCACGGACAGAATCGGATAGGACTCCACGAAGGTCATTGCCACAGCTCCTTTGGCAAGAAGAAGGAGGTATCGGGTAAAGACTAGGTCAGTTTTTGCGCTATTCGGCAGGGGTGTTCAAATCGTGTCCTCTTCCCCTGCTTCGTGCCGTCCGGTCCGCTGCGCGGGAGCTGGCGGCCGCCCGGCTGGTCACGCCGGCCTGGCGGCAGGTGGGCGTTTAGCATGTGGGGGTTGCGCAGCGGAGGTGGACGTGGAACTTGGCGAGGTCGAGGAGATGGCGCGGAGGCTGATGTCCCAACACGGCCTGGGTGACTGGCACTTCAAGTTCGACCGGGCGCGTAAGCGGGCCGGGGCGTGCTCCTCCTCTCGCCGCACCATTTCCCTCTCCCGCGCGCTGATGGAGTTGTTCTCGGTGGACGACGTTCAAGAGACCATCCTCCACGAGATCGCCCACGCCCTGGTCGGCGATCGGCACGGCCACGACGTCGTTTGGCGGGCCAAGGCGCGCCAGCTCGGCGCTACCGGGCGGGCGCGACTGCCCGCCCACCTACCTGCGGTGCCTGGCCGGTGGGTGGGGCGCTGTCCCAACGGGCACGAGGTGCACCGCCACCGCCGCCCCTCCCCCCGCCCGGTCTCTTGCGCGCGGTGCAGCCCGCGCCCGGACAGGCGTTTCCTGATCGTCTGGGAGGAGCGCGGCTAGCGCTCGGACCGGAGGGAGCGGATGTGCTCCAGCAGGGCGGGGACCGCCGCCTCCACCGTCTCCAGGGTCTCCACGAAGTCGCTGTGGTTGCCGTACCAGGGGTCCGGCACGTCCAGTTCGCCGCGCTCCCGCGCCGCCTTCACCGCAATCGGCCCGCTGGGGGCGCCCGGCTCGAACTCGCGGAACATGCGCAGTTCCCGGACCTGCTCGCCGCGCGCTCGCGCGGCCGCCGCCTCCTGCTCCCCTAGCAGCGCGATGCCAGCGGCACCCGCCCGAGAGCGCAGCACGCGGTAGTGCTGGGCGGTCATGGCCAGGATCAGGTCTTGGGCGGCCAGCTCGGTGTCGGTGACGCGGTGAGCCGCCTCCCGTGGCCCGCTGGGCACCCCGTTCTCCGCCAGCACTCGCACGGCCCGGCGGTCCATGGGGCGTCCTTGCTCCTCGTTAGAGATGCCGGCGCTGGTCACCTCGACCGCTACGTCACGCTGGGCGGCGCGCAACCCGAGCACCATCTCCGCCATCGCGGAGCGGCAGATGTTTCCGGTACAAACCATCAGCACGCGCGGGGCGTTGGCCATCTCGTTCCTTTCGAGGCTTTCCAGGGCCGCTGTTTGTGCCCGGCGTCGAAGGCGTCGGGCACAAACAGCGGCGGGTTACTTGGCGAAGTAGGCGGCCCAAGCCAGCGTGATGTCGCTGACGGCGCTGACTCCGCCCACGCCGGTCACGGTCCCCGGCTTGAGCTTCTTGAGGTAGGCGCCGGTATCGCCAGACAGGGCCTGGCCGTGCGTGAGCAGGATGGGCCCACGGGAGTAGGAGCCCGCCACCACGGCGTCCACCAGGGAGTTGTTGTTGACCAGGTAGGCGGTCTCCGCAGGGATGCGCAGGGTGCCCACCGCGTAGGTGGCGATGGCCACCGCCGTGCTAAACCGCGAGTCTCCGGCCAAGCGGATGCTGGCGCGACCGGAGGCATAGTAGGCCAGGACCTTATCCGGGATCGCGCTCTGCCCGCCCAGGGCAACCACCTTCTTGGCGCCCACCCGGATGATCTCCCGCTCAATCAACTCGCGCTTGTCGCCGGCGTTGGGGACTAGGAGCACCGGGCCGTCTACCAGCACCGCGCCGGCCACCGCGTCCGGAGAGCCCTCTCCGGTGGGGCCGAAGGCATCCGCCAGGTAGACGGTGCTCGCCTTGCCGGCAAAGCGCAGGCGGGAGAGCGAAACTGCGGTTTCGATCCGGTCTTCGCCGCTGGCGCGCATGACGGTCTTACCGGTGGCGGCCGCCAGCTTTTGCTCAAACTCGCCGGTCAGGCCCTGCTCGCCGCCCACCAGGACGACGTTGCGCACGCCCAGACGCTTGATCTCTGCCACCAACTCGCGGGAGGGCTTGTTCACCCCGGCCGGGGCCAGGAGCACCGGTCCGTCGGTCATGGAGCCTGCCACCAGGGCGTCGGCTACGACGTCGCCACGGGTGACGTAGGCGGTAGTAGCCACGCCCGGCTTCGGGTAGGCGGCAGCGGAGACGGCCAGCGAGGTGTTGAAGCGGTCGGTGCCTCCGGCGCGTGCGGTCTTCACGCCCGGCCCCGGCGGCAGGAGCGGCTTGTCCTTGGCCTCTTGGCGCGGGTCACCGAACCACTCGTCGTAGAAGTAAACAAAGTTGCGGTTGCCGTAGGTGGAGCACCTGTCCCCCGTCTGCCAGGAACCCACCGCCAGGGCGGCCCGGTTGGGGGTGTAGGGGGTGTAGTTGTAAAGGCCCGCCGTGGCGGCACTGCGCGGGGTGACCTTGGTGCTGCCGCAGCTCTTGTCCAGGGCCTGGTAGTCGATCGAGCTCTCGCGTCCCTTGGCGAAGTTGAACTTGTGCGGCCTCAACCGGTAGATCTGGAACTGCTGGGCAGCCAGGAAGAGCTGGTTGGCCAGCCCGTGGTACTGGGAATCGCACGGCGCGCCGTCGGGGCAGCCAAAGCCCATCGCCGTCTTGTAGCGCCAGGGCGCCGGCGGATTGGCGGCCGTAACCAGTCCTTGCTCCTTCTCCAGGGTCACCAAGAGGGCCTTAACGGAGACGTTGCAGGAGAGAGAGGTGTGGTAGAGGATCGAAGCCACGTCCTCGTTCTTTACCCCACGGTAGGGCACCGGGCAGGCTGCGGAGGCCGGCTCGCTGTAGGTGGTGATCTTGTAGTCCTTCAGGCACACGCCGAACGGGGTGGACTTGCAGGACTTGCCCTTTTCCGCCAGGAACGCGCGGATCTCCGGGATGGTCATGTCGCCACCGTTGAAGAACAGCGAGTCAGTGATGAGCAGGTTCTTGTCGAAAGCGAAATTCGGCTTGTACCCAAAGGTGGAGGTGGGGAGCACCAAGCCAGCCCCCGGGTCCTGCTCGCTGGACGGGTAGAGGGGGGCCTGCTGCCCGGAGCTCGGCCCGGGTGCGGAACTGTTGCCCGGCGCGGTGCCGGGCGTGCCCGCCCCGTGGGTAGCGGCGCCGGGAGCGGCCGGCGCGGCGCTCCCCTGCCCGGGTTCCCTCCCGGCGCTATCCTGGCTGGCGCTCGGGGAGGGCAGCGCTGGGCTCGACGGCTGCGCCCCGCCCTGGTCGTCACCGCCCGAGTTGCCGCCGGGCTGCTCGGAGGGATTCGCCGCAGGCGGCTCGCTACCACCTGGACCGTCGCCGGCCTCTGCGCCGTCGGTCGCAGCGTGGGCTGGGCTGGCGGGAGCGTCGTCCACTGCCCCGGCGGAGGGGGCGGGCGCCGGCTCGTCAGCCAGCGCCGCCGGCACCGTCAAAGACAGTCCGAGGGCTAGCACGGCCCCAGTCATCAGGGCCACCTTCGCACCGGCCACAGAGCCGCGTCGCTTAGACATGACTAAAACTCCCAGTCCTCGTCCTGCGTGGCCTCCGCCTTACCGATGACGTAGGAGGAGCCGGAGCCACTGAAGAAGTCGTGGTTCTCGTCCGCGTTCGGGGAGAGGGCGGCCAGGATGGCCGGGTTGACGTCCACGCTGTCCTTGGGGAACAACGCCTCATAGCCCAGGTTCATCAGGGCCTTGTTGGCGTTGTAGCGCAGGAACTTCTTGACGTCCTCGGTCAGCCCCAGCGGGTCGTAGAGATCCTCGGTGTACTGCTCCTCGTTCTCGTACAGTTCCATGAGCAGCTCGAAGGTGTAGTCCTTGAGCTCCTGCTGGCGCTGCGTGGAGGCCTCGCGCACGGCGAGCTGGTACTTGTAGCCGATGTAGTAGCCGTGGACGGCCTCATCGCGGATGATCAGGCGGATCAGGTCGGCCGTGTTGGTCAGCTTGGCGTGGGCGGACCAGTACATGGGGGCGTAGAAGCCGGAGTAGAAAAGGAAGGACTCCAGCATGGTGGAGGCAACCTTGCGCTTCTCCGGGTCGTCGCCGCGGTAGTAGCTCAGGATGATCTCGGCCTTGCGCTGCAGGTTGGGGTTCTCCTCGCTCCAGCGGAAGGCGTCGTCGATTTCCTTGGTGGAGATGAGGGTGGAGAAGATGGAGGAGTAGGAGCGGGCGTGCACCGACTCCATGAACGCGATGTTGGTGAGCACCGCCTCCTCGTGCGGGGTGCGGGCGTCCGGGATGAGGGAGATCGCGCCGACGGTGCCCTGGACGGTGTCCAGCAGGGTCAGGCCGGTGAAGACGCGGGTGGTCATCTCCTGCTCTTGGGGGGTCAGCGTGTGCCAGGACTGGATGTCGTTGGACAGCGGCACCTTCTCCGGCAACCAGAAGTTACCGGTGAGGCGGTCCCAGACCTCCAGGTCCTTTTCGTCTTGGAGTCGGTTCCAGTTGATGGCCTGCACGGCTTCCACGAGCTTGAGCTTCTCTCCCACTTGCCTCTTCCTTTCGGCGTTTGCCTCACCATCCTGCCTTCGCGCACACGTGGGGTGGGCGCCGACGGGCAGGGTTTTCTAGTTCAGACACTACCGCCCAGCCGCCGCCTCGGCACTCTAATTGCCCCGCAAAAGCAGCGCGCGTCTCCTCAGGCGGTTTGCACCATGGCGGCCAAGAGGCCGGGCAGGACGCGGCGGGCCAGGCGCGTGATTTCCTCGTTGGTGGCCGACGTTCCCGCCGGCGCCTGGTCCATGCGCTGGGCGTGTTTTTCGGCCGCCAATTCCTGGTGGGCCGAGCGGCTGAAGACGGCCATGATGACGTGGGCTTGCTCTACGGGGTCCATGTGCTGGCGCAGCATCCCCATGCCCTGGTAGGCCAGCGCGGCGGCATCGAGCGCGTTGCGGGCCATGTGCGGCTGGGAGAAGGCGTGGGCGGAGACGCCCGTGAAGGTCAGGGTGAGGCGGCGGCAGCCGAGCCAGAGCTGGTCGGCCAGGTCGTAGCCGTAGGAGTGCGTCATGACAGCCACGTCGATGCCGGCGAACACGCCCGCGCGGATAAGCACCTCCTTGCCGGTGCCGCCCTCCTCCGCCGGGGGTGCCTACGAGGACGACGTTGCCCGGTACCGCCTCCTGGCCGTGCGCTTCCTTCAGCGCGGCCAGGGCCAAGAACGCGCCCACGGCGGTGGCGGACATGACGTTGTGGCCGCAGGCGTGGCCTATCTCCGGCAGGGGCGTCGTATTCGCAGGCGATGGCGATGGTGGGCACGTGCGGCTCACCCCCTTGTGCGAGATCCCATCGTCCGGAAGCTTGTGCGCGGGGCGCCGGCGCGGTGACCGCTTCGCTGCCCGGCTCACCGCCCGCCGCTGGGCGTGCTACGTGGCGGGGCGGTGGGGACGGCTAGGTCTGCCAGCTCAACGGGTTTCACAGGCAGCATTGTCCACCCCAAAACGGGGCCGGGGGCGGTGGGGCACGCATCAGCGCGTGCTCCACCGCCCCCAGCTGGTTGAAGTGGGCTACTTCAGCAGCGCCTGCAGGGCGTTCTCCACCCCCACAGAGACGCTCTTAGGTCCACCCAGGATCACGGCGCTAACCGGACGCTTGGCGGTGCGCACGTAGTCCACCACGTCCACCGGCAGGCGGGTCGGGGTGGTCAGCAGCAGCACGCCGCCACGCTCGGCAGACAGCACGCCACCGGGCAGGGAGTCCGCAAACGAGCTACCCGTGGCCAGCACAATCGTGCCCTGGCCGGGGAAGGCGCGCGCGATCTGCAGGGAGGTGGCGAAGCGGTCGGCACCAACCAGGCGCTGGTCCACCTTCACGCCGCTGGCCTTGGCGGCCTTGTCCGCCGCGCCGCCGGCCACGACCACCTTGCCCGGGAAGGAGGCCAGGAAGTCCTTCACCTTGCCCGGCATCGCCCCGCCTCGGGTCAGCACCGTGACACTGGCGGCCTGCGTAGAGACGGCCCCGGTAGCCAACGCGTCGGGGAAGTTGTTGCCGTCGGTGACAAACACCCGCTCAATCGGCTTGCCATTCTTGGCAATCGCCTGCTGGGCCAGCCGCACGGAAGTGTCGTAGCGGTCCACACCGGCCACGCGAGTGACAGTGAGGCCGGCCTTGGTCAGCGCGGTCTCTGCTGCAGGAGAGACGGCAGACGGGCCACCGGCAATAGTCACTTCCCGCACCCCCTGCGCCTGCAGAGCTGCCAGGACGGTCGGCTCCAGGCTCTTGCCGCCGGTCAGGTAGACCGGGGCGTCCAGCACGTTAGCCAGCGGGCCGGCCGCCAGCGCGTCGGCGAACACCGTGCCACTGGCCAAGACCGCCTTGGTACGCGGCCCCATGCTCTGGGCCACCTTGATGGCGGTGTCCACGCGGCTGATTCCGCCGATGCGCACCACGGTGCTGGCCACCGGCGGCGGCGTGGGCGTGCCCGGGGAGGCCGGGAAGGTGTGGGTCCAGTTGGTCACCGCCCCCTCCGCAAAGCGGTAGGCGTTGGAATCGACCACCAGGGCCTCCACCACCACGGTCTCGCCGGCCTTGGCGGTGTAGGTGCCGGGCGCCACCACGGAGGCACCGTACTTGTACTGCACCCCGGCCTGGTTTGGCACCGTGTAGGTCATCGCCGCGTCGTCGAAGCTGACCGCCTGCGGCGTGATCGTGGCGACGAACTTGTGGCTCCAGGAGCGGGTCACGTCGTCGTTGAAGTCGTGGCTTGCCTTGGGACGGGCAGTGACGGTGACTTCCTGGCCCGGCGTGGCGGCCACCTCACCGGCGGCGACCACGGCGCCATCCACCACGTACTCCACGCCCTCCAGGGCGGGAATGGTGTACTTCAGGCTGGCGTCGTCGAAGGTGACGACAGGCGGGGTGACCAGCGTGGGCTGCGCGGGCAGGGTGCCCAGCGTCACCCAAATCTCGGCAGCAGACATGACGTGCGGGTCGGTCACCGTGGGCTGGGCGTTACGGCCAACGAACTGCAGGTAGCGGGTGGAGATCCCATCCAGGGGGATAATGAACGGATCAGTGCTGTTGGGCAACGAGCCGTCCTTCACCATGTCGGCAGCCCCGCTGTTCTGGACGTCATAGGCCCACAGCTCGAAGTCCTTCACACGCCCGTTGGGGGTGGAACCGGAGCGCGGCACGTAGACGTAGCCACAAACCTGGCGCACCTGGCCCAGGTCCACTTCGATCCAGTGCGGGAAGTTCGGCTTCGCCCCCAGCCAGCGGGTGTGCCAGAAGGTGTCCAGGCGACCGTCGGTGGCGGCGCCCTTGCGGCCGTTTACGCTGCCCTCACCGTTGAGCTCCTCGGAGTCAGCTGCGGACGCGACTGGTCGGAAGGATGGGCCACACGTGCCCAGCAGGGCGACGGAGGCGGTGCGCTCCTGCTCACCGGACTTGATGGTGAAGCTCAGGTTCTTCTGTCCCAGGCGCCAGGTGGAGCGGACCTTGAAGGTGGCCGCGCCGGTGCCGTTCGCGGCGATGGAGGCGATCGTCTGCTCAGCGGTGTCGAAGGCGAAGCCGGGAACCACGGGGGCCAGCACCTTGACGTCGTTGAGCGGCTCCAAGCCGGTGTTGGTCACCGTCACGGTGACTGTGGCCTCACCCTTATCGTCGATCCCGTCCTGCACGGCAGCGGCCGGGAACACGGTGTCCTGGGAGGCGGCGGCCACGCCGGAGAAGGAGCGGGCGTCGCGCACCAGGGTGAAGACGTCGGACTGCTCCACGTTCACGTCGCGCGGCAACTGCACCAGGGCACCTGCAGCGGGACGGCGCGAACCGTCGGCCTTGAAGTCCACGTGGTTCGGCTCGGAGCCGGTGGCCTCGGTCAAGTACTGCAGGGTGACGGCATTGCGCAGCTGGTACTTGCCAGCCGCCTTATCCACCGGGATGAACTCCCACTTCTGCGGGTTGCGCAGCTCGTAGTTGCCCTGCCCATCGCCGGGGTTCCACTCGTAGCTGACGTCGGCGCAGGCGCGCGCCTCCACGGCCGCACCCACCTGGGTGACAGTGGCCAGATGCTTGTCGCCGCTCCACACGCCGATGCAGCGGTCGGCGTCGCTGCTCTTGACTTGGAAGTAGCCGTCCGGGGTGGCGGTCAGGGTCCAGCTGTCGGAGTTACCGGTGGTGAGGGCGTCGCCCACGCGCAGTCCCGCCCCGGAGGGGGCAGTGATGGTGTAGGAACCCGGAGCAACGGGGGCCGTGTCACGGTTCTCCCACAGCGGGGAGCGCTCGATCTTGGCCACGCGGTTGGTCTTGAAGTCGTCCCAAGTCGGGTCGGAGGCCGGGGTGCGGCCTGCCCAGAACATTTGGGCGGCGTAGCGCATGCCGTCGTGCACCTCTGCTTCTACCTCGTTCTCCGTCTGGCGGGTACCGGAGTCGGGCCAGATGGAGAGCTTGGCCCCCAGGATGGCCTCATGGTCTTCGGGCAAGGAGCCGCCGGGGAAGATGCCCACGTTCCACCGGTTGTACAAGGCGCCGGGGCCCAGCCGCTGGATCTTGTAGGCGGTCGGGGCGCCACGCGAGTAGTACAGGTCCAGGTGGGCATTTTGCAGCTTGTAGCCCTCGGCGGCCACAGCGCGCACGTTACGCCCGGTCCCCAGCCAGAACTCGATGACTACGTCCTTGTCCAGCTTCACCACGGAGGTGTCGATGTAGCCGTCGTTCCACATGCGCAACTTCTTGCCCTTGGCCTTGACGTGCGCGTTGACGTGGTTGATGAACCCGATGAAGGCGTCCCCAATGGTAGCGGCCGAGCCGTAGGTCTGCTTGGCCCAAGCGGTTAGCGCGTTGAAGTTACCGAAGTTGGTGCCCATCATGTACTCGTCGGCGCCCATGTGCCAGAAGTCGGTAGTGAACACGCCGTCGTACTCGTCGATCAGGTCGGTGTAGAACTTCACGGCCGCCGGATTGGAGATGTCCAGCTGGTCAGCGGACCTCCTACCGGCGTTGTTGACCAGCTGTAGCTCCGGCTTGTTCTCCAGCCACACGTTCATGTGGCCGGGAGAGTTGATCTCTGGGATGACGTCGATGCCGTAGGCGTCCGCCTTGGCCACTAGGCTGGCAACGTCCTCGCGGGTGTAGTAGGACCAGGTGTTGGCCTCCGGGTACTTCTCCGACTTTAGCTTCATCTCCAGCAGGATCTGGTTGAGCTTGAGGTCAGCCATCTCGTTCAGGAAGCGGTCAATCCACTCCGGGGCGATATTGATCTGGCAGGCGCACAGAGTAACGGCCCGCTCAGCGTATTTTGGTACGTCCACCACCATCCCGGCAGGGAGGCCTAGTTGCTGACGCAGCATCTGGGACAGGGTGCGGGTGCCCCAGAACGCGCCGCTGGTGGTGGCACCGGTGATGGTGACGCCGCTGGCCTCGATCTTGAGCTCGTAGCCCTCCTCCTTGAGCTGGTCCCGCCGAGAGGGGTCCACCACCAGCTTGATGGTGTTGGGGGCCGTAGAGCTCTCCGCGACCGCGATCTGACCGCCCGTGTAGACACCCAGCTCATCCACCAGCAGCTGTGCGCCAGTCTGCATTGCGGCGGGACGGACCACCACGGTCTGGGCGGTGGCTGTCCATTCACCGGAGGATGCCTGCCAACCGGTCAGGGCAGGGATCGTGGCCGGGAGACGCGGGGCGGCCGCAGCCACCTCGATTCCCAACCCCGTCACCGCAGGCAGGACTCCCAGCGTTGCGGCGACCACGATAGTTGCGCCAGCCGCAACTTTGGCAAGTATGCGTCTCATGTCATCTTTCTCCACGTTGAGATGATGCGTTATTGACCGCACCTGACAAGGTACGTCCCAAAACCTTAGCTACTTGCGATAGCTATCGCCTGATACCAGCTAGCCCAATAACAGCGCTGGGGCGGTACGACGTCGCCGCCGTACCGCCCCTAGTAGCCGCGCCGCACCGCGCGCCGGCCTACTCTCCCGGCATGCCGGCGGCAGCGTCGTCCACTAATGCTCCCTCAAATTGGGCGGCGTAAAGGCGGGCGTAGGCGCCGTCGACCGCCAAGAGTTGGGCGTGGTTACCCTGCTCCACGATCTGCCCGTTCTCCATCACCAGGATCAGGTCCGCGTCGCGGATAGTGGAAAGCCGGTGGGCGATCACGAACGAAGTGCGGCCTTGCCGCAGTGCCGTCATCGCTTTTTGCACCAACAGCTCGGTGCGGGTATCCACGAAGGAAGTGGCCTCGTCTAAAATCAGCAGGTCGGGGCGGGCCACGAACGCACGCGCAATGGTGATGAGCTGGCGCTCACCGGCGCTCACGTTGGCGGCGTCCTCCTCCAGCAGCGTCTCGTAGCCGGCGGGCAGGGCGTGCACAAAGCGGTCCACGTAGGCAGCCTTGGCGGCCTCGATTACCTCCGCGTCCGTGGCGTCGTGGCGGCCGTAGCGGATGTTCTCCAGGATCGAGCCCTGGAACAGCCACGGGTCCTGCAGCACCATGCCGGTGCGGCCGCGCACGTCCTGCCGGCGCAGGGCGGCGATGTTTTGGCCGTTGAGCAGGATCTGCCCGCCGTCCAGCTCGTAGAAGCGCTGCACCAGGTTGATGAGGGTGGTCTTGCCCGCGCCGGTGGGCCCCACGATCGCCACGGTCTGCCCGGGCTTGACCGTGAAGGTGAGGTCCCGGATCAGCTCGGTGTCCTCGGTGTAACTGAAGGAGACGGAGTCGAAGACGATGGTGCCGTCGCCGGCCGCGAGCGCCGGGGCGTGCTCGCCGTCCTGCTCCTCCTCCGGCTCGTCCAGGAACTCAAAGATGCGCTCCGCGCTGGCCACGCCCGACTGCACGGCGGCGGCCATCGCGCCTAGCTGCGCCAGGGGGTCGCGGTACATCTGGGAGTACTGAATGAAGGCCTGCACGTCACCCAGGGTGAGGGAGCCGCCGGAGACCATCAGGGCCCCCAGCACGGCCACAGCGACGTAGGTGACAGAGCCAACGAACCGCATGGCGGGCATCATCATGCCGGAGAGGAACTGAGCCTTGAAGGAGGCCCTGAACAGCTCTTCGTTGTCGTTGGCAAACTCCTGGCGCAGGGCCTCGCGGCGGCCAAAAATGTGCACCAGGTCGTGGCCGGAGAATGACTCCTCCATGCGCGTGTTTACCTGGCCGGTCTTGAGCCACTGCTGCTTGAAGGCCGCCTGGGAGCGCGGGCCGATCACGCCAAAGATGACGGCAAACAGTGGCAGGGCGATCATGGAGACCAACGCCAGCTTCCACGAGAGCACGAACATCATGCCCAGCACGCCCACCACCGTCAGGATCTGGGCGATGGCGCCGGACAGGTGCTGCTGCAGCGTGACCGCGATGTTGTCCGTGTCGTTGGTCAGGCGGGAGAGCAGCTCGCCGCGCGGCGTCTTGTCAAAGTAGGACAGCGGCAGGCGGTGAATCTTGGCCTCCACCTGCTCACGCAGCGCATAGATAGCGCGGATGACGGCGCGGTTGAGTAGCTCGGCCTGCAGCCAGGCCAGCGCCTCCGCCACCGTGTAGATCGCCAGGATCGCGATCAGCACCCAGGCCAGTGCCTCGAAGTCGATGCCGAAGCCCGGGGTGAGGTTCATCGCCTGCGCCATCGCCGCTATCTTGTCCTGGCCGGCGGCGCGCAGGCCCTCCACCACCTGCTCCTGGGTCACGCCCGGCGGGATCTGGCGGGAGATGAAGCCCTCGAAGATCAAGTTGGTGGCCTGGCCCAGTACCTTGGGGGCGTAGACGGTCAGGGCCGTGGAGATGATGGAGAGCAGCACGCTCCAGATGACCAGGGCCTTGTGCGGGGCCAAAATGCCCACCATGCGCTTGAAGGAGGGGACAAAGTTGGCGGCCTTGCCGGGGGCCTGGGCGTCCCAGTTGCTCCCTGCGGCCAGGCGGCCCTTTTCCATGAGGGCGGCTTCCTCTTCGGTCAGCTCCGCCACCGGGGCGTTCTTCCGTGCGGCCTTCATTGCGCCACCTCCTCTCCGAGCTGCGAGGCAACGATTTCGCGGTAGACCTCGTTGTGTTCCAGCAGGTCTTGGTGGGTGCCCGCCCCCACTACTTTGCCTTCTTCCAGGACGACGATCTGGTCGGCCTCCGTGATGGTGGAGACGCGCTGCGCCACCACGATCTTGGTGGTCTGGGGCAGCGCCTCCCACAGGGCGGCGCGCAGGCGCGCATCGGTGCGCAGGTCCAGGGCGCTGAAGGAGTCGTCGAACACGAACACGTCGGGGCGGGCCACGATCGCCCGCGCGATGGCCAGGCGCTGGCGCTGACCGCCGGAGACGTTGGTGCCGCCCTGGGCGATCTTGGCGTCCAGGCCTCCCTCCTTGGCCGCCACGAAGTCCTTGGCCTGGGCGATCTCCAGCGCCTCCCACAACTCCTCGTCGGTGGCCTGCGCGCGGCCCAGCCGCAGGTTGGAGGCAATGGTGCCGCCAAAGAGGTAGGGGCGCTGCGGGAGCAGCGAAACGCGCGCCACCAGGTCACTGGCGGCGGTGTCCCGCACGTCCACGCCGCCAACTCGCACCACGCCGGAGGTAACGTCGACCAACCGGGGAATCAAGGAAACCAGCGTCGTCTTGCCCGTGCCGGTCGCGCCCACAATCGCCACCGTGGAGCCCGGGGCGGCGGTGAAGCTGATCCCCTTGAGGACGGGCTCGTCGGCACCCGGGTAACCGAAGGTGACGTCCTCGAACTCCACCTGGCCAGGGTAGGGGTGGTCGGTGACCGGATTGGCGGGGGCCTGCAGCGTGGAGTCGGTGGCTAGCACCTCGCCGATGCGCTCAGAGGAGACCTTGGCGCGCGGCACCAAAACACCCAGGAAGGAGGCCATGACCACACCAAAGAGGATCTGCATGACGTAGCTGATGAACGCGAACAGCGTGCCGATCTGCGTGGTGCCCTTGTCCACCTCGATGCCGCCAAACCAGATCACGCCCACGATCGTGGCGTTCAGGATCAGCATGGAGACCGGGAACAGCAGCACAAAGAGCTGGCCGATCCGCTCGCCGTAGTGGGAGAGCTCCCGGTTGGCCTGCTCAAAGCGCTTGGTCTCCACCTCCTCTCGGGCAAAGGCGCGGATCACGCGGATGCCGGTGAGCTGCTCGCGCACCACCCGGTTCAGCGTGTCTTGGCGTTCCTGGAAGGCCGCGAACCAGGGGACCATCTTCATGATGAGCAGGGCCAGTACCGCCAGGAGCAGCGGGACAGAGACCGCCAGCAACCAGGAGAGGCCGACGTCCTGGCGCAGTGCCATCACCACGCCGCCGATCGCCATCAGCGGCGCGGTCATCAGCATCGTTGAGCCCATCAGCACCAGGGTCTGTACCTGCATGACGTCGTTGGTGGAGCGCGTGATCAGGGAGCCCGCGCCAAAGGCAGAGATCTCCCGGGCGGAGAACGAGCTGACCTGCCCGTAGATGTCGGCCCGCAGGTCGCGGCCCACCCCCATTGCCACGTACGCACCCAGCAGCGTGGCCAGGACTGAGGCGGTGATCTGCCCCAGGCTGACCAGCAGCATGAAGCCACCGGTGCGCCAGATGTAGTCCGTGTCCCCCACAGCCACACCCTTGTCGATGATGTTGGCGTTCAGGGTGGGCACGTAAAGCATGGCCCACACCACTGCCGCTTGCAGGACGAGCACCAGCAGCAACTGCCAGGCGTAGGGGCGCGTGTAACGCCCCAGGGTTCTCAGTAGCACCGTTGAGCCTTCCGGGGGAAGCGAGCGGCGTCGCAGATACTGGCTAGGGCGCGGCGCCGCAGGGAAGAACCGGCGGCGCTAGCGCGCGTGTGGGCACGCTGAAAAGCGCCGCGTGGACGGCTTTCACACTAGCTAGTCAGAAAAAACGGTGCATCCTCACACAGAAGGAGATGCGGGGCGTCGGCGG
>JAUMWR010000011.1:0-23351 GCA_030529545.1 Buchananella hordeovulneris
GAGGCCCGCAATGCCTGGCGCAGTCTTTTGCATCGCGAGGCCAGCAGGCAAAGCCTGGACCTTACTGCCGCCTTGCCTGCCACGGCCTTCGTTGGCAGAGGAACCGGCGAAGCCCGCATGGACGCAGGCACGGCCCTGGCGTTCTTCCGCTCCGCACTACGCAAGGGGATCCCGTACCCCGACCAGGCGAGCTCATCCATCAGTGAGACAGAAAGGACCACGGAATGACCACCCTCGATCCGGGCCAGGTACCGGTGGCTCAGAGCGATCCCCCGCCCCGCAAAAGCAGGAGACCATTTGCCAACAAGACCGTGGACGCAGTCAGCAGGGTGCTAGAAGGCGAACGCGGCCTCCAACGCAGGTATCTCCATGACGAATCGCGCGCGAGGGCTGAGCTGGCACAACTACGCAAAGCGGTTCCTAGCACCCCCGGCGACGCGCCTGCTATATGGCACCTAACTTCTATCGAGGTTCCGGCAAGCGCTGGAGACGAGCCAACCGGCGAGGAAATCGCGGTCCACACCGCTCTGACGCTCTACGCAGTTCATCAGCAGTCCCGGTCTGAACCAATGCACGTTCGCGACCAAGGCTTGGGCCATGCTGCGCGTGCGCTGGTCGGGACCGGGGCAGAGGAAAACGAGTCCCTCAGGGCTCGTTTCAACGCGCTGGTGACCTCCGCCACCATCTCCGAACTGCGCCACCACCTGAAGTCCTTTTCCTCGCTTTTGCGCGCTAAGGGCATAGCCCTGGATTACGCCCTCCTGGCCGGAGATTTGGCTCGATTCCAGACTCCCGGCGGCGCCAGCGCCATGCGGTTGACCTGGGCTCGCGAATTTGCCGCGCTTCCTCCATCTCAGCCAACCCCTACTTCCACTCCCCACACCCCTGCCGACAACCTGGAGAACTGATATGACCACCTACGTCGACTTGCACATCCTTCAGAACCTGCCGCCGTCGTGCGTGAACCGCGACGATTCCGGCTCACCCAAGACCGCTGTTTACGGTGGTGTTAGGCGCCTTCGTGTGTCCTCCCAGTCGTGGAAGCGGGCCACCCGTCAGTTCTTCGAATCGCGGTTGGCCCCCCAGGAGCTGGGCATTCGCACCAAGCGAGTAGTTGAACTGGTGGCCTCCCGTATCGCCGCGCAAAGCCCGGAGCTAGCGGGGAAGGCTGAGGAGCTAGCGAAGGCCGTGTTCGCGGCGGCCAAGATCAAGGTGGAGCCTCCCAAGAACAAGAAGGAAGCCACGGCTGAATCCGGCTACCTTCTCTTCCTCTCCCCCTCTCAAGTTGACCGCTTAGCCCGGCTGGCGGTAGCTGCCGAAGAGCAGGAGGAGAAGATTGACGCGAAGATGGCCAAGGCCATCTTCAAGGAAGACCACGCGGTAGACATGGCCCTGTTCGGTCGCATGGTAGCTGACGACGCTGACCTCAACGTCGATGCTGCCTGCCAGGTGGCACACGCGATTTCCACTCACCCGGTGGAGACGGAGCACGACTTCTTCACAGCGGTGGACGACGTGAAGGCGGAGCTGAAGAGCGAGGACGAGGCAAAGGACGCCGGAGCCGGAATGATGGGCACCGTGGAGTTTGCCTCTGCCACCATCTACCGCTATGCGACGGTGAACCTGGACATGCTGAAAGAGAACCTGGGCAGCACCGAAGCGGCACTGCGGGCGCTCGAAACCTTCATCGACAGCTTTACCCTCGCGATGCCCACCGGGAAGCAGAACACCTTTGCCAACCGGACCTTGCCGCACCTCGTGTCCGTTTCTGTGCGCACGGACCAGCCGGTCTCTTTGGTGGGGGCCTTCGAGGAGCCGGTAAAGCCCGACGCCACGTCAGGATACCTGGGACGCTCGGTGGAGCGCCTGGCCAGCCACGCCGCCGCTATCGAAAACGCTTACGGGCTCCGCCCCGCAGCGAGCTTCGTTGCAGGACTGGCGGACCAAGGGGAGACGGCCGCCCTAGGAGACCCCGTGGGCTTCGCAGAGTTGGCGGGCAAGGTGCGCGCCGCAGTTTCGCCGCTGCTGGGCGAGCAGGAGTCTGCCTGATGTCCACTTTGCTCCTGCGCCTA
Source organism: Buchananella hordeovulneris (assembly GCA_030529545.1). Taxonomy (GTDB): domain Bacteria; phylum Actinomycetota; class Actinomycetes; order Actinomycetales; family Actinomycetaceae; genus Buchananella; species Buchananella hordeovulneris_A. Next base: position 2,073 of record JAUMWR010000011.1, read on the forward strand.
GCAGGCCCTCTGCAGTCCTGGGGGGTGAAATCACGTTTTACGGTGCGAGGCACGGAGCTCGCTCCCACCAAGAGCGGCATCATCGGCATGCTCGCCGCAGCTCTAGGGCGGCGCCGGACCGATCCACTGGAAGACCTGCTGCAGCTTCGATTCGGTGTCCGCAAAGACCAGCCCGGCAGGATTCTCAGGGATTTTCACACCGCTCACGATCGCAAGGGTGGTTCCATGCCCCTCTCTGAGCGCTATTACTTGTCCGACGCTGCCTTCCTTGCTGGCATCGAGGGAGAGGAGGAGCTTTTGCACGGCCTAGATGAGGCGGTGCGCAGCCCCCAATTCCCGCTTTACCTGGGCAGACGCTCCTGCCCTCCCAGCCTCCCGATTTCACTCGGGTTGAGGGACAGAGATTTACTCAGCGCCCTAAAGGCTGAACCATGGCAGGCGTCTGCGTGGTTCATACGCCGACACAGGGCCCTTGTCGCTGAGGTCTTGATAGACAAAGAATCCGTGAGCCAAGAGACCAGCGTTGGCGATGTCCGCAGTATGCGAGACGTTCCCGTGTCGTTCGACCCGGAGTACCGGGACTACGGCTTTCGTGAGGTAGAACGCCTGACGGTGATGCTCGGGGACTCGATTGCAGACCCTCACGACCCCATGTCTATTGTGGAGGAGGCCGGCAATGTTCCTATCCAAGCTTGAGCTGGACCCTCGCCGCAGGCTTGCTCGCAAGTTCCTGGGCTCACCTCAGGTGATGCACGCTGTCGTAGCCAAGGCAGCAGGTGGATCGGGGCAGGGTTCTCCGGGAAGAGTGCTTTGGCGGGTGGATCGAACCCATTCAGCTACCTCGCTCTATGTGCTTTCCCCGCAGAAGCCGGAGTTCTCCCAACTGGAAGAAGAGGCAGGTGCGGTCGGCGCAGTGGCTCGTACACTCGACTACCGCCCCTTCCTGGACAAGCTGCAAAACGGGCAAGAGTGGGCATTCCGGCTCACCGCGAATCCTGCCCGCGCTGTCCCCCAGGGGCCAGGCACACGGGGAAAGGTTGCCGGTCACGTGACCGTGGCGCAGCAACGAGAGTGGCTGGCGACACGGTCGCAAGGAAATGGGTTCGAGCTCCTGGCTATTCCTGGAGTAGAGCCGGACGCTCCAGATATGGCCGCCTCGGTAATGCACCGCGAGAAGCCCGTGTTCCGCCGGGCGCGGGAGGATGGAGGGAGGGATATCGTCACCATTAACAGGACGGTGTTTGAAGGAGCTCTGCGTATCTCGGACGTGGATGCGCTCAGGGCCGTACTAATCAACGGCCTTGGCCGCTCTAAGGCCTATGGGTGCGGCCTGTTGACACTGGCAAAGATTCGCGGACTCTAACCGTGGCTAGGCTACTTCCGGTTCCGGTAACTGCACTGCCAAGGGTGCAGGATCGTTCTTCCTTCCTCTACCTAGAGCAATGCGTGGTTCATCGGGAGGATGGTGCCCTGACCGCCAGAAACGATCAGGGCACCATCCGGGTACCAGCCGCCTCGTTAATAGCGGTGCTCTTGGGACCAGGAACTACTGTGAGTCACCAGGCAATGGGGCTGCTGGGAGAGTGTGGTGCCACCGCAGTGTGGGTGGGTGAAAGGGGTGTGCGCTACTACGCGCACGGTCGCTCGCTTGCCACCTCCAGCCATCTTCTGATCGAGCAGGCCGCTCGGGTCTCTTCGCCTCAAAAGCGCCTCAGGGTGGCGCGCGCCATGTACTGCATGAGATTCGCCGGGGAGGACGTCGGCGGCCTAACGATGCAGCAATTGCGCGGCCGAGAAGGGGCGCGTGTCAGGGCAATTTACCGAGCAGAGTCCCGCCGCACTGGTGTTCCATGGAATCGCAGGGACTACAAGCCAGACGATTTTGAAGCATCAGACCCGATCAACCAGGCGCTCTCCGCAGCAAACGCTGCACTCTACGGGGTGGTTCATGGTGTGATAGTCGCCCTGGGGTGCTCGCCTGGGTTGGGGGTTGTTCACACCGGGCACGAGCGTGCTTTCGTTTACGACATCGCTGACCTTTACAAGGCCGAGGTGTCCATCCCCATCGCCTTCGATGTGGTCGCTGAGGGGATGCAAGACCTAACCGGCACCGTTAGACGACGCGTCAGGGACAGGATTTTCGAGGCGCGGATCATAGAACGTTGTGTTGAGGACATCCGTACCCTGCTTGGTGACGTTGAGCGTACCGATCTCGCTGTAAACGTCGTCTCTCTGTGGGACTACCAACAACGGGTTCTGGCAGGCGGGCAGAACTACGAGGAGGCCGGCGGGTGGTAGTCCTACTTTTGTCGGCGGCCCCGGCGGGCCTTCGCGGTGCAATGACTCGCTGGATGATGGAGCTGACTGCCGGCGTATTCGTCGGCAATCTCAGCGCACGGGTGCGAGAACAGGTGTGGGAGCTCGTGGCCCAGAACCTAGGCCAAGGCAGGGCTCTTTTACTGTGGTCTAGCCGCTGCGAACAGGGGTTCGAGGTCTCCTCGTTGGGACACGAACGTATTCCCACCGATCTTGAGGGATTCCTTGTGCTGCTGGAACATTACAAGGCTGAACCGTCACCGAACAGATTGGCTGGCAGTACCCCAACAAACCAAGAAGGTTGGTCTGTGGCTGGCAGAAGGCGCAGGTTCCGTAACTCGACAGAGCGCGCTTTAGGTAGGCAGTAAAGGAAAATCCTATACACTTGGCTTTGGCTTGTTGGGATTGCAAGGATTTCCAAGTGCCGACCCCGCGCGAGCGGGGATGATCCGCGAGAGCGACGTCAGCGGCGCGGTTAACATCCGCCGACCCCGCGCGAGCGGGGATGATCCCCCCCGCCTCTCCACGAGCGTGGAGCTGGAGGCGCCGACCCCGCGCGAGCGGGGATGATCCGAACGTCGCGCTGATTTTCTACTGGGAGGCCGGGCCGACCCCGCGCGAGCGGGGATGATCCCACTGAGCAGCCCCTCTAGGGCGTAGCCAGCCGGCCGACCCCGCGCGAGCGGGGATGATCCGTCTCGACACTTTTTCGAGACTCGGGCGAGACTGCCGACCCCGCGCGAGCGGGGATGATCCCCGTCCGGGTCACCGAGCGCCTTGTGAGCTTTGGCCGACCCCGCGCGAGCGGGGATGATCCCGCGCTGACCTGCATGGTCAACACCCACTGGCAGCCGACCCCGCGCGAGCGGGGATGATCCCAGGCCGTGCTCATCCTCGACGGCCTCCAGGACGCCGACCCCGCGCGAGCGGGGATGATCCCCGCATCCGGCTTCCAGTCCCGCTCGCGTGGCAGCCGACCCCGCGCGAGCGGGGATGATCCCCACGCGCAGCGCCGCCGCCTCCGCGCGAGTAGGCCGACCCCGCGCGAGCGGGGATGATCCTAGGCGCGCCATATGCTCGCCCCACTTTGACCAGCCGACCCCGCGCGAGCGGGGATGATCCCATCCCCTCCCCCACCCCGGGCGTGGGCGCCGTGCCGACCCCGCGCGAGCGGGGATGATCCCGAGACTACCTTCATGTAGTCCTGCCACAGTCCGCCGACCCCGCGCGAGCGGGGATGATCCCGCGCAGCCACTACCACCCGGGCACAAGCACTAGCCGACCCCGCGCGAGCGGGGATGATCCCTGGGGGTACCCGGTATTTGAAATTGGTTGCCCGCCGACCCCGCGCGAGCGGGGATGATCCCGAAGCCGGCGGGTTTCTGCGGTGGTCCCAGACGCCGACCCCGCGCGAGCGGGGATGATCCGCCGGGGATTACCACGCCCAGGCCGCCGCCGTGGCCGACCCCGCGCGAGCGGGGATGATCCGGGGGCCGGCGTGATCAAAAAGCGCCTGGTGGCGCCGACCCCGCGCGAGCGGGGATGATCCCCACAGCTCGGTGCCCTTGGTCTTGAGTAGCGCGCCGACCCCGCGCGAGCGGGGATGATCCTGCGTCCAACCACAAGGCGTTTCTCGCCTACCTGCCGACCCCGCGCGAGCGGGGATGATCCGAGTTCCAGGGCTCCCCGGAGTGGGCCGAGCAGGCCGACCCCGCGCGAGCGGGGATGATCCGGCGCTTGTGCGCCCGCTTCTCGCGTCATGCGCGCCGACCCCGCGCGAGCGGGGATGATCCCGCGAGTCACCCGGGCGACCCAAAGCGATAATGGCCGACCCCGCGCGAGCGGGGATGATCCGGCCGGGGCGGCCAAGCCGGCCAGAGCCAGCAGGCCGACCCCGCGCGAGCGGGGATGATCCCGCCTCACGCCACCCGTCGAGGTAATCCTCCAGGCCGACCCCGCGCGAGCGGGGATGATCCGGACGTCGCTGCCGCCGGCAAGCGGCTCTACCAGCCGACCCCGCGCGAGCGGGGATGATCCCCAAAACCGATAGGCCCCCTGCCCCGGCAGGGGGCCGACCCCGCGCGAGCGGGGATGATCCGGTAACTATTCCAACGTCGAATCACTGCGTCAGGCCGACCCCGCGCGAGCGGGGATGATCCCCCAGCCAAATCCTTGGGGGTGACCTGACCGGGGCCGACCCCGCGCGAGCGGGGATGATCCCTACCCTCGCGCTTACCAATTCCTAAGGGACAAGCCGACCCCGCGCGAGCGGGGATGATCCGTCGTGGCTGAACGCCGGCAAGGTCACGTAGTCGCCGACCCCGCGCGAGCGGGGATGATCCGTACCCGCATACAACAAAAAAAATACACTAAATGCCGACCCCGCGCGAGCGGGGATGATCCGCCGTTCAAGGTCGAAGTCTTCCGCCAGGCCCCGCCGACCCCGCGCGAGCGGGGATGATCCCAGCCCGCACTCCTTGAGGTCCATCACCCGCCCGCCGACCCCGCGCGAGCGGGGATGATCCCAACACCGCCCCGGCGAAGAACGACGTCGTACCGCCGACCCCGCGCGAGCGGGGATGATCCGTCCGACCTCCGCCCGGAGGTGGAGCACGTGATGCCGACCCCGCGCGAGCGGGGATGATCCCGCGCCGGCCAGCTGGCCCATCATCCCCATCGCGCCGACCCCGCGCGAGCGGGGATGATCCGCCCCCCAAGCAGTTATCGGCCTATCACGAGTCGCCGACCCCGCGCGAGCGGGGATGATCCGGCCGGCACGTGCGTTGCTGTGGCGAGCTTGTCGCCGACCCCGCGCGAGCGGGGATGATCCCCGCTTGCCGGTTGATAGCTTCTGGTCTTTCAGGCCGACCCCGCGCGAGCGGGGATGATCCCGTGTCCAGATACACCCTACTTTAGGAGGATCAGCCGACCCCGCGCGAGCGGGGATGATCCGGCGTCGATCTTGGACGATTTGCAGTCCACGTCGCCGACCCCGCGCGAGCGGGGATGATCCGGTGGTTCTGTGGAGGTGGGCGGCATGGTTGCTGCCGACCCCGCGCGAGCGGGGATGATCCGCGGCCAACGCCCAGGTGAGCCAATCGAGGGCGGCCGACCCCGCGCGAGCGGGGATGATCCCTGCTTGCCACCAACTCGGACTACGAGGTACCGGCCGACCCCGCGCGAGCGGGGATGATCCGCGTAAGCGCAACCTGTCGGTACCCATTGAGAAGCCGACCCCGCGCGAGCGGGGATGATCCTCATTCGGCACGGGGATAATCCGCAGTTTTCCGGCCGACCCCGCGCGAGCGGGGATGATCCTCCTCCAGCCTGGCGAGGACCTCTACGTCGAGGGCCGACCCCGCGCGAGCGGGGATGATCCGAATGTCTTGCAGAGTTTGGGTAATGCCTAGTGGCCGACCCCGCGCGAGCGGGGATGATCCCGCGGTGCGGATCAGCTCGGAGAGCACGCGCGGGCCGACCCCGCGCGAGCGGGGATGATCCCGATGACCGCACCGGTCACCTCCGTGTCCTGGTGCCGACCCCGCGCGAGCGGGGATGATCCCTCAGGTCGGGGGCGCGTTACAAGGTGGCTGCGGCCGACCCCGCGCGAGCGGGGATGATCCCGTCACTCGACCATTCAAGCGGTGCTGAAATAGGCCGACCCCGCGCGAGCGGGGATGATCCGCCCAGGAACCTTCTCCCGACCATAGCCCTTAAGCCGACCCCGCGCGAGCGGGGATGATCCGACCTCGCTGGCCGCCAGCACCTCGAAGGTGCCGCCGACCCCGCGCGAGCGGGGATGATCCGCCGAAGAACGGTGGCGCACCCTTCATCCCGGCGCCGACCCCGCGCGAGCGGGGATGATCCCAACTAGTCAACGCCATTGACTACAGCGGAAGGGCCGACCCCGCGCGAGCGGGGATGATCCGGCTGAGGGTACCGTAGAAGAGCGGGCTATCGGGCCGACCCCGCGCGAGCGGGGATGATCCGCGGCTAAGCCTGCTGGTCCGGCCCCGGTGGAGGCCGACCCCGCGCGAGCGGGGATGATCCCCCGTCTGCTGCGCTGTTCCTCGCCCAAGGTGTGCCGACCCCGCGCGAGCGGGGATGATCCGTGCATGTACGCCCAGTCCGTTAATGGCTCGGTGCCGACCCCGCGCGAGCGGGGATGATCCGTTGTTGAGCACCATGAGGCCATGGATGTGGCGGCCGACCCCGCGCGAGCGGGGATGATCCCTCACCACCACCGGACGAATCGCAGCATGACCGCGCCGACCCCGCGCGAGCGGGGATGATCCGGGGTCTGCGCGGCCTATTTTATTTTCTGCCCAGCCGACCCCGCGCGAGCGGGGATGATCCGTTCTCCTCCATCGCAAGCGCGATCACTAACCAGCCGACCCCGCGCGAGCGGGGATGATCCCGCTGAGAAAAAGGTCCGTGACCACGAGATGGCGCCGACCCCGCGCGAGCGGGGATGATCCCCCGTGCCACTGTTCAGGCACAAGCGGGTGTTCGCCGACCCCGCGCGAGCGGGGATGATCCCCACGAAGTGGAGTTGCCGGAGACGAACCCGTCGCCGACCCCGCGCGAGCGGGGATGATCCCGTCCAACCGACCGCGAAAGCGGTCCTGGATGGGCCGACCCCGCGCGAGCGGGGATGATCCGGCCCGCGAGGCCGCTACCCGTGCCCTGCTGACGCCGACCCCGCGCGAGCGGGGATGATCCCTCCGCCCCGTAGTCCGCGACATGCTCGCCGCCGCCGACCCCGCGCGAGCGGGGATGATCCGTTTATGCCGGTTCGTTCGGCTAGCTGCCGTAGGCCGACCCCGCGCGAGCGGGGATGATCCCCCGCCGTAACCGTGGAATAGCGACCCGATTGTGCCGACCCCGCGCGAGCGGGGATGATCCCAACGTGCCGGGCTCGGCGTGCTCAAACGCCAAGCCGACCCCGCGCGAGCGGGGATGATCCCTCGCGGCAATGTCTGAGCAAGTCCTCACGGGCGCCGACCCCGCGCGAGCGGGGATGATCCCCGGCAACACCGCCTAGAAAGGAAACATCATGGGCCGACCCCGCGCGAGCGGGGATGATCCGCCCGCCGCGACCAAATCCGTCAGGCCGGGCCGGCCGACCCCGCGCGAGCGGGGATGATCCCCACCCAGCGCTACACCCTCCTAGACGAGGACAGCCGACCCCGCGCGAGCGGGGATGATCCCGCGACTAGGACGGGGCGGTTTTCGGCTTTGAGGCCGACCCCGCGCGAGCGGGGATGATCCAGACGCATTGGCGGGGATGGGATGAGGCGCGGCGTGCCGACCCCGCGCAAGCGGGGATGATCCGGAGTTGGGGTTGGCGACGCCGGTGAGGGTGCGGCCGACCCCGCGCGAGCGGGGATGATCCGGCACTTCCGCCCGCGTGCGCGCCGACACGCCAGCCGACCCCGCGCGAGCGGGGATGATCCGCGTGGTCTGACGGCGTTCGTTGATAAGGCCGGGCCGACCCCGCGCGAGCGGGGATGATCCGTGCGGATCATGGGCCGCGCCGTCCGCCTCGTTGCCGACCCCGCGCGAGCGGGGATGATCCCGCGGCGGTGGCGGGGTGCTCGGTGACCGGAACGCCGACCCCGCGCGAGCGGGGATGATCCGGCCGGGGCCGCCAAGCCGGCTAGAGCCAGCAGGCCGACCCCGCGCGAGCGGGGATGATCCGGGCGGAAAACTGCGGATTATCCCCGTGCCGAAGCCGACCCCGCGCGAGCGGGGATGATCCCAACGCGGCAATCGTGGAGGAGGCGGTGGACGAGGTCGACCCCGCGCGAGCGGGGATGATCCCAAGCGATGAAACCCCCTACTGAGTCGCGGCGCGCCGACCCCGCGCGAGCGGGGATGATCCGAAGCTGGTGAGTTCGCGGGTGATTGCTGCGCTGCCGACCCCGCGCGAGCGGGGATGATCCTGAGGCGCTCACCTCGGAGGCGGTCAGGCACACGCCGACCCCGCGCGAGCGGGGATGATCCCTCAGCGCCGCTGCCGGTAATGAGCGTGTGGGCGCCGACCCCGCGCGAGCAGGGATGATCCCAGCGCCGCGTGGGAACACCAGCGGATCGCCCAACCGACCCCGCGCGAGCGGGGATGATCCCGGGACACCGCCACATCCTCCGCACGCAACTCAAGCCGACCCCGCGCGAGCGGGGATGATCCGCTATCACAGTGACCTAGATCACTCCCGACAGAGCCGACCCCGCGCGAGCGGGGATGATCCCCGCACCACCAGAAAGGAGCCCCGCCATGAGCGGCCGACCCCGCGCGAGCGGGGATGATCCACAAGGCCCAGTCCGAGTTCGGTTGGGGCCACATGCCGACCCCGCGCGAGCGGGGATGATCCCGTGTGGTTACCCGCCAGCACCTCCATTGGGCGGCCGACCCCGCGCGAGCGGGGATGATCCGCGGGTGTGCAGCTTTCCAAGTAGCTGCATATCGTCGACCCCGGGCAGGCGGGGATGATCCCAGGCCGATGGCGGCGGCGAGCTGCTCGGTGACCGTCGACCCCGCGCAGGCGGGTATGATCCGAGGGAACTGTCACTTTCGAGGACATGAATGACGTCGACCCCGCGCAGGCGGGGATGATCCCGTCATCTGCGGCTTCTACCGCTGGGCACACCAGTCGACCCCGCGCAGGCGGGTATGATCCGAGGGAACTGTCACTTTCGAGGACATGAATGACGTCGACCCCGCGCAGGCGGGGATGATCCCGTCATCTGCGGCTTCTACCGCTGGGCACACCAGTCGACCCCGCGCAGGCGGGGATGATCCCGTAGACGACGAGTTGTGCCAGCGGATCTACCGGCCGACCCCGCGTTAGCGGGGATGATCCGGGGCGGTGTGGCGTGATCCGGGCTGGCTGACCGCCGACCCCGCTGTCGACGACGGTCGAAAAGGGAGCCACTAGCGACGGTCGAAAAGGGAGCCATGCGATCACGATGGAGGAATGATCAGCGGGGATGTAAGGGCCGAGATTCGGCATTTGCATGCGAGTGAGGGCTTGTCACGCAGATCCTGCGTCAGCCTGACTCACGTACGCGGGACAGCCGTCACCGCCGCCTCCCAGAAGGCGGATTTAGTGTTATCGTGACAAAAACCCGGTAATCACGGCATATTTCCTGAGGGAGGGGGACAAGTGATCAGCCCGGAGGAATGGGTCTCCCATCTCAAGGTGGTGGCGCGGTACGCCGAGGCGGCTGGATTCCCCCGCTATGACTGTGAGGACGCGGTCCGTTGCGCGGAGCTGGAGCCCTCCGAGGCAGCCTCCGAGATCGCTGCGCTGGTGGGCTGTATGGTGGAATATGGGCTGGCGGCCCCGCCCGAGCTGGTGGAGTACATTCGTCCCCTGGCTGCGGCCTACGACGTGATCGAAGAATTCGCTGCCGAGTACCTGACCGCCTAACCCGCTCCGAGTAGTCGAACCCCGTACCGAGATAGTGCGGGGCTTTTTCATGCCCGCGCGCGTCGCGGATACGCCTTTTCCCTGACAGCTGGGGTGCAGCGGGGGGGGATGGGCGGCCGCCCGTATACGGATCCCACAACCAAGGAGAGAGGCAGTCTCTTGTCTGAAAGCAAGATACCGGCTGCATCCGTGCCGACTGAGCCGTCCGCGCCTGCCCCTGCTGGGGAGGGTGACGGGTTTGCTGCAATCACGTCGCGGAGGAATGGGATCGCGCCGATCCAAACACGCCGGGAAACGCCGCCCACACTCGGTTCGGGCCACTCCGTCCGGGCGGCGGGTGGACGACGTCGTCCACTAGCGCGCCCTCTCGAGGCGACCGCCCGTTTATCCACCCCCTCGCAACAGGTTGGTGGTCTATCCCGCGCACTCGGAGTCGATCCGCACCGTCCACACCACCACCTGCGTGCCTGCCGACCCCACCACCAGGCACGCCAGTTCGCGCGGTTTATGCAAGGTTCCGCCGTAGGACGTCAATCCGCGTGGCGGGCGGGAACCAACTCGACTGCGGGCCGCTCGGCACGGAAATCGTTTACGGGGGCGTCAGAGGCGTACCCCAAAGCGAAACCGGTGATCAGCTTGTAGTCGCGGGGAACCAAGAACTCCGCATCGACTGGTCTCCGCCATATTGCCAAGGACCCGAGGGGACAGGAGTCCACTCCGTGGGCCTTAGCGGCGAGGAAGAGGGTCTGCAACATAAGGCCTGCATCGAGGGCAGCGAAGGGCATCAAGCCCTTGTGAACAAACACGAACCCAAGCGCGGGCGCACCAAAGCCGCTGAAGTTCTCTCTGGCCTGAGCATCACGCCCAGCTCTGTCGTGCCGCGCGATGCCAAGGTGTGTGTACAAGGCAGCCCCCAACTTGTTAGAACGGGCCTTGAGGACCGGGGGATACTCCTTGAGGGGGTTGTAGTCACCATCTGGAAGCTTGCCGCTCAGCGCCAAACGAACGGCCGCACCGAACTTCTTGTGTTGAACGGGTAGAGTCCGATCAAACTCGGCCTCGTACAGCCGCGCTATGCGTTCCTTCTGCTGCCCGGTAGCGACGGCCAGCTGGTATGGGCGAGTGTTAGACCAAGATGGGGCGGCGCGGGCGCCCTCCAGAATCTCCTCCAGCACAGCCGGCTCCACCGGATCCGGCCTGAAGGAACGCACAGAGTGGCGTGAGGACGCAAACGCGCCGAACTCGGCAGGATTCATGTCTAACAGCCTAGTTTTCTCCCCCTAGTTCTGGGCAGAAACAGCCGGACCAAACCGTCAGCGGACTCTCGCCAGCGTGACGAGCAGGAAACACAAGTGTTCCGCAAACGAAGAGTGTGGGCCGGGTGGCGATTGCCACCCGCCCCACACCAGGTTGATCAGCGCTTGACCAGCTGGCGGAGTTCTCGCTCCACTCCGGCACTTACGGATCGGTTGCCGCCGATGATCTGCACCGCATCCAGCTTGTCCCTGCGGCTCTTGAGCTCGTCGCTGGTGGACCTCGGCATGCGGGCCGGCTCTGTCAACAACAGTGCACCGTCGCGGTGGGCAACCGCGCCGCCTACTGACAGGGCATCTGCTGCAACAGACCCAGTCGCGAGGAAGACGATGCGAGCGTCGGAGGCGTACTTATTGGCGGCAAGAGCAGCGGTCTCGTAACGATTCGCTCCGCTCAAAACCTCCATAGTCCCTCCTGCTACATAACCTTGCGCGGCCAAAGCACGAACGGCGGCGCCACCCACCGCGACCACGGGGGCGGACTGGTGCTCGTTTAGGAACTCACGCGTCACCTTAGGCAAGCGAGCGCTGTCCGAGAGGACTACTACGGCGTCATGCCGACCAGCGACAGCGGAAGCCGATGAGGCATCCGGGAAGTTGATGCCGTCAGCGACGAATACCCTGGCAACGCGGCCATTGGCCTTCTTGGCTACCTTGGCCAACTCGACCGCAGTGGAGAAGCGGTCATTCCCAGCCGCACGCGTAGCCGTGATGTTCATGGCCTGCAAGTTGGCAATCTTGGCGTTGGACACGGACTTGGGACCACCGGCCACAACAACCTTGGTCACCTTCCACTCGCGCAACAGCTTCACCACGTCCTGCTCCAAGGAGCTACCAACAGTCAACAACAGCGGGGCGTCCAACGCGGCGGCCGCAGGCGCCGCTGCGATCGCGTCAACGAAGTCACGACCGTCGGCCAGAACCACAGTGCTCGGGGCAGTGAAGTTCTCCCGAGCCACCGCGATGGCGGTGTCTACGCGGGAGGCACCCTGGACTCGCTTGATTTCAACGGGCCCGGTGGGGTCGGTCGGCGTGGAGGGGGCAACCGACGGCTCCGGAGTCACAGAAGGCTCCGGCGTAACCGACGGCGCGGGCTGGCACGGCTCCCCGGCGGGCGGCGGCAACGTCGGCGCAGCGGAAGCATCGACGTGGCGCGTAACGTTGAACTCGGCCAGCGAGGTGTAACGGGCGCTACCGCCGGTCGGGCCGTAGGCGCTGGTGGAGGTCAGACGCACGTAACGGGCCTCCGTTCCGGCCGGCACCTGCACCTCCTTCACAACTCCGTTATTGGGCCAGTTGCCGGTGGCGACCTGAACCCAGTCGTCGTTGTTGGCAGCGGAGACGTGGACCGCATAACCGTTGATACGACCGTTGGGGGCGGTGGCTCGCGGCGCAAAGAACAGCTTGTCCAGCCGCTCCGTCTTGCCCAAGTCGAAAACGATGTTGTGCGGCTGCGGAGCCTCACCACCGGACCACTTGGTGTGCCAGTAGGTAGCGATGTTGCCGTCCAGCGTGTTGGATCCGCGCCCGTTCTCGCCGGTGGTCTCCTCGGAGTCGGCAGACAGCACACGAATGTCGGACTGCGGCACGGCAGTCGGGTCCGTCAGGCGCACCCGAACGGTCTTTTGCATCTCCCAGCCCTCGCCCTTCAGCTTCACCTTGAGTTCCACCGAGATCGGCGGGGTCTGCGGCATTGCCGGGGCGATCACAGCGACGGAGAAGTCACCGTCAGCGCGCACAGACTGCGGAGCCTGTACCTGGAAGCCCTCGGGGGCCTCGACGCTAAGAGTGGCGCAGCCGGGGACTCCGGCAATCTTGACCGGCAAGGAGACCAGGCCGCCCCAGGCGCCGTTGGTACCAGAGACGCCCATACTCACCACCGGGGTGATTACGTACTGGTGTCCTTTGACCGCAGTGAACTCCAGGCCGTCGCCGGTGCTGGTGTTAGCGACGTCGGCATTGGCGTCGACATCGAACACCCGAACCGGTCCGGAGAGGTCTGCGGAGCGCACCCGGACGGCCCCGTCGCGGCCTGCCTTCAGGCGGGCCTGCTGCACAGCGCTGTCCTCCCAAGTGACGCCCACTTCGTGTCCGCCCCGTGCCACCAGGCCGTCGTAGGAGCCCGAAGCCCAGACGGCGGGCAGGGAGGGGAGCAGGTCGATCGCACCGGCGTGGGACTGGACCAGCATCTCTGCGATGCCGGCGGTGCCACCAAAGTTACCGTCGATCTGGAAGGGCGGATGGTTGTCCCATAGATTCGGCAGGGTGGAGTTGGAGATGATGTTGGTGACCATGGTATGGGCGTGGTCGCCATCCAACAGGCGGGCCCAGAAGTTGATCTTCCATGCCATGGACCAACCGGTACCGCCGTCACCACGCTGACGCAGAGTCTCGCGGGCCGCGTTGGCGAAGTCCGGGGTGAGTGCGTCGCTAATCTCGTTGCCCGGGAAGAGGGCGTAGAGGTGGGAGACGTGGCGGTGACTAGGATCGGCGCGCCGCTCGGCGGCGTCGATGGATACATCCGGCCACTCGAGGATCTGACCTTCGTCACCGATGGCGATACCCGGGTCGATCTTGGTTAAGGCATTGTCCAGTTCGGTCACGAAGTCGTCGTTAATGCCCAGCTCGGTGGCGGCGGCCTTGGTGCTCTTGAAGAGCTCGGTGACCAGCTGCTGGGTCATGGCCACGCCGGCGGTGAAGGGACCGTGCTCCGGGGAGTAGGACGGGGAGGCGACCAGCTTGCCGTTGCGCTCCACCAGCATGTCCAGCCAGAACTGGCTGGTCTCCTTCAGGATCGGGTAGGCGCGGTCGCGCAGGAAGTCGCGGTCGCCTTCGAACAGCCAGGACTGCCAGAACTCCTGGGCCAGCCAGGCGTTGGCCTCCGGGAACCAGAAGGCGGTGGCCCAGTTGCCCAGGCCGGCGAAGCCGAAGGGGTTGACCTCGTTGCTGAGCATCCAGCCGCGGGCACCGAACATACTGGAGGCGGCGTGGCGGCCCGGCTCTCGGTAGGAGTCGATCCAGGTCAGATAGGCCTCGTCCATCTCAGCCAGGTTGGTGATGTAGGCAGGCCAGTAGTTCATCTGGATGTTGATGTTCGGGTGGAAGTCCGCGCTCCAGGGGGCGTTGTTGGAGTTGTTCCACATGCCCTGCAGGTTGGCCGGCAGCTTGTGCGCCTCGGTGTCTCCCGGGCGGGAGGCGGAGATGAGCAGGTAGCGTCCGAACTGGAAGTAGAGCTCTTCCAGGGCACGGTCCTCCGCAGTCTTGCCCCGGTAGTCTGCACGCAGGCGATCTGTGTACAGACCGGCGCGGTCAGCACCCTGCAGGTCCAGGCTCACGCGGCCCATCAGGTCACTGAAGGACTTCACGTGGTCGGCGCGGAGCTTTTCCCATCCGGTGGTGGCGGCGGCGTTAACGGTTTGGCGGACGCGGGCGTCGGGGGCCTCACCCCGGTAGTTCGGGTAGACGTTCTTGTAGTCGGTGCCGGCGGTCCACAGGATGGTCAGGGAGTTGGCGCCGTTTACCGCAATGCTGTTGGCGTTCAGGGTGGTGGTTCCACCATCGGCGATGACCTTTGCCTCGGCAACGTACTTCATGCCGTTGGGGTCCTTGCCGGTAGTAAGCGCACCGGCTAGGCGCAAGATGTCCTCCCCTTGCACGGTGGTCACCTGGCCGCCTGCGGGCAGGTTGGAGAAGCTGGCCGTGGTGGTGATCTTGCCCGGCTGATCCGCGCTCAGACGAATGGCGACCACGTTACCTTCGTTGGAGGCCAGGTATTCACGGGTGTACTTGACGCCGTTGACGGTGAACTTGGTTGCGGCTACACCGTTGCGGATGTCTAGGGATCGCTCGTAATCCGTGTGACCTGCCAAACCCTGCGAGGTGAGGACCAGCTCACCGAACTGAGTGTAGGAGCCGTAGCAGATCCGCTCGTGCCCGAGCTTACGGGCCACCTGGTTGGGGTCCATCTTGCCCTGGGAGTCGATGGTGGCGCGCACTTCGGCGAGGGCGTTAGGGCGATCGGTCTTATTCCAGACACCGTAGTTGTAACCTTGACAGCCCGGGCCGCCGGACCACAGGGTCTTCTCATTCATCTGGACTTTGTCAGTCTCGACACCACCGAAGATGTTTCCACCTACGGCACCGTTTCCGATCGGTAGCGACTCGCGCTCCCAGTTCCTGGCGGGGGTGGCATAGCGCATGACGAGATCTTTCGCCTCCGTGAAGGAGGCAACCGTGGGCGACTCAGCTGCATTAGCCGAGGTGCCGACGGCTACAAGGCCCGCCGCTACTAGCGCGCCAGCTGCCAGACCAGCCACTGCGCGTCGGAATGGAACAGGGGGAAGAGGCATGTTGGCTCCTACACCTTTGAAGGATTACGAGCTCAACCCTAGTTTGGCGCTCTAAAACACGCAAGGAATAGTTGCGGCGACAGAGAGGAACTATGCTCTCTGTCGCCGCAACTACTCGATTTTCAGCTTCGCCGATCTTAGCCCGCAAAGCTGAAGGAGTTACTTCAGCAAGGACTTGACCTCGTCGAACACGTTCTTACTGACGGTGCTGGTACCGCCCAGAACGTTAGCCTGCTTGAAGTTGCCTTCCTGGATCTTCTTCTTGGTCTCGACCGGCAACCTATTGGCTTCGGTCAGCAACAGGACGGCGTTGTTGCTTGCTGCCGCAGCACCGCCCGCAAGAGCGTCAGGGAAGTTCTGTCCTGAGGCTAGGTACACAACTTGAGCTCCGTCAGTGAATCCCGCCAGGCGAGCTGCGGTCTCATAACGGTTGCCACCAGAAACGACCGTCATCGTGATTCCACCGATGTATCCCTCGGTGCGCAGCGCTCGTGCGGCCGCGCCACCTGCAGCCACCACGTGAGCCGACTTGTAACGCTTCAGCACCTCGTTGGAGGCATTCGGGAGGCGGTTACCATTCGAAAGCACCAGCACGGACTTGGAGTTAGCAGCCGCTACGCCAGCCGCCAACGCGTCTGGGAAGTTGGTGCCGTCTGCCACGAAGATCTTTGCCGGCGCCCCGAGCTCCTTCGCGGTGCGGGTAGCGATCCTGGCAGCGGTCTCGAAGCGGTCCATCCCGTCAATGCGATCCACCTCGACGCCGTTGCTCTTCAGCTTGGCCTCGGCGGCGCTGGATACTGCCTTTTCTCCACCCAGGATAGTTACCTTCTCAATCTTTGCTTCCTTGATCGCCGCAAAAACGCTCTCCTCCAGGGTCGGAGTGACCGTGAGCAAAATGGGAGCGTTGAGTGCCTTAGCCAACGGGCCAGCGGCAACTGCGTCAGCGTACTCCCGCCCCGTCGTAAGCAGAACGTGCTTTACACCCACCGGGCGCTCAGCGAACGCTTGCAATGCCGTACCAACACGATCAGTACCAGCAATCCGGGAGGCTCCCGTTTCCACTCCCGGCGCAGTCGGCGTCGGGGTCTGAGTCGGCTCCACGCTCGGAGTCTGAGTCGGCTCCGCACTAGGCGTAGCCGAAGGCTGACCACTATCGGTACTGAAGAGCACCGTCCAGAACGGCGGGGTCTGCGGGTTAATCGCGAAACCTTCCTTAGCCCTAGCGGTAACGAGAACCGTATAAGTACCAGCGGGCACGCGGTAAATGCCTGCAGGCACTACCTCGGCCTTAACGAGGAATTCCACGCCTTCAATATCCGGGATAACGATGGTGTCACTGCCAGTACCCGGGGCATCAGTCTTCACCAGCTCTTCGGGCAGGTTTACCACGGTCGGAGCAGCCGTCGGGGTCACACTAGGCGTAGCCGAAGGCTGACCACTATCGGTACTGAAGAGCACCGTCCAGAACGGCGGGGTCTGCGGGTTAATCGCGAAACCTTCCTTAGCCCTAGCGGTAACGAGAACCGTATAAGTACCAGCGGGCACGCGGTAAATGCCTGCAGGCACTACCTCGGCCTTAACGAGGAATTCCACGCCTTCAATATCCGGGATAACGATGGTGTCACTGCCAGTACCCGGGGCATCAGTCTTCACCAGCTCTTCGGGCAGGTTTACCACGGTCGGAGCAGCCGTCGGGGTGATGCTAGGTGTAACGGAGGCCTCCCCACCTTCGGTGCTGAAGGTGAGCTCGTACCGGGTGGTGGCACCTTCGGCTAGGGTGTAGCCCTCAGCGGCTTCAGCGGTGATTACGACACTTGTAGTACCGGACGGAACGGTCTTGACTCCAGCAGTTTGAGCAACGTCGCCAACCTTATATACCACTCCTTCAGTGGTGGGAATTGTATAGGTGTCGCTACCTGTTCCGGGCACATCGCTCTTCTCAATGCTCGCCACAGGAGTAGCGATCTTTGCCGGCGGCGGAGCGGGCTGTTCGGAGGCGAGGATACGTACCTCGGCTGCAGAAGCATACTGCCGGCCAATCTGGGCAGAAGTCGCCTCAAATTTCACGTATCGGGCGTTTACCTTTTCAAAGTCAACTTCCTGTGTATCAGCTCCAGCTCGGAAGTTACCTGTCGCGACAGGGCTACCCCAGCTTTGCCCGTCCGTAGACACATAGATTTTATACCCCTTAATCATTGAGTTGCGAGGATCTTGCGAAAGGTCTTGTCGCGGCACGTAGCGCAATCCATCAACGGGGTATTCACGCTTAAGGTCAAAGATCAAGTGGTGGGGCAAGGGAGTCGTACCGCTGGACCACTTTGTATGCCAGATTGTGTTGGTGCGACCATCGAGCACGTTAGTGGCCTGTCCGGGTTCACGATTAGTTTCTTCGGAGTCAGCCGTAACGGTGATGTTATCGACAGGAATTGCGCGGTCAGCAGGAGGTGCAGGCGGGAAACCAGTCTTCAAACCATCTATGACATCTACCCGGTGGTTCCAAACTGTATAGGGAACCGTAGAAACTCCCGGGGAATAAACGCGTTCTGCCATTGCAGCCAGAGGCAACCGTACGCCGTTGGCTACCACCTCTTCTGTCTCCAGGTTGGGCTTATCTGCCCAAATCGCGTAGGAGGAGCCCAGTACGTGCTCGCGTGCGACTTGTTGGTTACCACTAAAGAGGGTGGGAACCCAGTTGTCGTAAATGGCAGAGGCGGGAACACGCTGGTTGTAGGCGCAGGTCGGGCAGGCCGGTAGCACGTAGTAGAAGAAGCCGTCGTGGTAGTTGATGAGCTTGTGGCCCTTTTGAATCAACTTATCCGTGGATGGCATGGTGCGGTGCCACTTGGTCCAATAGGTCACCTGTACGTCTGCTGGCAGCGTGCCGTGCGGGCCAGTGTAGAGGGCGTCGTTCCAAGCACGCACCGTCTCAAATCCTGCGGCATTGAGAGCAGCGTCTACCGTGCCAAGGTAGTGCATGTAGCCGTCCAAAACAGTGGCATTTGCGTGCACGTTGTCACGGGCATACTTGGCTAGCTGCGGGTACTGGGAGGGTAGCTGGTGCAGACGGTTCGGGTCGAAAACTTCGTCACCGCCGAGGTGCCACTTTTTAGAGGGGAACAGCGGAGCAAGTTCGGTGATGACGTCGGTAACAAACTTACGCGGTGCTTCCTTGGAGTAGTCAAGCACCTTCTGACCCACCGAATCGGAACCGATACTCCACTCTGGGTGAGCTGTTAGAACCTGCTTCATGTGACCCGGCACGTCCATGGCGGGCACGACGTCCACGTGGTAGTCGCCGGCCACCTCGATGATCTCGGCTAGTTCAGCCTGGGAGATGTAATCAGCAGAGAGGACCTCGGGGTAACCCTTGACCTCGAGACGGAATCCCTCGTTCTCAGAGAAGTGGAACTGGATCTCGTTGAGCTTGTACAGGCTCAGGCGTTTGATTTGGTCCTTGAACCAGCCGGGGGTGAAATATTTGCGAGCCGCATCTACGTGGAGCGAGCGGACGCCGTAGTCGGCCCAGTCGGTGACGGTACCTGCTTGGACTCCGCCAGCGCCCTTGAGCGACTGCAGTACGGTGCGGGTTCCGTTCCACACTGCCTTATCGGTTGCGGCCGTGATGACAAGCCCGGTGGTGGCGGATGACCTGATCTTGTACGGGTCGAAGCCGTTGGCCTCTACCGCGCCGACCGCCAGGACGATGTCTACGGGTTGGATCTGGTCTGGGGTTACGGCTGCTACCTCCGGAGCAGCCGCAAACAGGGGCAGGGCGCCTAGATCGCGAGCAAAGACGGCGGCTTCCTTGCTCAAGTCCACGGCCGCACCTTGGATCGTGACCACTCGCGTCTGTGCTGTTGGACGCCAGGGAGCTGCACCTTCGGTCAGGGCTACTTGCTTTAGGGCCGGCACCACGCCGGTCAGGCCCTCGCCTGAAAGGGCGCCCGCTGCCGGGGGCGTCTCCCCTTCTGCGAACGCGACGTTCGCGCCTCCAACCGTTATTAGTCCACTCACTGCCAACGCCACTGCGGCGGCGAAGGCAGTGAATCTGCTTGTCCTCATGTGTTCCTCCAGATTCGCCATTGAACGAGGATTTCCATAACCGTTTCCACACCTGACGGTCACACCATTGCGACCTGCGGGGCGCAGGAACAGAGCCAACCGTAACAACTTCGGTGTCCGTTCTGGAAACTATCCTGGCTAACTGAGAGAACTTGACCAGACAAGCCACATTCCCTCGTGATTGCTCACTTTTCCGGCTTTCTTTCCCATCGGCCTCTACAGTGTCCGACGCTCCGTCGGCCACCTGCCAGCTCGCTGCTATGCGTTCTTGTCCGACGATCCTCCGACCGCTCTTCGCGCCGCCGTTGTCACCCACTACAGGCCAAACAGTTTCCCTCGCCCGCCGGCAGCTATACCTAGCAGCCCGATTCGACCTCAAACAGGGAAAGATGCCCCACGGGTGTACACAACCTTCGAACTGCCAATAGGCTGGACCCAACGTCTACCTCTAAGGAGTCGTCAGTGTCCTCGACCGAAAACCAGCAGCCCTCAGTTGGTGAGCTTCTGGGGCGGATCTCGCTCTCTATTTCTTCCCTGATTCGGGGGGAGATTGACCTGGCCAAGGCCAAGGCGGCGCTCATCGGTAAGCGCTACGGGATGGCCGTGGGCCTGTTCGCCGCTGCTGGCATGCTGTCGCTCTTCATGCTGCCGTTCGTGCTGTGGACCTTCGTCTACGTGCTGGCGATCTGGCTGCCGATGTGGGCGGCCGTGCTGATCGTCACCGGTGTGCTGTTCCTGGCGGTCGGTTTGCTGGCGGTGCTGGGGCTGCGTTCCCTGAAGGCCGCGCAGAAGGTGCAGATCACCCCCGCAGAGGGCCTGGGGGTCTCGGTGCAGGCCGTGACCACCGGCGTGGCACAGGGCCACGCCAAGGCCGCTGCCGCTGAGGAGGCTGCTGAGGCCGGTCGTGCCGTGCGGGCGCAGTACGCCGCCCTGGGCACCGCAACTGCTAACAGCGCCAAGAGCGCGCCGAGCGAAGGAGAGGGCAAGTGAGCCGCACCCCAGAGGCCATCGAGGCGGAGCTGAGCAAGCTGCGGGAGGAACTGACCAGTGACGTCTCCCAGCTCTCGGAGCTGCTGGCGCCCTCGCGCCTGGGAGAGACCATCAAGGAGAGCCTGAAGAGCGCGGGGCGCTCGGCGTGGGCTGACACCAAGGACCGGGCGCGCGAGTTTGTGGAGGCAGTCAAGTCCGGGGATCAAGAGTCCATCGCCGCCGTTGGCATTGGCGTTTCCCTGGTGGTCGGCCTGGTGCTGCTGCGCGTTACCCGCAAGCGATAAACCGCACATTTTCAACACTTTTCGCATCTATTCTTCGCTACTGCGCGGCGGCATCGCGGCCGCGGGTGTGCGGTATAGCTCGTGCCTCGAATGGAAGCTTCCCCCCGGGACGTTGTACCCTGTAGGCACGACACAATTTTGCAGACATTCAACGAAGCCGCACTAAGTGCCGCTCGTTCTCAACGGTGGAGGGGGTCACGTCATGGGGCGCGGCCGTCAAAAGGCAAAGCAGACCAAGGTTGCTCGCAAGCTGAAGTACTACAGCCCGGAAACTGATTACCAGGCATTAGAGCGGGAGCTGTCTTCCACTGGCGGCGGGTCTAGTTACGACTACGAGGACGTCCCTCCGGCGATCGACGACTGGGACGACTACACTCCCACCCGCTAAGCACTGGCTTTTCTGTTCCCGCTCAGGGGCAGCAAATTAGGGGGTCGGGGGGCTCCAAACGCCCCCCCCCCCCTATGGTTTCCTCGCATGGCCTCCCGGTGGGCCCCACCCTGCGGGCGGGTCCGCCGGGGACCCCCGTATCAA
>JAUMWR010000011.1:23361-49621 GCA_030529545.1 Buchananella hordeovulneris
ACACCCCCCCCCCCCCCCATGCTCTTGTTGTTTCGCGCCGCCGGCGGGGCCACTTATGTGGGGGGGGGCGCCCCCCCCCCCCCCCCCCCACCCCCTTATGGTTCCAGCTCAGGCCGTCCGGTAGGCCCCGACCATGCGGACGCTACCGCCGGTCACGCCCTTAGCACCGGTGGTGACGCGCGCGTCGGGGGCGCGCAGAGCCGCCGCTTCCTCGGTGTAGACCTCGCCCAGTACCCACGGCTCGTTGCCCTCGCGGCGAGCCGCCGCCAGCGCCGCGTCCACGTGCTCGGGCGCCACAATCGCAACCATGCCCACGCCCAAGTTCAGGGTGATCTCCAGGTCGTCCCAGCTCACGCCACCCAGGCGGCCCAGGACGTCGAACACCGGTGGCACAACCCAGGTGCCACGGTCGATCACGGCGGCCAGTCCGGTGGGCAGGACCCGGGCCACGTTCGCGGCGAGACCAGCACCCGTAACGTGGGACAGCGCGTGCACGCCACCGATCGCGGAGCGGCCGGCGGCAACGTCGGCCACCAAAGCGCCCGTGGTGCCACCCAGCGCGTCAATCAGGTCCAGGCAGGGGCGGGTGTAGAGGCGTGTGGGCTCCAACAGCTCCTCGCCCATCGTGCGGCCAAACTCGGCAACGTGCTGCTCCAGGCCGGTGCCGCTAACCTCGAGAACTTTGCGGACCAGGGAGTAGCCGTTGGAGTGCAGGCCGGAGGCAGGCAGGGCGATCAGGACGTCGCCCTCGCGCACGTGCTGCGGTCCCAGCACGGCGTCGGCCTCGACCACACCGGTGGCGGCTCCCGCGATGTCGTAATCATCCGGCTCCATGACGCCCGGGTGCTCGGCGGTCTCGCCTCCCAGCAGCGGCACACCCACCTCCTCGCATGCCTCAGCGATGCCGCGCACGATGTTCGCGATGCGCTCGGGCACCACGCGGCCGCAGGCGATGTAGTCGGTCATGAGCAGCGGGGTGGCGCCGACGACCACGACGTCGTCCACCACCATCGCCACCAGGTCCTGGCCGATCGTATGGTGGATGTCCAGGGCGCGGGCCAGCGCAATCTTGGTGCCCACGCCGTCGGTGGAGGTGGCCAGCAGCGGGCGCGTGTAGCCGCGCAACGCGGAGGCGTCCACCATCCCGGCAAAGCCCCCCTGTCCGCCCACCACCAACGGACCGTGGGTGCGCCCCACCGCCGCCTTCATCAGCTCAACGGCGCGGTCACCGGCCTCGGTGTCCACTCCGGCGCTGCGATAGCTCAAAGCCTCACTCATTTACTTGCTCCTCGGTAAGCACTGGGCATGCGGGTGCGGCGGGGCAGCACCACGGGTTCGTGCGGGGAGGCACCATCAGTAAAGCCCTCCACCGGAATCGGGTAGTCGCCCGTGAAACAGGCGGTGCACAACTGGTCTGAGTTCTGGCCGCTGGCCTCCACCATCGCGTCCTGAGACAAGTAGCCCAGCGAGTCCGCGCCAATGGAGTCGCACACGTGCTGCACGTCCATCCCGGCTGCGATCAGCTCCGCGCGGGTGGCGAAGTCGATGCCGTAGAAGCAGGGCCAGAGCACCGGCGGGGAGGAGATGCGCACGTGCACTTCCTTGGCGCCGGCCTCGCGCAGCATCTTGACCAGGGCACGCTGGGTGTTGCCTCGCACGATCGAGTCGTCGATCACGACCAGACGCTTGCCCTCGATGACGTGGCGCAGTGGGTTGAGTTTGAGCCGGATGCCGCGCTGACGGATGGTCTGGGTGGGCTGAATGAAGGTGCGGCCCACGTAGGCGTTCTTCACCAGACCCATGCCGTAGGGGATACCGGAGGCGCGCGCGTAGCCGATGGCGGCAGGGGTGCCGGAGTCCGGGGTGGGGATCACCAGGTCGGCGTCCACCGGATAGTCGCGGGCCAGCAGCTCACCCATCTTCACGCGCGAGGCCTGAATGGACTGGCCAGCCACAATCGTGTCGGGGCGGGCCAGGTACACGTACTCAAAGACACAGCCCTTGGGGTTGGAGTCGGCAAAGTGCTCGCTGTGCACTCCGTCCTCGTCGATGGCGATGATCTCGCCCGGCTCGACCTCCCGCACAAACGTGGCGCCGATTATGTCCAACGCGGCGGTTTCAGAGGCCACGGCCCAGCCGCGCTCCAGGCGGCCCAACACCAGCGGGCGCACACCGTTGCGGTCGCGAGCTGCGTACAGCGTGGTCTCGTCCATGAATGCCAAGGAGAAAGCGCCTTGCAGCATCGGCAGTACCTCGCGTACGGCCGGTAGTAGCTGGTGGCGGCCCGTTGACGGGGCGATCCGCTTGGTCGAGCAGGCCGACGTGATCACGTCGCCTTCGATTTCCTCCTTGGCCGACGTTCCTCCCCCCGCCCCCTCGGCGCGCGCCTGCGTTTCCTTGGCCTGGGCAAAGGAAACGCCGCCAATCAGGGAGGCCAGCACGGCGGTGTCGGTGGAGGAGCCGCGCCCGAGCTCACCAGTAAGGTCCTCGCCAAAGCGGTCCCGGATGATGCCTAGCAGGGTGCGCGTGTTGGTCAGGTTACCGTTGTGGGCTAACACCAGTGTGCCGGAGGCCGAGGGCCCCAGCATCGGTTGGGCGTTTTCCCACCGGTCCGGCCCCTGGGTGGCGTAGCGGACGTGCCCCACCGAGAGGTGTCCCCGCAGCGAGCCCAACACCTTGTCATCAAAGACCTGGGAAACCAGCCCCATATCCTTGTAGACGATGATGTTGGACCCGTCAGAGGTCGCAATGCCCGCAGACTGCGTACCGCGATGTTGCAGGGCAAAGAGACCGTAGTAGGTCAACTGGGCTACATCTTCACCCGGAGACCAAACTCCGAATACGCCACATTCATCCTGCCCACCCTCAGTGGGGTCGAGCTCAGCGGTGAGGGTTCCATCCGGTCGCGTCACCTGTAAATCGTTCCACACCCCACCCTTGGTTCTCAAACCTCCAGGTGAGGATTTCGGCCACGTTTGACTCACCGCTAACGCTCGGGACGCCAAGCTACCCACGGGGCAACTCTCTCCCTGGGCCGGCAGCGGTTGAACCGCAACGGTTTAGGGGACTAAACCACTTGAGCCTGCACGCTGCGGGCCGGGACGTCCACAGCCACGATTCGCACCCGCACCTCACTAGCAGCCCGTAGTTCCGTTCCGCTCACTGGGATGATGACGGCAGGCTCACGCAACATCGCAGTTGCAAAATTGCCTTCCCGCCCCGCATCGAGTAGCACCGCTGGGAACTCGTTTCCTTCCTGTCCCGCCAGCACCAACGCCTCCAGGGCCGCCACGGCCCCGGCGTCGAGCGCCCTGGCTTTGCGCCCACCTGTGGCCATCTGCTGTGGTAGCTCCGGCAATGCCTCCAGCACCCAGCTCGGAACGGGATGCCCGTTTGCCTGCGCTAGGCAGATCTCTAGCCCAAAGCGATCTACCAGGCGTCGCAGCGGGGCGGTGACGTGGGCATAGGGGGCAGCAATCGAACCGTGGGTGAGCGCGGCAACGTCGTCTCCCGGCAGCGGCGCGCAGGGGCCACCAAAGGGCAGGTAGCCGGCGCCGCGGAACAGGGCGGGGGTGGCGGCCAGGAACGCGGCCTCGGCCGGGTCGGTGGAGGACAGCCCGCGCACGAACTCCGGGTAGCCCATCTCCCTGGGCCACTGCAGGCCCAGCGCCCGCGCAGCAATCCGCAGCCGCTCAATCTCGGCTTCCCCCGGCGGGGGCAAGGTGCGCAGGATCCCCACCCCGGCCGCGCGCATCAAGCGCGCGGCCTCCATACCGGTCAGCAGCGAGATCTGGGCGTTCCACTCCTCCACGGGCAGCGTGGCCGCGTAGGTCAGGTGGTAGCCGCCCGGCACCTTCTCCACCTCCTGGGCCGGGGTGCGCAGCGAGATCCCACCGCGCTCCAGCTCTCGCGCCCGCAGCAGGATCCCCACCGCCTTGAGCAGGGCGGGCAGGTCCGGGGCGGCAGGAAGGGTGGCGCGGCCCTCGACCGCCTCCTGCACCTGGGCGTAGCTGAGCTGGGCCCGCGAGCGCACCAGCGCGTGGGTGAGGGCCGTGGCATCCACCTCGCCGCGCTCGTTCAGCTCGAACCGCCACATGTAGGCCGGCCGATCCACGCCGGGAAGCAGCGAGGCGGCGGACTCGCTCACCTCGCTCGGGTGGAGCGGAGTGGCGTAGTCCGGGGCGTAGATCGTGGTGGCGCGGCTGCGCACCTCCTGGTCCAGCGCCCCGCCCGGGGTGACGAACGTGGCCAGCGAGGCGATCGCGTAGTGGATAACGAAGCCCCGGGCGCGCTGCTCGATGTGGACCGCCTGGTCCAGGTCCCGCGACTGCGGCGGATCGATGGTCACCAACGGCACGTGGCGCATGTCCAGGGCCGGGACGCGCCCGGGCAGGGCGCTGCGGGCCGCCGCCACGGCGGACGGGTCCAGGGGCAGCGCGCCGTGCGGCAGCGCGGACACCGGCTCGAGGCGGGGAGCCGGGTGCGGGTCAGGACTAGGGGCGGCGCCCGACGCAGGGCTGGGGGCGGGGCCCGACGCAAAGCTGGGTACAGAGCTCGGCGCCGGCCAATCCAAGTTCTCCCAGGCGGCGGCTACTGCAGCGGCCTCGCTGGCCACCTCCGGCGGGAAGCCCACAGGAACCTGGTGCTCGCGGCGCAGCTCGTCCAGGGCTTGGCGCACGCGTTGGGAGGATGCCGTGCCGGGGAACAGACGGTGCAGAGTCATTACCGCTCCAATCCGCGTACCGGGAAAAAGGGCGCCAAGCAGGAGCGCGCCCCTGAGGCGCTCAGGCGCCCGCTCTCCAGGCTCTCCTCCCAGCTGAGCAGCCCGGCCACCAGGGCCACGATCGTCACCGGGTCAGTCTCCACCACGTTTGGCGGCGTGCCCCTGGTGTGGCGGGGGCCCTCCAGCAACTGGGCCACCCCGAACGGCGGCACCCGCAACTCCACGCTCCCGCCGGGAGCGCGGCTGGCTAGCTCCTCCAGCACGAACCTCACCGCCGTGGCCAGCTCCGACCTGGGCACCCCGGCCACGCTCACGGCGGGCGGGATCGCGACACCGGGAGCGGGCAGCGCGGGAGGAACGTCGTCCCCCAAAACCTGGCTCGTTGCCGCCATCTCCTGGAGGGCGGCGCGGACGCGCTCGTAGGCAAGCAGTCCGACGGCGGGGTCGATGCGGCGGCGTGGGGGCATGGTCTGAGGATAGCGGCGTTTGGCGGCGCGGGCGCGGCGGGCACTCTCCCTGCGCACGGCCTTGGGGTTAGGCGCTCGGCCGTGGAGTTACAGGGCCCTCCAAGGCCAAGTTTGTGCGCGTACGACCAAGTTCGTGCGGGTAGGGGCGGCGCGCGGCAGGGTCAGGAGAGACGGGGTCAGTAGAGGAGGGTCGCCTCGGCCGCAAGCTGGGCAGCGAGCGCGGGGGTGGCCAGGCCGGTGCCCGGCTGGGCTGCGGCCGCAGCGCCGTAGGCCACAGCATTGGCAAGACGGGCGGGAGCGTCGTCCCCCTTGGCAAGCGCGATCAGGTAGCCGGCCAGGGCGGAGTCGCCCGCGCCGACAGTGGAGGCGACTGCGACGGTCGGGCTCTTGGCGAACCAGGCGCCATCGGCGGTGGCGAGCACGGCACCGGCTACCCCGAGGGTGGCGAGCACGCTCTCCACGCCGTCGGCCACGAGCGCGCTAGCGGCGCGAGCCACCGGCAGGAGGTCGCCAGCGGAGGCAGCGGCTTCGAGGTCGGCCGCGTCGGCGCCCACCAGTTGGGCCAGTTCCTCACTGTTTGGCTTAATGAGGTGCGGGGCGGCGGCCGGCAAGCGCTGGGCGATGGCGGCCAGGGGCACGTCGGAGGCGTCAACGGCCACCTTCACCCCGGCGGCGCGGGCCAGCTCCACCATCTGCGCGTACCAGGTAGGTGGCAATCCGGGCGGCAGGGAACCGGCCAGGACCAGCCACCGGGTGCCGGGCAGGCGGCTCTGCACGGCCTCGGTGAGGGCGGCGGCGTGCTGCGCGGTGAAGGGAGCGCCGGCGCCGTTGACCTTGGTGGTTTGCCCGTTGGCGTCGGTCAGGGCGATGTTGATCCGCGCCGGCCCGGCGGCCGGGGCGAGGGCGTAGTTGAGGCCTAGCTCCGCGACCCCGCCTACCACCGGGCAGGATGCTGCTGCTGGCACGCCACCCGGCAGGGCCACCGTGGGCGAGGTCAGCAAGGCCGTCACGGGTAGGCCGGCGGTGGCAAGCACGCGCGCGACGTTGATTCCCTTGCCACCCGCCTGGCTGATCGCGCCCACGATGCGGTGGACGCCGCCGGGCACCAGCGGGGCGGCCAGCTCTAGCGTCTGGTCCTGCGACGGGTTGGGGGTGACGGTGAGGAACACGGCCCCAATATATGTCCGCCAGGCGGCGGGGCCGGACTAGTGGTTGCCCTCCCAGCGCGGGGGCGCAGCTAGCGATTCGCGGCGCGGGAAGCGGACCGAGGTTTAGGGCCGGCGGAGGGACAGGAACTTGTGCCTGGCAGAGGCGGGCGGAAGCCGGGATGGGGTCAGCGTAGGAGGTGCGTCGCACGGAAGTCAGCGGGCCGGAAGCTGGCGGGGCCGGGAGCTGGGATGAGAGTCTAGGCGGGGAGGACGATGCGGGGACCGAGGCGCGAGTACCGAGGCGCGAGCGCGGCCGCATGGGGTCTGCCCGTGGTCCCCCGCTATCCAGCCGTGCGCCAATCGAGGCGCCCCCTCCCCGACTCGGCAGGGTCAAATTGGCACCATTCCGGGCCAGCGGTTAGCCAACTCCCAGCAACATCGGATACTAATGACGGCATGGCAATCGAGATCGCGGTTCAGGATGTGGCCGGCACCCGAGTGGCTGCCGCCGCAGGTGCTGATCGAGTCGAGTTGTGCACCGCCCTTAGCATGGGCGGGCTGACTCCCTCCGGGCCGGCGATCTCCCAGTGCGCCGAGGAGGAAATCCCGGTACACGTGCTGATCCGCTCCCGGGCGGGTGGGTTTGTCTACTCCCCCGACGAGGTCTTGCTGATGGCCCGGGAGGCGGCGGCCGCCGCCGATGCCGGCGCCTCCGGCGTGGTGATCGGCGCCCTGCGCCCCGATTCGACGCTGGACCTGGACGCAATCGCGCTGATCGCCGACTACGCGCGCACCGCAGGCAACCTGTGCACCATCACACTGCACCGCTGTGCCGACGTTGCCCTGGCCGCCGGCGCGCTCACGCCGGCCCAGCTCGTGGAGACCTGCGCGGAGCTGGAGATCGGGCGGATCCTGACCTCCGGCGGCGCGGCCGTCACCCGCGACGGCCTGACCGTGCTGTCCGAGCTCGCTGCTGCGGGCGCTGGGACCGGGGTGGAGATTCAGGCTGGTGGCGGGGTGACCGTGGATGACTTCACGGCCCTGGCCGCAGCCGGGGTACCCAGCGCGCACATGTCCTGCCGGGCCGAGCGCGCCGATGCCGGCAGCTCCGGCCCTGGCGGTGGACCGGCCAGCTTCTCCTACACCGACCCCGAGCGCGTGGCTGCGGCAGTAGCCGCCGCCCGCGCCGCCGGCCTCTAGCCCGCCGCCCCTCCCCGCACGAACTTGGCCATACGCGCACAAACTTGGCCCTAGAAGGCCCTACAACCCCACGGCCGAGCGCCTAACCACCCGGCCGAGCGCAGGGAGAGCACCTTGCCGACCGCCGCCCAGGGAAGAGCCCCGCCGCCACGAGCGCAAAGGAGTTGGGGGCGCGGTGCGAAAAGCACCGCGCCCCCTACCTCAGCGTCCGGGACACCCCGGCTGCCCGATCAGATCACGCCGTGGGCCAGCATCACGTCAGCGACGCGCTTGAAGCCCGCGATGTTGGCACCCAGGACGTAGTCGCCCGGGCGGCCATACTCCTCGGCCGTGGCGGCGCAGGAGTCATGGATGTCGTCCATGATGGCGTCCAGAGCGGCCTCGGCCTTCTCGAAGGACCAACGAGAACGGGAAGCGTTCTGCGCCATCTCCAGGGCGGAGGTGCCCACACCTCCGGCGTTGGCGGCCTTGCCGGGACCAAACAGGATGCCGGCGGCCTGGAAGGCCTCCACGGCCTCCGGGGTGGAGGGCATGTTCGCCCCTTCGGAGACAGCGAGCACGCCGTTCTTGATGAGGGTGGCGGCGGCAGCGCCGTCCAGCTCGTTCTGGGTAGCGGACGGGATGGCCACCTCGCACGGAACGTCCCAAATGGAGCCGCCGGCTACGTACTGGACGTTGCCGCCCTTGCGCTCGGCGTACTCCTTGATGCGGCCGCGCTCGACCTCCTTGATCTGCTTGACCAGGTCAAGGTCGATGCCGGCCTCGTCGACGACGTACCCAGAGGAGTCGGACAGGGCCACTACCTTGCCGCCGAGGGCCTGGACCTTCTCGGTGGCGTAGATGGCGACGTTACCGGAGCCGGAGACCACCACGCGGCGGCCCTCCAGGTCCTCGCCGCGAGTGGCGAGCATGTTCTTGGCGAAGCGCACCGCGCCGTAACCAGTGGCCTCGGTGCGCACCAGGGAGCCACCCCAGGCCAGGCCCTTACCAGTGAGAACGCCGGCGTCGTAGGAGTTGCGCAGGCGCTTGTACTGACCAAACATGTAGCCGATCTCGCGGCCGCCCACACCGATGTCACCGGCGGGGACGTCGGTGTTCGGGCCAATGTGGCGGGCCAGCTCTGTCATGAAGGACTGGCAGAAGCGCATGACCTCACCGTCGGACTTGCCGTGCGGGTCGAAGTCGGAACCGCCCTTGCCGCCGCCGATGCCCTGGTTGGTCAGAGCGTTCTTGAAGATCTGCTCGAAACCGAGGAACTTGATGATGCCGGAGTAGACGGAGGGGTGGAAGCGGATGCCGCCCTTGTAGGGGCCGAGTGCGGAGTTGAACTCGATGCGGAAACCCCGGTTGACGCGAACGTTGCCGGCGTCGTCAACCCACGGGACGCGGAAAATGATTTGACGCTCGGGCTCGACGATTCGATCGATTAGGCCAGCCTCTGCGTAGTGGGGGTCTTTCTCAATGAGGGGGCTCAGGGAGGTGAGCACCTCGTGGACGGCCTGGTGGAATTCCACCTCGCCGCGGTTACGGGAAACGACCGTGTCATACACGCCCTGCAGCAACTGGTGCATGGGCAGTCCCTTCTCACAGGCTCCAACCAGCGGAGCGTTTGTCGAAACTCGCACCGGGTGGGGTTCTGCGCACCGCGCCCGTGTTTGTGGACGTGGGACTCAGGTCATCTTCGGCGCCGGAGAAGAGTCTCCCATAGGCCACGCCCTTGAGATCTACCCTGCCAGCATTTGAAACAGGCTTTACTTTTCGAGCACTCTATCAGGATTGGAATTACGCGGATCCACCAGACCCCATTTGAGCAGAGTCACACCACGGCAGGGCTTGGCAATTTCTTTACCAAGTGTTGACTTTGCCAGTTTGGACGACGTTCTCACCGGCGCCACGACTGAAGGGAGCCGACGCTCCCACACACCAGTGCGAGGAACGTCGGCCCCCAAAATTGCGGCCTAGCAGCGAGGCGGCTGCCAACAGGCCTCAGGCCAATCAGCCAAAGAGCTCGCGCAGCGGCGCGTCGACGGCGGCGCGTAGCTCGGCCACGTCGATCGCCTCCACGCCACGAATTGCCAGCAGGTCACCCCCCGTGGTGCCGATGCGCTGGGCCGGCACGCCGACGGCAAACGCGCGGTCGAGCACGGCAGCCACCTTGTCCTCCTCCACAGCCAGCAGCGCACGCGCGCCGGTCTCAGAGAACAGCAGCTCGAAGGTGGTCACGCCGTCGCGGCCCTCGACCTTGGACAGGTCGAAGGAGCCACCCACGCCGTAACGCACGCAGCCGTCAACCAGCGCCTGGGACAGGCCACCGGCGGACAGGTCATGGGAGGCGGCCACCTCACCGGCACGCACGGCGCCAACCAGGACGTCGGCCAGGGCCTTCTCCGCCTGCAGGTCCACGTGCGGCGGGAAACCACCCAGGTGGTCGTGCGCGGCGCGCGCCCACGCAGAGCCGTCCAGCTCGTCGCGGGTCTCGCCCAGCAGGATCACGGCCAGGCCTTCGCGGTTCCACCCGGAGGGGACCACCACGGAGACGTCGTCTAGCACGCCCAGCACGCCAACCACCGGGGTCGGGTTGATGGAGGAGTTGATCTGGCTCTTCTCCTGGCCGGAAGAGTTGTAGAGCGAGACGTTACCGCCGGTAACCGGCACGCCCAGCTCCTCGCAGGCCTCGGCCAGACCGTGAATGGCCTCCACGAGCTGCCACATCGCGTCCGGGTCCTCGGGGGAACCGAAGTTCAGGCAGTCGGTGACGGCCAGCGGGCGGGCACCCACGGTGGCGACGTTGCGGTAGGCCTCAGCCAGGGCGTGGGCCGCACCGGCGCGCGGGTCCAGCTTGGCAAAGCGGCCGTTGGCGTCGGTGGCGATGGCAACACCGCGACCGGTTTCCTCGTCCACGCGGATCACGCCAGCGTCGTCCGGCTGAGCCAGGGCGGTGGCGCCCTGCACAAAGCGGTCGTACTGGTCGGTCACCCAGGCGCAGGAGGCCTGGTTCGGGTTGGTGGCCACGGTCAGGATGGCCTCGCGCAGCGCGGCCTCGCCCTCCGGGCGCTCCAGGCGGTCGGAGGTGTCGGCTACCAGGGCGTCCTGCCAAGCCGGGCGGGCGTAGGGACGGTCGTACTCCGGACCCTCGTGCGCAACGGTCTTGGGGTCGACGTCCACGATGCGGTGGCCGTGGTGGTCAATGGTCAGGCGGCCCGTACCGGTGACCTCACCGATCACGGCGGTCTCCACATCCCACTTGGCGGTCACGGCCAGGAACTCGTCCAGCTTCTCCGGCTTGACGACGGCCATCATGCGCTCCTGCGACTCAGACATGAGGATCTCACCGGCGGTCAGAGTGGGGTCGCGCAGCAGAACGTCGTCCAACCAGACGTGCATACCGCCGTCACCGTTGGAAGCCAGCTCGGAGGTGGCGCAGGAAATACCGGCGGCTCCGAGGTCCTGAATGCCCTCCACCAGGCCGGCAGCAAACAGCTCCAGGCAGCACTCGATCAGCACCTTCTCCATGAAGGGGTCGCCCACCTGGACGCTCGGGCGCTTGGCCGGCATGCCGTCCTCGAAGCTCTCCGAGGCCAGAATGGAGGCGCCACCGATGCCATCTCCACCGGTGCGAGCACCGAAGAGGACCACCTTGTTGCCGGCGCCGGAGGCGTTGGCCAGGTGGATGTCCTCGTGGCGCAGCACGCCGACACACAGGGCGTTGACCAGCGGGTTGCCCTGGTAGCAGGGATCAAACTCGATCTCGCCACCGATGTTGGGCAGGCCCAGGCAGTTGCCGTAGCCACCAACACCAGCCACCACGCCGTGCACTACGCGCGCGGTGTCCGGGTTGTCCACCGCACCAAAGCGCAGCTGGTCCATCACGGCAACCGGGCGGGCACCCATGGAGATGATGTCGCGGACAATACCGCCCACGCCCGTGGCCGCACCCTGGTAGGGCTCCACGAAGGAGGGGTGGTTGTGGGACTCGACCTTGAAGGTCACCGCCCAGCCGTCACCGATGTCAACCACACCGGCGTTCTCCCCCATGCCCACCAGGAGGTGCTTCTTCATCTCCTCGGTCATGTGCTTGCCGAAGGTGCGCAGGTGCTTCTTGGAGGACTTGTAGGAGCAGTGCTCGGACCACATAACGGAGTACATGGCGAGCTCAGCGTTGGTGGGGCGGCGGCCCAGCAGGTCAACGATGCGGTCGTACTCGTCGGGCTTCAGGCCCAGCTCGGCGTACGGCATCTCCTGGCCGGGGGTAGCTGCGGCGTTCTCCACCGTGTCCGGAATGTGCTCGTTCTTCACAGCCTGCTCCTCGATCTCACGGTTCTCGCTCACTTTGCACCCACCACGGCCTGCAGGGCGGAAACAAAAATGCCCAGGCCGTCAGTGCCCTGACGCGGGCCGGCGGCGCCGTCCGGGCCAAAGCCGGCCTCGACAGCGTGCTCGGGGTGCGGCATGAGGCCAACGATGTTGCCGGCCTCGTTGCAGATGCCGGCGATGTCGTTGATGGAGCCGTTCGGGTTGACGTCCACGTAGCGGAAGACCACGCGGCCCTCTCCCTCCAGGCGAGCGATGGTCTCCGCGTCAGCCTGGAAGTTGCCCTCACCGTTCTTCAGCGGCACCACGATCTCCTGACCAACCTCGTAGGCGGAGGTCCAGGCGGTGGAGGCGTTCTCGATGCGCAGCTTCTGCTCGCGGCAGATGAAGCGCTGGTGGTCGTTGCGGATCAGCGCACCGGGCAGCAGGTGGGCCTCGCAGAGCACCTGGAAGCCGTTGCAGATGCCCAGCACCGGCATGCCGGCCGCCGCGCGCTCCACCACGGTCTCCATGATCGGGGCGAAACGGGCGATGGCGCCGCAGCGCAGGTAGTCGCCGTGGGAGAAGCCACCGGGCACCACCACGGCGTCCACGCCGCTCAGGTCGGTATCCTTGTGCCACAGCGCCACGGGGGTGCCACCGGCCAGGCGCACGGCGCGGGAGGCGTCGCGGTCATCCAGCGTGCCGGGGAAGGTAATAACGCCGACGCGAACGCCGGCCAACTCGTTGGTCACGGCCTGGTTCACTTGGCATCCTCGACCAGCTCGTGAACGCTGACGACGTTCTCGATGATCGGGTTAGACAGCAGCTCCTCGGCGGCCTTCTTGGCGGCGGCCAGGGCCTCCTCGGTGACGGGCCCGTCCACAGTCAGCTCAAAGCGGCGCCCCTGGCGCACGTCAGTGAAAACCTCTATCCCCAGACGGGGCAGGGCGCCGCGCACGGCCTTCCCCTGCGGGTCCAGAATCTCCGGCTTGGGCATTACCTCAACGACGATCTTTCCCATGCGTTCCTCACATTGAACTGGGGGTGGGCAGATAGGGCAAAGTTTAGCCAGGAATTCGCCCGGTTTTCCCACCCGTTTCGCGTTCATGTCTCGCGCCACTCCCCCTGCTAGTTCCTACCGTGTGAGCGGCGTCGCTCCCGCTCCTTGGTGGGGGCCTTGGTGCCCGACGTTGCCGCCCACCTTTTGGCTCAATCTCGGCCGCGCCGCAGGCCGGCCCCTCGCCGCTGGCCCGGTGTGGTGTGAGCGGCGTCGCGCCGCGCGGGCGGGATGAGAGGTGGGGCCGGCGGGGACGTCGGCCATCAAGGGCTGACAGAGGATTGGCCGGGGCGGACGCAGGTGGAAAAATGTGGCCATGACTGAGACGCTGCCCGCTTCCCCCGCTCCGCTGACCATCCCCGGTTGGCGCCACGTGTACTCCGGCAAGGTGCGCGACCTCTACGAGCCCGAGCCGGGCACGCGCGACGACGACGCGGTGCTGGTGGTTGCCTCCGACCGCATCAGCGCGTTCGACTACATCCTGCCCACGCCGATCCCCGACAAGGGCAAGATTCTCACCGCCATGAGCCTGTGGTGGTTTGAGCAATTGGAGGGCGTGGTGGCCAACCACGTTATTTCCACCGACGTGCCCGACGTTGTGGCCGGCCGCGCGATGATCTGTCACCGCCTGGCGATGGTGCCGGTGGAGTGCGTTGTGCGCGGCTACCTGACCGGTTCCGGCCTGGTGGAGTACGAGGCTGGCGGCGAGGTGTGCGGCGTGCCGCTGCCGAGCGGTTTGGTGGAGGCTTCCAAGCTGCCGGAGGCGATCTTTACGCCCGCCACCAAGGCCGCCGTGGGCGACCACGACGAGAACGTTTCCTTCGAGGTGGTGGCCGAGCAGGTGGGCGGCGAAGTTGCCTCCCTGCTGCGCGGCACCTCTATCGCCGTGTACTCGCGAGCGGCCGAGCTGGCCGCGGCGCGCGGGATCATCCTGGCCGACACCAAGTTCGAGTTCGGTTTCCTGCCCGGCGCGGGCCTGGAGCAGGGCGGCGCGCTGATCCTGGGCGACGAGGTGCTCACCCCGGATTCCTCCCGGTTCTGGCCGGCCGGCGAGTGGAAGCCGGGCCGCGTCACCCCGAGCTTTGACAAGCAGTACGTGCGCGACTGGCTGCGCTCTCCCGAGGCGGGCTGGGACCGGGCCGGGGGCGCGCTGCCGCCGGAGCTGCCGGCGGAGGTCGTGGAGCGCACGCGCTCGCGCTACATCGAGGCTTACGAGACGCTCACGGGCCTGAAGTTCCAGGCATAACTGCGGCCCAGCGCAAGGCGGGGGCGGGGGAAATCCTCCGCCCCCGCTGCTGTTGCGACTGCACCGACTTCGCTAGCGCGTCGGGATCTCGGCGGCTACTGCCGCTTACTGTCGCATTTTGGTGTTACAGCTTGCGACAGTAGATGCGACACTAGAACCAAAAACGTTGCAATTCCAACGAACTAGCACAGGACCTACTGTCGCATACTGTAACAATGTTACAGTAGGTGAGTGCCATCACATGAAGTAGACGCTGCTCTTGCACGGTCCGGTGTCGACCTAGCCACGTCCCTCGCTGCCCTTGACGAAGATCAGTGGTTCGAACGCAAATCTGGCCGCATCGCCCCACGCGATCTAGCTCGGCCACTAATCGCCTTCGCAAACGCCGAAGGCGGAACAATCGTGGTTGGTATCAACAGTGGAGTTGTCGACGGGGTTTCAAGCGAGCTGGAAAACGCCCTCCGGCAAGCACCAATCGATTTCACCATTCCCCCGGTTCGCGCCCGGTTCGAGTCCAAAGAGGTGGGCGGTAAACGACTCTTGGTTGTTCGCGTCGAACCGGGAGAGCGCGTATACACATCCCAGTCGGGTGATTGCTTCCTGCGAATCGGAGACGAGTCCCGCAAACTCAGCCTTGCTGAGCACACCGAGCTCACCTACGACAGAGGCGGTGGCCCCTTCGAAGCCACACCAGCCGATATCGGCATCGAAGACCTGGACCAGAAACAACTCGACGACTACCGAATGGCCATTGGGTCTTCGACCATCAAAGAAATGCTTGCCGCCCGTGACTTGGTTGACCGGCGCGGTGCTTTGACCGTTGCCGCAGAGCTACTGTTCGCCTCGCGTCCACAACAAGACTTTCCCAGCGCATACGTCCGTGTCCTGCGCTACGACGGCGACACACGAGAAACCGGCTCACGGATGAATCTGCTGCACGACCGCCGCATCTCAGGCTCCATCCCTGAACAGATCTCGAAGGCCGCAGCGGAGATAGAACGCCTGATCCCACGCCACAAGCGCTTGGTTTCTTCCGGACTATTTGAAGCTGTTTCGATCATTCCGAGAGACGCATGGCTCGAGGGACTAGTCAACGCAGTAGTACACCGCTCCTACAGCACCATGGGCGACCACATCAGGGTGGACATTTTCGACCATCGCATAGAGGTGTCTTCCCCTGGCCGTTTCCCTGGCTTAGTGGATCCGTCCAAGCCCCTTTCCATCTCTAGGTATGCGCGAAACCCGCGAATCGCGCGGGTTTGCGCTGACCTCGGCATCACCCAAGAGCTGGGCGAGGGGATCAAGCGCATCTTTGCAGAGATGAAGGCCCGTGGGCTCAACGACCCGATCTATCGCCAGTCTTCTTCATCCGTCACCCTCACCCTAAGCGGCGCGCCTGCAGCAAACCCCGACAAGCTGAAGCCTTTGTCTAAGAGTGCTCACGCTGCTCTCGAAGCGATGCGACTCGCCGGGAAACCCGTGGGCACCGGGCAGGTTGCAGAATTGGCGGGAATCGCTCGCGCTACCGCCGGCCGCGCTTTGCAGAGCCTCGTTGAAGCAGGCCTAGTCCAGTGGCACGGGGTCTCCCCACAGGATCCAAACGCGACCTGGCGTCTGCTCTAGCACCTACTGAAACCTACTGTCGCAGTTTGGTGTTACAGCTTGCGACAGTAGATGCGACAGTAGAACCAAAAACGTTGCAATTCCAAAGAACTGCCCAAGCGCTACTGTCACCTACTGTCACATTGTTACAGTAGGCCGCCTCTAAGCCGAGGTTGCTAGAGACAGGGTTGGGGCCGGGGGAGAATCCCCCGGCCCCAACCTCATCTTGGATCAGATCAACTCATTCAGAGCCCGCTCAGCTCCACTGCTCCTCGCTGCGGTCGCCCGCCCAGACCACGTGGAACTTGCCCTCGCGGTCGTTGCGCTCGTAGGTGTGGGAGCCGAAGTAGTCGCGCTGACCCTGGATCACGGCAGCCGGCAGGCGCTCGGCGCGCAGGCCATCGTAGTAGGCCAGGGAGGACGCGAACGCCGGGGCCGGCACGCCGCCCAGGGCGGCAGCGCTGACCACGCGACGCCAAGCCGCTAGGGCCTGCCCCACAATCGGCGCGAAGTAGGTGTCGGCCAGCAGCAGGTTCAGCTCGGGGTTGCGCTCGTAGGCCTCGGTGATGCGGTCCAGGAAGCGGGCACGAATGATGCAGCCATCGCGCCAGATGCGCGCCATGGCGCCCAGGTCCACGTTCCAGCCGTACTCGTCGGAGGCGGCGCGGATCTGGTCAAAGCCCTGCGAGTAGGCCACCAGCTTGGAGGCGTACAGGGCCAGGCGCACGTCCTCGATGAACGCGGCGCGGTCCTCGACCGGAATCGCCTGGGCCTCGCCGGGCAGGCTGCGGGCGGTCTCGCGCTGAGCCACGGAACCGGACAGGGAGCGCGCAAAGGTGGCCTCGGCGATGCCGGTGACCGGCACGCCCAGCTCCAGGGCGGTCTGGACGGTCCAGCGGCCGGTGCCCTTCTGGCCGGCGACGTCGCGCACCACATCAACGAAGGCCTTGCCGGTGGCGGCGTCGGTGTGGCGCAGCACCTCGGCGGTGACCTCGATCAGATAGGACTCCAGGTCGCCGGTGTTCCACTCGGCAAAGATCTCGCCCAGCTCCTGCGCACTAGCGCCCAGGCCCACGCGCAGCAGGTCGTAGGCCTCGCCGATCAGCTGCATGTCCGCATACTCGATGCCGTTGTGCACCATCTTCACAAAGTGGCCGGCGCCGTCCGGGCCAACATAGGTGCAGCACGGCACGCCGTCGACCTTGGCGGAGATGGATTCCAGCATGGGGCCAAGGCGGCCGTAGGACTCGCGGGTACCACCGGGCATGATGGCCGGGCCCTCGAGGGCGCCCTGCTCGCCACCGGAAACACCGGTGCCCACAAAGTGCAGGCCGCGCTCGCGCAGGGCGGCCTCGCGGCGGCGGGTGTCCTCGAAGAAGGAGTTACCAGCGTCAACGATGATGTCTCCCTCCTCCATGCGCTGCGCCAACTGCTCGATCACGGCGTCGGTGGCCGCACCGGCCTGCACCATGATGATCGCGACGCGCGGGCGGGCCAGGGAGGCCACGAAGTCGTCCATGCCGTGGGTGAGCACAAACTCGCCCTCGTCGCCGTGGGCGGCAAACACCTGGTCGGCCTTCGCGTCGGTGCGGTTGTGCAGGGCCACCTTGTGGCCGTGGCGGGCAAGGTTGCGGGCCAGGTTGGAGCCCATCACGCCCATGCCGGTGACGCCGATGTCGGCGATGCCGGCTGCCGGGGTCGTGTACTCGCTCATGTGTGCCTCTCAGATCTGCGCGGCGATGTCGCTGCGGTGGTGGGAGTCTGCCAGGGAAATCTTGGAAAGTGCGGCGTAGGCGGCGCAGCGGGCGGCGGGAACGTCGTCCGCCTCACCGACCACGCAGAGAACGCGGCCACCGTTTGCCACCAGTTGGCCGACGTTCCCATCGGCTTCCACGCGCTTGGTACCGGCGTGAATGACGTGCGCGCCCTCGGTGGCGTTAGCCTCGGCAACGCCGGCGATCTCGCCGCCGGTGGTGACGGTGCCGGGGTAGCCGGGGGCCGCCAGGACGACGGTGACGGCGGCGCCTTCGCTCCACTGCAGCGGGGCGAGGTCGGCCAGCTCGCCGCGGGCAGAGGCCAGCAGCAGCTGCGGCAGGGAGGAACGCAGGCGGGCGAGCACGACCTGGGTCTCGGGGTCACCGAAGCGGACGTTGAACTCGACCACGCGCAGGCCCTTGGAGGTCAGCGCCAGGCCACAGTAGAGCAGGCCGCTGAACGGGGTGCCGCGCTTGGCCATCTCGCGCAGGACGGGCAGGGCGACGGTGTCCACGACCTCCTGGGAGAGGCCCTCCGGGGCCCACGGCAGCGGGGAGTAGGCACCCATGCCACCGGTGTTGGGGCCCTCGCCT
This sequence comes from Buchananella hordeovulneris, assembly GCA_030529545.1. GTDB lineage: Bacteria > Actinomycetota > Actinomycetes > Actinomycetales > Actinomycetaceae > Buchananella > Buchananella hordeovulneris_A. The sequence continues at coordinate 41,446 of JAUMWR010000011.1, forward strand.
CCGTCGTAGGCGCGCTTGAAGTCCTGCGCCGGGGCCAGCGGGATGGCGGTTTCTCCGTCGCAGATGCAGAAGAGGGAGACCTCGGGGCCGTCCAGGAAGTCCTCGATCACGACGCGCTTGCCGGGGGTGCCCTCGGCGTTCACGTCGCCGTCCAGTTCGAGGCCCAGGCAGGCGGCGGCGTGCGCGCGGGCGGCCTCGCGGTCCTCGGTGACAACGACGCCCTTACCGGCGGCCAGACCGTCGTCCTTCACCACGTGCGGGGCACCAAAGGCTGCCAGTGCCTCGTCCACCTGCGCCAGCGTGGTGCACACGCGGGCCCACGCGGTAGGCACGCCGGCCGCCTCCATGACCTCCTTGGCGAAAGCCTTAGAGCCCTCCAGCTGGGCGGCGGCACCGGACGGGCCAAAGACCGGGATACCGGCGGCGCGCACCGCGTCCGCTACCCCAGCCACCAGCGGGGCCTCCGGGCCCACCACTACCAGCTCAACGTCGTGTTCCTTGGCCGCTGCGGCCACAGCATCCCCGTCCAGGATGTCCAGCTCCAGCAGCTTAGCCAGCTCGCCAATGCCGGGGTTACCCGGGGCTGCCAGCAAAACCGTCGACTCGTCATTACGCAATGCACGGGCAATGGCGTGCTCGCGGCCGCCCGAACCCAACAAGAGGATTTTCACGACCTAAAGCCTAACGTGCGCCCGGGCGGGCGCGCCGTAACCGTTCACACTCTGCCCACCCCGCAAATCGGCCGCGAGGCGCGGTGGGGCCGGCGGGACGTCGGCGCCCCAAACTCCCCCAGAGAAAGGGTCGGGCCCCGCCCCTCCCACACGGGGAGAGGCGGGGCCCAGACCAGCCGCTCAGCTAAGCGGCGCTACCTGACGGATCAGGCGCCAGCGCGCTCGCGCAGCTTGGCCAGCTGCTCGCGAACAGCGGCGGGAACCTTGTCACCGAACTGCTCGAGGTACTCCTCGGTCAGGTCGGCCTCGGCCAGCCAGCGCTCGGGCTCGATCTTGAACAGCTCGGCCCACTGGTCCTCGGACATGTCCATGCCGTCCAGGTTGAAGTCGGGCTTCAGCGGGTAACGACCGGTCACGCCGTCAACAGCCTCAACCTCACCGGAGACGCGCTTGACGATCCAGTCGAGCACGCGGGAGTTGTCACCGAAGCCCGGCCACAGCCAGTTGCCCTCGTCGTCCTTGCGGAACCAGTTGACCTGGTAGATGCGCGGAGCCTTGTCGCCCAGGGTCTTGCCCATCTCCAGCCAGTGCCCCCAGTAGTCGGCCATGTTGTAGCCGCAGAAGGGCAGCATGGCGAACGGGTCGCGGCGCAGCGCACCAACGGACAGGTCCAGAGCGGCAGCGGTGATCTCGGAAGAGACGGTCGCACCGATGAACACACCGTGCTCCCAGTCGTAGGCCTCGGCAACCAGCGGCACGTTGGTGGCGCGGCGGCCACCGAACAGGATGGCGTCAACCGGCACGCCCTGCGGGGCCTCCCAGTCCTCGCAGATGATCGGGCACTGCGCGGCCGGAACGGTGAAGCGGGAGTTCGGGTGAGCGGCCTTCTCGCCGGACTCGGGGGTCCAGTCGTTGCCGTGCCAGTCGATGGCGTGGGCCGGAGCGTCGCCGTCCATGCCCTCCCACCAGACGTCACCGTCGTCGGTCAGCGCGACGTTGGTGAAGATGGTGTTCTCCTTCATGGAGTCCATGGCCATCGGGTTGGTGGAGTAGGAGGTACCCGGGGCAACGCCGAAGAAGCCGGCCTCGGGGTTGATGGCGTACAGGCGACCGTCCGGGCCGGGGCGCATCCAAGCGATGTCGTCACCAACGGTCTCGACCTTGTAGCCCGGGATGGTGGGCTGCAGCATGGCGAGGTTGGTCTTACCGCAAGCGGACGGGAACGCAGCAGTCACGTGGTACTGCTTGCCGGTCTTCTCGTCAGTCAGGCGCAGGATCAGCATGTGCTCAGCCATCCAGCCCTGGCGGCGAGCCATGGTGGAGGCGATACGCAGGGCGTAGCACTTCTTGCCGAGCAGGGCGTTGCCGCCGTAGCCAGAGCCGTAGGACCAGATCTCGTTGGTCTCCGGGAAGTGGGTGATGTACTTCTCGTCGTTGCACGGCCAGGCGACGTCCTCGACCTTGTTGCCGTCAGCGTCGATCAGCGGGTAACCAACGGAGTGAACGGCGGGGACCCACTCGCCGCCCTCGTTGATGAGGTCCATGGCCTTGGCGCCCATGCGGGTCATGATGCGCATGTTGAGCACAACGTAGGGGGAGTCGGAAATCTCGATACCGAGCTTGGAGATCGGACCACCAAGCGGACCCATGGAGAAGGGGATGACGTACATGGTGCGACCGGCCATGGCGCCGTCGAACACCTTGTTCAGAGTCTCCTTCATCTCGGCCGGGGCGCACCAGTTGTTGGTGGGGCCGGCGTCCTCTTCCTTCTCGGAGCAGATGTAGGTGCGGGACTCAACACGAGCCACGTCGCTCGGCAGAGAGCGGGCCAGGAAGGAGTTGGGGCGCTTCTCCGGGTTCAGGCGAATAAAGGTGCCAGCCTCGACCATCTGGGTGGAGAGGCGGTCCCACTCTTCCTGAGAACCGTCAGCGAAGTAGACCGCAGCAGGCTTGGCCAGCTCGGCGGTACGGATCACGAAGTCGAGCACGTCAGCCGGGCAGTTAGCCGGGGCTGCTGCGCGGATCTCCTCAACGGTAACGGTCATGGACTTGCCTCCTGGGCTTGAGTTGTTCAGACGCTCTCCATCGAACCGTATTGCGCCCGCTTTTTCCTCGGGCCAACGTCCCGCCACCACATTTTTGGGGTGTGACGTGCGCCGCACGGCTCTGTGAATTGCGCGTTTTCGCAACGAATCTAGCCCAGGTTTCAGCGCCCCTGCAATCAGTTGCCATCCTTTACGCGTCCAACGAAAGGCGGCATGCATTTGGGGGGCGGGCGGCGGCAACGTCGGCCAATCAATTTCCCATGGGGCCGCAGCGAGGAGGGCGCTTGGGTGGCCGACGTTCCTCCCGCCGCCCCGCCCAATCGGACCGGTTTGAGGTGAATCGCTCCGAAGGTGGCGCGAACGTGTATAACTTTGCCCGCAGCGTTTGTAGTGGACAGCGTGGCCCCGGGCTGCGACTGCGCTGAAGAGAGTTAGGTCAATGGTGAACGGACAGCTTGCTACCTGGATTGGCTTGGGCCTTCTGGGACTGATCCTGGATGGCGTGGCCATCTACCTGTTCCTACTCTCCCGCAAGCACGCTCGCCTGGAGGCGGGAGCTACCGGCAGTTTCAGGTTGTCGCAGGCCCCCGCCACCTACCAGGCTCCCCCGGCCCAGCAGTGGGGTGGCGCGCCCACCGCGCAGCACTGGGCCTCCCCCGCCACCGCTCCCTCCCCTAGCGCGGGTGCGCCCACCGCGTGGGGCGCGGCTCCCGCCCAGACGGGCGAGCAGGTGGCGCAGAGCGGATTTGGCAGCCCCGCGCCGCAGACCGGATACGGCCAGACGCTGCCGGCTCCCTACGGTCAGGCATCCTACGGCCAGGCCCCGCAGGCCGGATTTGGGCAGCCCGCCCCGCAGGCCGGCTGGCCGCAGCCCGCTCCCGCCGAGGGCTACGGCCAGCCGAACCCGGCCGCCCCCTACGGGCAGGCCCCGACCGCGCAGCAGTACGGCTCCATCCCCCAGTGGGGCCCCAGCAACAACAGCTGAAACTAAACGGGTACAAACGACTTTCGCCCCTCATAAACCTGCCTAATTGTTTGCGGCCCGTGGCAGACTGTGACCATGGCTACAAGTACCAAGACGCGTAAGCGCAATCGGTTTTTGGCCGCCGTGCTTCTGCCGGTGGCGCTTCTGCTCTCCGCTTGTTCCATCAAGATGGAGGTCAATGTCAACACGGACCAGACCGTCGATCTCGTCTACACGATGGACATGCGTGAGATGTTCGGCATGGGCGGCGGGTCCGAGACCCCGGAGCAGTTCTGCAACGGTCTGCTCGACAGCTTCCTGGCGGAGCACAACGGCACCGACGGCAAGCTCTCAGTCAAGAACGTCGGCACTGAGTCGGAGCCCGTTTGCGAGCTGACCGCTAAGGGCGTGCCCACCGGCGTCGCCGACGGCATGGAGTTCCAGTTCGAGGGCGACACCGTCACCGTTCTTCTCAACGGCTCCAGCATGAACGACGACCCCAGTATGCAGGGCATGGAGGGTTTCCTGGACCAGATCGACCTCTCCTTCACCATCGCGTTCCCCGGCCCGGTCAAGGAGGCCAGCGTCGGTGAGATAGACGGCAACAAGGTGGTTATCTCCAAGATGTCCGACTTCCAGCAGGACGGCAAGATCGTGGCCTCCATGGTCCCCGGCGCTGGCGGCGGCAGCCTCCTGTGGATCCTGCTGATCGTTGGTGCCGTGCTGGTCGTTGGGGGTGGCGTGGCGTTCTTCGTCATCAGCAACAACAAGAAGAAGGCTGCCGCTGCGGCCGCCCCCGCCTACCCGGCCGCGCAGGACTACGGCCAGGGCTACGGCGCTCCGGGCCAGGCTTACCCGTCGGCTCAGCCCTATGGCCAAGCTCCGGCTGCCCCTGCCGCTCCGGCGGCTCCCGGCGCCCAGCCCTACGGCCAGACTCCCGGCCAGGCTTACCCGCCGGCTCAGCCCTACGGCCAGGCCCCCAGCGCGCGGCCTTACCCGCCGAGCCAGCCCTATGGACAGGCTCCCGGGCAGGTGCCTCCCCAGTCCTAACTAGAGCGGGCGGGGCGCGGTGGTCATCCACCGCGCCCCGCCTTTTTGTGCTGCGCGTGTCCCCCTGTGGTAGCAGATTTGGGCTGATGGGGCTGCGGCTTTATCAACGGCAGGCCCCGGCGTGCAAAACTCTCTCCTATGGAGAAGAACCCCGCTTTCCGTAAGCGCAACCGCATGCTGGCCGCCGTGCTCCTGCCCGTGGCCCTGCTGCTCTCCGCTTGCGGACTCAAAATGGAATACACGATCACGCCGGACCAGAAGATCGACTTCGTTGCGACGGTCTCTATGGGCGACTACCTCCCCGAGGGCACCCCCGGCCTTGTCCCCACCTTCTGTGACGAGATGGCCACGGGCTTCAAGGAGTCCAACCCCTTCCCGGGTTCGGAAGTGACAGCGAAAAACGTGGGCACCGACGCCCAGCCGATCTGCGAGATCCACGCCACCGGCGGCGATGCCCCCACCGTGGGAGACACCGGTTTCACCTTCGAAGGCGACACCGTCACCCTGACCCTGGCAGACAGCCCGCTCAGCCAGGCTGATGCCGAGCAGGCCAAGCTCCTGACCGACGTGGAGATCATCTACAACTTCCCGGGCCCGGTCACCGAGTCCACCGTAGGCAAGATCGAAGGCAACCGAGTGGTCGTTGATTCCCTGGATGGACTGCTTGGCGGAGGCAAGATCGTTGCCTCCATGAAGCCCGCTGCCCCGGCCGAGAAGGCCGACTCGAACGCCGCCGCCGGCAACGAGGGTTCTTCCGCTCCGGAATCTGACTCCTCCGGCACCAGCATTGTCATCTGGATCGTGGCCGGCGTTGGCGGCCTGATCCTGGTGGGCCTGGCTATTTGGCTCTTGCTTAAGCGTAAGCAGTCCTCCCCCGCAGCCGCTGTGGGCGTGCCCGGCCAGGGCGCCCCGATGGGGCAGGCCCCGCTGCAGCCCTTCGGTGGCCCGCAGGACGGCGCCCCCTACGGCGCCCCGCAGCAGGGCGCGCCTTACGGGGCTCCTTACGGCGTTCCCCCGGCGGGACAGCCTTACGGTGGCCCACAGGCCCCGGCTCAGCCCTACGGCGCTCCGCAGGCAGGCGCCCCCTACGGCGCTCCCGCTCAGCCGGGTCAGCCGGGTCAGCCCTATGGCGCTCCGCAGCAGGGCACGCCCTATGGCCCCAACCCCACCCAGCCGTGGCAGGGTGGCCAAAGCTAGGCGCACTTAGCGCAAACTGGGTTGGGGGTTGAGCGACTGGGCGCTCAACCCCCAACCCACTTCTTTGGGTCCGCTGCAGCTTTCGCTGCCACCGCGCTGGGGCTGCTAGAGCAGCGGGTAACGGGAGATGGTGGCCTCGCGGCCGGCACCGACGCCGATGGCGCTGACGCGGCAGCGGCCCAGCTCCTCGATACGCAGCACGTAGTCTTGCGCCGCCTTGGGCAGGTCCTCGAAGGTGCGCGCCCCGGTGATGTCCTCGGTCCAGCCCGGCATTTCCTCGTAGATCGGCTTGGCGTGGTGGAAGGAGGTTTCGTCCATCGGCATCTCGTCCATGCGCACGCCGTCAACGTCGTAGGCCACGCAGATCGGGATGCGCTCGTAGCCGGTCAGCACGTCCAGCTTCGTCAGCACCAGGTCAGTCAGGCCGTTCACGCGGGTGGCGTAGCGGGTCACCACGGCGTCGTGCCAACCGCAACGGCGCGGACGGCCGGTGGTGGTGCCAAACTCGCCGCCGCGGGCGCGCAGATCGTCCCCCACCTGGTCCAGCAACTCGGTCGGGAACGGGCCCTCCCCCACGCGGGTGGTGTAGGCCTTGACCACTCCCACCACGCGGTCGATGCGGGTGGGGCCAACGCCGGAACCGGTGCAGGCGCCACCGGCGGTGGCAGAGGAGGAGGTGACGTACGGATAGGTGCCGTGGTCAACGTCGAGCATTGTGGCCTGGCCGGCCTCGAACAGGACGGTCTTGCCGGCATCCAGGGCCTCGTTGAGCAGCGCGGAGCAGTCAACCACCATCGGGCGAACGCGCTCGGCGTACTTCAGCAGCTCCTCGGTGACTGCGGCCGGGTCCACGGCGCGGCGGTTGAAGATCTTCACCAGCAAGTGGTTCTTCTGCTCCAGCGCACCCTCCACCTTCTGCGCCAGGATCGAGGCATCGAAGAGGTCCTGGATGCGAATGCCCACGCGGTTCATCTTGTCCGCGTAGGTGGGGCCGATGCCACGACCGGTGGTGCCGATCTGGCGGGCACCCAGGAAGCGCTCGGTGACGCGGTCCAGGGTGCGGTTGTAGGAGGGGATCACGTGCGCGTCAGCGCTGATGCGCAGGCGGGAGCAGTCGATCCCGCGCGCCTCCAGGTGGGTGATCTCGTCGAACAGGACCTCCAGGTCAACCACCACGCCGTTACCAATCACCGGGGTCACTCCCGGGGACAGGATGCCGGAGGGCAGCAGGTGCAGGGCGTACTTCTCGCCGTCGATCACCACGGTGTGACCGGCGTTGTTACCGCCGTTGAACTTGACCACGTAGTCCACTGAAGAGCCAAGCTGGTCAGTTGCTTTGCCCTTACCTTCGTCGCCCCACTGGGCGCCGAGCACGATCACTGCGGGCATTATTTCTCCTTTTGCGCCGCGAAACGGTGGCGCATCTTGGGCTTCCCCGTGCCGCCTCGCTGCACGGCCGGGTGGGGATTCGTGCCCGACGTTCCTCCCGGCGCCCCTCACATCGGGGGCCAGGCACCGGGTACCTTTTCCCAGGCAAGAGTGTAGTTCAGGGCCCAGAGGGGGGGGAGGGGCGACCGCAGGGTGGGCTTTACAGGCTCTTCACAGATGAGGGTGTAGGTGTTCTTTGAGTCCTCCGGCGTGGAGGAGTGCTTAAGGCGTTGTAGTTGGTCATGTCCCGCGTCAGACTTAGTGGCAGGGCCGTTATGTAGGTCTTGAAGGAGAGCCTGTCATGGGAAGACCACCAGTGATCCTGGTGGAGAAGAAGGCCAGAATTGTGTTGAGTGTGCTGGCCGGAGAGATGACGATTTGGCGAGGCCGCCAGGCGTGAGAGAGTCAGCGAGCAGTGGCTTGGTCGGTGGAAGGCTGACTTTCTTGAGGCGGGCAAGACAGGCCTTGGAGCGGGTAGGTCCAAACCCTCCACGCGCGAGCAGCAGTCGGGCCCAAGGGCTTGGAGCTAACCCAGGCGCTTGGCCAGGCCGGCCTCGAGATCCGGGTGTGGAAGAAGTCTGCGCAGCCCAGGCTCGGCACCGGCCGTGGACCTCGAGGTAATCCGCATCGAAGCAGGCACCTGCCGACCGTGGGGTTGCCTCAAGCTGATCGGCATGCCCTTTTCTTAACCGCGAGGCTGGCAGGCCAAGGCCCGCCAAGAGAAGAGACCCAAGGGGCCATGGCCTCAGCCCGCTCGGAGGGCTGGGGGGAATGGTGTAATGGTTGGTGTCACTGGTTGCGGGGCTGTTTGTCTCGCTGGG
>JAUMWR010000012.1 GCA_030529545.1 Buchananella hordeovulneris
CAACACCACCGCTCCCGCTGACCCGGGCCAAGGCAACACCACCGCTCCCGCCGACCCGGGGGGTGGTAACCAGTCCCCAGTAACCGCGCCGATTGCGACGGCTCCGGAGGCGCCGACTTTCACGTTGACCGCCGCGCAGTGTGTGGAGGGCAAGGCCACGGACAACGTGATGACCGTGGATAAGTCTCAGGTCAATGACAACCTGCGGTTCGTTGCCACCCACGATGGCAAGTCCATCTCTTTGAAGAGTGAGCTGCGTGCCAAGTTGTGGACCGCAGGAAAGCTGACCGCTGAGGACATCAAGACCGCTTACCCGTCCTTCAACTTCGACTACTCCAAGCCGATGACGGTACAGCCGTACTTCTTCGACAAGGAGAAGGCCTACGCCGAGTCTTTGTACGATACGACGCTCCAACTGACCGTTGGTAAGTCCGACCGCTTCATCAAGCTAGGCGACCCCAAGTCCTTGGTGCTAGTGGACAAGACCACCCTGAACTGCGCCCCGGCTCCCACTGATGAGCCCACCACAGTTCCGACGGGGGAGCCCTCTACGGCTCCGACGGGGGAGCCCACCCCGGCTGCTAGCGTCACGCCCTCGGCCACGGCTTCGGCAGCTGCCTCTGTCAAGCCGACCGCTAGTGGCCCGGCAGCGAAGAAGGGCAAGCTGGCGAAGACCGGTTTCGACTCCGCTCTAGCCGTCACCGCTTTCGCGCTGATGGCGGGCGCGGGCGCTCTGCTGGCGCTCAAGAAGCGGCGGGAGGCCTCATCGGGTAGTTAAACCCTAGAAACGCCGAGGTTGTGGGTGGGAGAGCCTAGCTCTCCCGCCCACAACCGTTTGCTGCGCCTGCACCACTCTGCGCCTGCCTGGCCCACCGACGTCCCGGGGAGGCGGGCGCGTCGCCCGCGCCGTAGGCTTTCCCCATGCGCCCTGTTACCGACCTCGTTCGCACCGTTGCCCCGTTTCAGGTCATCTCCGAGTTCCAGCCCGCCGGCGACCAGCCCCAGGCCATCGCGGAGCTGACGCGGCGAATCAACGCGGGGGAGAGCGACATGGTTCTCCTGGGCGCCACGGGTACTGGTAAGAGCGCCACCACGGCCTGGCTGATCGAGAAGCTGGGGCGCCCGGCCCTAGTGCTGGCCCCGAACAAGACGCTGGCGGCGCAGCTGGCGGCGGAGTTGCGCGAGCTGCTGCCCAACAACGCCGTGGAGTACTTCGTCAGCTACTACGACTACTACCAGCCAGAGGCGTACGTCCCGCAAACGGACACGTTCATTGAAAAGGACTCCTCTATCAACGACGAGGTGGAACGCCTGCGTCACTCGGCCACGAACTCGCTGCTGACGCGCCGGGACGTGGTGGTGGTTGCCTCCGTGTCTTGCATCTACGGCCTGGGCACGCCGCAGGAGTACGTCGACCGGATGATCCCGCTCGAGGTGGGCAAGGAGATCACCCGCGAGGAACTGCTCCAGCGCCTGGTTGCTATCCAGTACAACCGCAACGACATGGATTTTCAACGCGGCACTTTCCGCGTGCGGGGAGACACCATCGACGTGATCCCCGTCTACGAGGAGAACGCGGTTCGCATCGAGATGTTCGGCGACGAGATCGAGGCCCTGGCCACGCTGCACCCGTTGACCGGCAACGTGATCCGCCAGGAGGAGCAGGTCTTCCTCTTCCCGGCCTCCCACTACGTGGCGGGCCCGGAGCGCATGGCGCGCGCGATCGCCGCGATCGAGGCGGAGATGGAGGAGCGGGTCGCGGAGTTCGAGCGGGCGGGCAAGCTCCTGGAGGCTCAGCGCCTGCGCATGCGCACGTCGTTCGACCTGGAGATGATGCGGCAGGTGGGCACGTGCTCGGGCATCGAGAACTACTCGCTGCACATCGACGGTCGCGAGCCGGGCAGCGCGCCCAACACGCTGCTGGACTACTTCCCGGAGGACTTCCTGCTGGTGATCGACGAGTCGCACGTGACGGTGCCGCAGATCGGCGCCATGTACGAAGGCGACGCCTCCCGCAAGCGCACGCTGGTTGAGCACGGCTTCCGCCTGCCCTCGGCGCTGGACAACCGCCCGCTGAAGTGGGCGGAGTTCCTGGAACGGATCGGCCAGACCGTCTACCTCTCCGCCACCCCGGGGGAGTACGAGCTGGAGCGCAGCGACGGCGTGGTGGAGCAGATCATCCGCCCCACGGGCCTGCTCGACCCGAAGGTGGTGGTCAAGCCCACCCAGGGGCAGATCGACGACCTCCTGGGGGAGATCCGCACCCGCACCGAGCAGGGAGAGCGCGTGCTGGTCACCACACTCACCAAGAAGATGGCGGAGGACCTGACTACCTACTTCGCGGAGCGCGGCGTGCGCGTGGAGTACCTGCACTCGGACGTGGACACGCTACGCCGCGTGGAATTGCTGCGCGAGTTGCGCCTGGGCAGCTTCGACGTACTGGTGGGCATCAACCTGCTGCGAGAGGGCCTGGACCTGCCGGAGGTCTCGCTCGTGGCGATCCTGGACGCGGACAAGCAGGGCTTCTTGCGCTCGGCCAAGTCCCTCATTCAGACGATCGGCCGCGCCGCCCGTAACGTCAGCGGTGAGGTCATCATGTACGCGGACACGGTCTCTGCGGCCATGCAGGTGGCGATCGAGGAGACCGAGCGGCGCCGCGAGAAGCAGATCGCCTACAACGAAGCCCACGGCATTGACCCGCAGCCCCTGCGCAAGAAGATCGCGGACGTGACGGACATGTTGGCGCGGGAGGACGTGGACACGGCAGAGCTGCTGGCCGGGGGCTATCGCGGCGCGGGCAAGGGACCGTCCTCGCGGGATCGGAAGGACGCGGCCGTGTCGGTGCGCGAACGCCTGGCGGGCGCTGCGGTCGACGACCTGGCCGGCCTGATCGAGGAGCTCACTGCCCAGATGCACGCCGCCGCAGAGGACCTGCAGTTCGAGGTCGCCGCGCGCCTGCGAGACGAGGTCGCAGACCTCAAGAAGGAACTGCGCACCCTGCGCGCGGTGAACTGAGGCAACGTCGGGCCTCCCCATATCGCCGCGCGGTGCCAACCGAGCGAGCCGCGATCAGCGGGGAGTGGCCGCCCCGCGCCCGGCCGCCCCGCCAGGGGGGCGCCCCTGTCTCCTGCCTGTGGTGGCCGACGTTGCCGCCGACCGCCCGCTGTCCACACCGCCCGACGTGTGACCTTTGCCGCGGGGAGTCGGATTAGCGCTGGCGGGCTGCGCCCGGTATTTTGGATTCCCGCGGAGGGGAGTACTCCCACGAACAGGGGCGTCGTCATCACGGCGAGACGCGCTCGGCGCCCCAGGCCTAACGCAGGCGGGAAGAGACCTCCAATCACAAGCATTGGAGAGTCATAAATATGGACGTACACCTGCTGGGCTGGCTTGGCCTGACCGCAATCATCCTCGGCATGATCGTCGTGGACATCGTCGGCCACGTGCGCACCCCGCACGAGCCCACGCTGAAGGAAGCGGCCGTGTGGTCGGCCGCCTACGTCGCCATGGCGCTGGTATTCGGCGCGATCGTCTGGTGGTTCTGGGGCGGTGAATACACCGGCCAGTACTTTGCCGGCTACGTCACCGAGAAGGCGCTGAGCATCGACAACCTGTTCGTCTTCGTGATCATCCTGAGCGCGTTCAGGGTGCCGCGCGCCTACCAGCAGGAGGTCCTCCTGGTAGGAATTGTGTTTGCCCTCATCCTGCGCCTGGTCTTTATCTTGGCGGGCACCGCGATGATCGAGCACTGGGCCTGGGTGTTCTACATCTTCGGCGCTTGGCTGCTGTGGGTGGCCGTCCAGCAGGCCCTCGAGGGGGCCACCGGAGATAAGGAACACGCCGTAGAGGACGAGGAGTACAAGCCCACCGGCTTCGTGAAGCTCGTTGCGCGCGTGGTGCCGATGACCGACGGTTTCGTGGGCGGCAAGCTCATCCACCGCCACGCCGGCAAGACCTTCATCACCCCGCTGCTGCTGTGCATCATCGCGGTGGGCACGGCCGACGTCATGTTCGCGGTGGACTCCATCCCGGCCATCTTCTCCGTGACCCGCGAGCCCTTCCTGGTGTTCGCCGCCAACGCGTTCTCCCTGCTGGGCCTGCGCCAGCTCTACTTCCTGATTGACGGCCTGCTGGACCGCCTGGTCTACCTGCACTATGGGCTGGCCGCCATCCTGGGCTTTATCGGCTTCAAGCTGATCCTGCACGCGCTGCACGAGAACGAGGTGCCGTTCATCAACGGCGGTCACCCCGTGCACCTGCTGCCCGAGCCCTCGACCCTGTTCTCCCTCGCGGTGATCGTCTCGATCCTCACCATCACGGTGATCGCTTCGATGATGAAGTCGGCGCGCGACCGGCGCAAGAAGCTAGCTGCCAGCTGACCAAGTAAGGGGGGCCGCAGGTTCACAAACCTGCGGCCCCCTTATGTCCCGTCTGCAGGCCACGTCCCAGCAATAGGGAACCGGCGCGCTGCGGCAGGCCACGAGGCTTCCCCACGCCGCGGCGGCTGCACCTCAGGGCGGCTGCGGGCCAGTGGGTGACCGGGGGAGCGTCGGCCAAGCAGAGCGGTTCAGGGGGCGGTACGCGCGAGGCGGCTGGCCAGCCCAGACTTAACCAACAACTGCACCTGGTGGAAAAGCACCACCGGGATCGTGGTGGCCGCCAGCATCTCCGGCGGGAATAACACCGCCGCCATCGGTAGGCCGGAAGTGAGCGCCTTGACCGAGCCGCACATGAGGAAGGCGATGCGGTCGGCGCGCTCCAGGCCCAACGCCTGGCCACCCCACCAGGTCAACGCCAACACCGGCAGCAACAGCGCCAGGCACGCCCCCAGCAAGGTGGCGAGCATCTGGGGGGTAACCCCCTCCCACGCGCCGGCCACGGTCGCGTGCCCAACGGAGATGTAGACAATGAAGACGATCGTGAGCTGATCCCACGCCCGCGTGAACTTGGGGTGGTAGCGCAGCCAATCGCCAATCCACTTGCCGGCCACCTGCCCCACCAGGAACGGCAGCAGGATCTGCCCGGCAACCTTGCCAAACTGTCCCCAGCCCACGCCCACGTCCCCGCCCAGGAACAACAGCACCAGCAGTGGCGTCAGCAGGACGCCCGCCAGATTGGAGAGCGTGGCCGCCACCACCGCGCCGGCGACGTTACCGCGGGCGATCGACGTCAAGGTGATGGACGTCTGGACCGTCGAGGGCAGCAGAGAGGTGAACAGCACGCCCACCGTGAACACGCCCACCCAGGGCGACAACGCCGTGGAGACCACCCAGCCCACTAGCGGGTAGACCAGGAACGTCACGGCCGGGGTGAGGAGCTGTAGGCGCCAGTTGCGCAGTCCCGCCAACACCTCGTGGCTGCGCAGGCGCGCGCCGTAGAGGAAGAACAGCACCACCACGGCGGCGGTGCGCACTACCCCCAGGGCGGGCTGGGCGGCGGCCGAGGCCGGCAGCAGTAAGCCCGCAACGAGCGCGCCGACTATCCCGATCACAAACGGATCGGGGAGGAAGCGGGTGCGGGCGCGATTCAACGGCCGGCAAACTCACCAATCACTGGGTTCCAGGCGCGGGCACGCCACTCCTCCAGCAGACCGGCCCGCTGGAAGGGGTCCTCCTCCAGGACTGCCAAGGCCGCTGCGCCGTCGGGGGCATCCAGCAGCAACAAAGCCCCCGGTACCTCACCCTCCGTGTAAGGGCCGGAAGCCACCAGCTTGCCCTCCGCGAAGAGGGAGGCGAGGAATTCCCGGTGGGCAGGGCGCACCCGGTCCATCTCCTGCGCGTTCTTGGGGTTGTACACATACTCCACGGCCACAAACGCCATTGTTCTTCCTTCCGCTAGAGGACCGTCCAAGCTTAATCCCGTCCGCAGCAGCGGGAACCCAGCCGCCCCAACGCGGGGGCCAACCACCGCGCCCAGATTCGAACATTTGTGCGAAAGTGGGGGCGAACGTAGACTGTCCAGGTGCAAGACAAACTGGTGGTGCGCGGGGCGCGCGAACACAATCTCAAGGGCGTGGACCTGGAGCTGCCGCGCGGGGCGATGATCGTCTTCAGTGGCCTATCCGGCTCCGGCAAGTCCTCTCTCGCATTCGACACGATCTTCGCTGAGGGCCAGCGCCGTTACGTGGAGTCGCTCTCGTCTTACGCCCGCCAGTTCCTGGGCCGGATGGACAAGCCTGATGTGGACTTCATCGAGGGGCTCTCCCCGTCGGTGTCCATTGACCAGAAGTCCACCTCCCGCAATCCGCGCTCCACCGTGGGCACAATCACCGAGGTCCACGATTACCTACGTCTGCTGTTCGCGCGCGCCGGCACGGCTTACTGCCCGGAGTGCGGGGAGAAGATTACGGCGCAGAGCGCCCAGCAGATCGTGGACCGGGTGTTGGAGCAGCCGGAGGGTACGCGGCTGCAACTGCTCGCCCCCGTGGTGCGTGGCCGCAAGGGTGAGTACGGCGAGCTCTTTGCCGAACTCCTGGCCCAGGGCTACTCGCGCGCGATCGTGGACGGCGCGGCCGTGCGCCTGGAAGAGCCCCCGACGTTGGAGAAGAAGCTCAAGCACGACATCGACGTGGTGATCGACCGCCTCAAGCTGCGCGACGGGCTGCGCCAGCGCCTCACCGACTCGGTGGAGGCCGCGCTGAACCTAGCGGACGGCCTGGTGGTGGTCGACTACGTGGACCGCGCAGAGGACGATCCTGAAAAGCTACGGCGTTTCAGCGAGAAGCGCGCCTGCCCCAATGATCACCCGCTGGCCCTGGATGAGATCGAGCCGCGCACGTTCTCCTTCAACGCTCCCTACGGCGCCTGCCCGGAGTGCTCCGGCATCGGCTCGCGCTTGGAGGTGGACCCGGAGCTCGTGGTACCTAATCCGGAGCTCTCCGTCAACGAGGGCGCGATTGCCGTCTGGGTGGGCTACCCCGAGTATTTCCTGCGGCAAGCGCAAGTGGTGGCTTCCCAGGAGGGTTTCGACCTGAACACGCCGTGGAACAAGCTGCCCAAGAAGGCCCAGCAGATGCTGCTCTACGGCCGGGACTACACGGTGCGCCAGACCTACCGCAACCGCTGGGGACGCGAACGCACCGTCACCACCGGTTTCGAGGGCGCCGTGACGTTCGTGGAACGCAAGCACCAGGAGACCGAATCAGACTCGCAGCGCGAGCGCTACGAGAGCTTCATGCGGGAGATTCCCTGCGGCGTGTGCCAGGGCGCGCGCTTGCGCCCTGAGGTGCTGGCCGTGCGCATCGGCGAGCTAAACATTGCGCAGATCTCCGATCTCTCGATCGCCGACGCCCGCGCCTACCTGCAAAACGTGGAGCTGGGGGAGCGCGAGCGCGCGATCGCGGCGCAGGTGCTGGTGGAGATCGACGCCCGCCTGGGCTTCCTGGTGGACGTCGGTCTGACCTACCTGACCCTCTCGCGTGCCGCCGGCACGCTCTCCGGCGGCGAGGCCCAGCGCATCCGCCTGGCCACCCAGATCGGCGCCGGTCTGGTGGGCGTGCTCTACGTGCTCGACGAGCCCTCGATCGGCCTGCACCAGCGCGACAACCGCCGCCTGATCGACACCCTCACTCGCCTGCGCGACCTCGGCAACACCCTCATCGTGGTGGAGCACGACGAGGACACCATCCGCACCGCCGACTGGCTCGTGGACATCGGCCCCGGCGCCGGCGAGCACGGCGGCGAGGTGGTCCACTCCGGCACGCTGGAGGACCTGCTCAAGAACGAGCGCTCCCTCACCGGCGCCTACCTGGCGGGGCGCAAGGAAATCGCTGTGCCGGTGGAACGTCGTCCCCAAGACAAGGGCCGCCAGCTCAAGGTGGTCGGCGCGCGGGAGAACAACCTGCAAAACGTCACCGTCTCCTTCCCTCTCGGCAACATGGTGGCCGTCACCGGCGTGTCCGGCTCCGGCAAGTCCTCCCTGGTCAACGGGGTGCTCTACCAGGTGCTCGCCGCCAAGCTGAACGGCGCGCGCGTAGTGGCCGGCAAGCACAAGAGCATCGAGGGACTGGAGCACCTGGACAAGGTGGTGCACGTGGACCAGTCGCCGATTGGCCGCACCCCCCGCTCCAACCCCGCCACCTACACGGGCGTGTGGGACCACATCCGCAAGCTGTTCGCCTCCGCCCCGGAGGCCAAGGTGCGCGGCTACCAGCCGGGCCGCTTCAGCTTCAACGTCAAGGGCGGGCGCTGTGAGTCCTGCAAGGGCGACGGCACGCTGAAGATCGAGATGAACTTCCTGCCCGACGTGTACGTGCCCTGCGAGGTCTGCCACGGCTCGCGCTACAACCGCGAAACCCTGGAGGTGCACTTCAAGGGCAAGACGGTGGCCGACGTCCTGAACATGCCCATCGAGGAGGCGGCCGAGTTCTTCCGCGCCGTCCCCGCCATCGCGCGCCACCTGGACACGCTGGTGGACGTGGGCCTGGGCTACGTGCGCCTGGGGCAGAGCGCCACCACGCTCTCGGGCGGCGAGGCCCAGCGCGTGAAGCTGGCCAGCGAGCTGCAAAAGCGCTCCACGGGCCGCACCATCTACGTCCTGGACGAGCCCACCACCGGCTTGCACCTGGAGGACATCTCCAAGCTGCTGCGGGTGCTCCAGGGCCTGGTGGACAAGGGCAACACGGTGCTGGTGATCGAGCACAACCTGGATGTGATCGCCAACGCGGACTGGATCGTAGACATGGGCCCGGAGGGCGGCAGCGGCGGTGGCCGCGTGCTGTGCACCGGCACCCCGGAGCAGGTGGCGGCCGTGGCAGAGTCCCACACGGGCCGCTACCTGAAGGAACTGCTAGAGGCACGCGGGCGCACCATTGGCTGACCCGTCCACCTACCGGCCCGCGCCGGGGGCCATTCCCACGGCGCCCGGCGTCTACCGCTTCCTGGATGAGCAGCGGCGCGTCATCTACGTGGGCAAGGCCAAGAACCTGCGGGCGCGCCTGTCCAACTACTTCCAGGACCTGGCGGCGCTGCACGAGCGCACCCAGCAGATGGTCACCACCGCCTGCGCCGTGGAGTGGACCGTGGTGGCCACGGAGGTCGAGGCGCTGGCGCTGGAGTACTCCTGGATCAAGGAGTTCGATCCGCGCTTCAACGTCATGTTCAAGGACGACAAGTCCTACCCCTACCTGTCGGTGACGATGGGGGAGACCTACCCGCGTGTGCTGGTCACGCGCGGCGCCCGCACCAAGGGCACCCGCTACTTTGGGCCGTATGCGCACGCCTGGGCGATCCGCGAGACGCTGGATGCGCTGCTGCGCGTCTTCCCGGTGCGGTCGTGCTCGCGGGGCGTTTTTGACCGGGCCAAGCGCACGGGCAAGCCCTGCCTGCTGGGCTACATCGACAAGTGCGCCGCTCCCTGCGTGGGCAAGGTGAGCGTGGCCGAGCACCGCCAGATGGCCGCCGACCTGTGCTCCTTCATGGCCGGCCGCACGGGCGGTGTGGTGCGTCAGTTGAAGACGGAGATGGCCGACGCTGCCGCCCGCCTGGATTACGAGCAGGCCGCCCGGATTCGCGACCAGTTGAAGGCGATCGAGCGGGTGCTGGAAGCCAATGCCGTGGTGCTCAGCGACGACACGGACGCGGACGTCTTCGCCCTGGCCCGCGACGAGCTCGAGGCGGCCGTGCAGGTGTTTCACGTGCGCGGCGGGCGCATCCGCGGCCAGCGTGGCTGGGTGGTGGAGCTGGCGGAGGAGCTGACCGACGGGGAACTCATCACCAAGCTCCTGGAGCAGGTCTACGGCGGTGAGGAGGAGGCCCTAGCGGTGGCGGCGGCCTCCGCCCTGGAGGCCGCCGAGACGGAGATGAGCGCCTCCGGACGGGCCCGCGGTGCCAAGGCGGATGCCGCCGGCGCGAAGGTGCCCACCCGGGCCGGCACGTCGGTGGACGACGTGGAGCACGCCGCCGCATCCGCGATCCCTGGGGAGGTGCTGGTGCCTGCGCTGCCGGAGGACGTGGAGACGCTGCGGCGGTGGCTGGGCAAGCTGCGCGGGGCGGCGGTGCGCGTCCGCGTGCCCCAGCGCGGGGAGAAGAAGGAGCTGGCCGCGCGGGTGCACACCAACGCCGTGCAGGCGCTCTCGTTGCACCGGGCCAAGCGGGCCGGTGACCTCACCCAGCGCGCCCAGGCCCTGTCGCAGCTTGGGGAGTACCTGGGGCTGGAGCAGGCCCCGCTGCGCATCGAGTGCTTCGACGTCTCCCACACCCAGGGCACCCACCAGGTGGCCTCCATGGTGGTGTTCGAGGACGGCGTGGCGCGCAAGAGTGACTACCGCACGTTCGTGATTCGGGGCGAGGACGGGCAGGGGGCGCGCGACGACACCGCCGCTATGGCGGAGGTCCTGCGCCGCCGCCTGGCGCGATTGGTGGCGGAGGACGCCGGCCAGAGCGGTGAGGACGAGGACGGCCGCGAGTTCGCCTCGGGGCCCATCGACCCGGCCACCGGCCGACCCCGCCGGTTCGCCTACCGCCCGGACCTGCTGGTGGTGGACGGCGGCCTGCCCCAGGTCAACGCCGCTGCCGCCGTGCTGGAGGAGCTGGGCGTGGTGGACCTGGCCGTGATCGGCCTGGCCAAGCGCCTGGAGGAGGTGTGGGTGCCGGGGGAGGAGTTCCCCGTGGTCTTCCCGCGCACCGCGCCCGCCCTGCACCTGCTGCAGGCGCTGCGCGACGAGTCCCACCGCTTTGCGATCACGGCCCACCGCAAGAAGCGCACCAAGTCCATGACGCGCTCCGCGCTCGACGCGGTGCCTGGCCTCGGGCCGGCCAAGCAGGCCGCGCTGCTCAAGCACTTCGGCTCGGTGACAAAGCTGCGCGCGCTCTCCCTGGAGGAGATCCAGGCGGCCCCCGGCGTGGGCCCCAAGCTCGCGGCGGCCATCTTTTCCACCCTCCACCCCGAGGCGGCGGAAGGAAGCGCGGGCGAGGCCTAGATCCAAGCGGGCGGGAACGTCGGCCAAAAACACTAGGCTCTTCCCATGAGCATCGCACTGGGCACCCCTTGGTCTGAGAACGCAACGCGAGTCCTCCTGCTGGGCTCCGGAGAACTGGGCAAGGAGGTCGCCATCGCGCTGACGCGCCTGGGCGTGGAAGTCACTGCGGTGGACCGCTACGAGGGCGCCCCGGCGCAGCAGGTGGCCCACAACGCGCTCGTGATCGACATGCTGGACCCGGTGGCGGTGCGAGAGACCATCCGCGCCACCGGCGCCCAGGTGGTCGTGCCCGAGATCGAGGCGATCGCGACCGACGCGCTGGCGGAGTTGGAGGCGGCCGGGGAGGTGCGCGTGGTGCCCACCGCCCGCGCCACCCAGCTCACGATGGACCGCGAGGGCATCCGCCGCCTGGCCGCAGAGGAGCTTGGCCTGAAGACTTCTCCCTACCGCTTCGCCTCCAGCCTGGAGGAGGTGCGCCAGGCGGTCGCGGCCGTCGGCCTGCCGGCGGTGATCAAGCCCGTCATGTCCTCCTCCGGCAAAGGCCAGTCAGTGATCCGCAGCGAGGCGGACGTCGAGACGGCCTGGGAGTATGCCCAGAGCGGGGCCCGCACCGGCGGCCGGGGGCAGGTAATCCGGGTGATCGTGGAGGGATTCGTCGACTTCGACTACGAGATCACGCTGCTCACCGTGCGCTCGCGCGGCGCCGACGGCCAGACCGTGACCAGCGTGTGCGCCCCCATCGGCCACCGCCAGGTGGAGGGCGACTACGTGGAGTCCTGGCAGCCCCACCCGATGTCCGACGTTGCCTTGGAGCGCGCAAACCAGGTGGCCGCCACGATCACCGGCGCCCTGGGCGGCCTGGGCCTCTTTGGCGTGGAGTTGTTTGTGCAGGGCGATGAGGTGATCTTCTCCGAGGTCTCCCCGCGCCCGCACGACACGGGCCTGGTGACGCTGGCGACCCAGCGGTTCTCCGAGTTCGAGCTGCACGCCCGCGCCATCTTGGGCCTGCCGGTCGACACCTCCCTGGTGAGCCCGGGCGCCTCCGCCGTGCTGAAGTCGCCCGGCAGCGGCGTGCCCTCCTTCACCGGCGTGGAGCAGGCGCTGGCCGACCCGCGCGTGGAGCTGCGCCTGTTCGGCAAGCCGGCGGCGACGCCGGGGCGCCGCCTGGGGGTGGTGGCCGGGCGCGGCGCCGACGTGGAGCAGGCGCGGGCCCTGGCCACGCAGACCGCCGCAGGCATCGAAATCCGGCTCTCCTGAGGCGGGTCTGGCGGCGAAACCCGGCGACGGCGAGCCCCGGGGGTGGGCGTGAGCTATCCCACCGCGTGGCAGACTAGGGTTATGAGCGACCAAGAGCTGGACCCCCAAGACCCTCAGACCCTCCCAGAAGGCATCGCGATTGCAGAGGGCAGCGCCGTCCTCGAGCCGGCGCCCCGCCCCGAGCTGCTGATCATCACCGGCATGTCCGGTGCCGGCCGGTCCCGCACCTCCATGGCCCTGCAGGACCTGGACTGGTACGTGGTGGACAACCTGCCGCCGCGCATGATCACCGCGATGGCAGGCATGATGACCGCCGCCGCCGGCGGTGTACACCGTCTGGCAGTGGTGGTGGATGTGCGCAGCCGCGAGTTCTTCAGCGAGTTCATAGCGGTCCTGGACGACCTGCGCCAGCAGGGAATCAACTACCGGATCGTCTACCTCGACGCGGACGACAGCGAGCTGGTCAAGCGCTACGAGTACAACCGTCGCCCGCACCCGCTGCAGGGCAGCGGTCGCATGCTCGACGCGATCAAGGCCGAGCGCGAGCTGCTGGCGCCCCTGCGCCGCCGCGCGGACGTGGTCATCAACACCACGGCCCTCACCGTCCATGACCTGGCTCGCCGCGTGCGCGAGATCGTGGCGGGGGAGGACTCCCCGCTGCGCGTCGCCGTGGTCTCCTTCGGTTTCAAGTACGGCCTGCCGCTGGACGCCGACCACGTGGTAGACATGCGCTTCCTGGCCAATCCCTACTGGGTGACCGAGCTGCGCCACCTGACCGGCAAGGACGAGCCCGTGCGCGACTATGTGCTGGGGCTGGAGGGAGCCACGGAGTTCGCCGACCGATACCTGCTGGCCCTGGAGCCAGTGCTGGCCGGCTACCTCAAGGAGCTCAAGCCCTACGTGACGATCGCGGTGGGCTGCACGGGCGGCAAGCACCGTTCGGTGGCCATGACCGAGTACCTGGGGGAGAAGCTGCGCGAGGCCGGGTATGCCACCACGGTCCTGCACCGCGACCTGGGGCGCGAGTAAGGCGCCAGGCTTTCAAATAGTGGTGGGGGCGGGCCGCGCAGGGCCCGCTCCCACCGGCCTTTTGCGCCCGCTTACCCACCGCGCTAGTGATGAAAAACGTCTCCCCCTCCTGCAGCGCAGCGCGGGGGCGGAGCGTAGTAAGTTAGCCGAGTCGCTTACTGCTAAGCGCCATCACGACGCGCTCAGACGCACCGGCTAAAGGGGGAAGCAACGTGTCCATGACGGTGGATGTCAAGGACGAGCTCGCACGCGTTGCGGTTGACCGTCCCGGCGAGATGCGGGCCGAGGTCGCTGCGCTCGTGCGCTTCTCCGGGGGACTGCACATTTCCGGCGGCCTGGTGGTGCTGGAACCCGAGCTCGACTCGGGGGTGGCCGCGCGCCGCCTGCGCCAGGCTCTGCGCAACCTATACAACGTGGAGTCCGAGCTGATCGTCATCAACGGTGGGCTGCGCAAGGGCAACCGCTACGTCGTGCGCGTGGTGACTGCCGGCGCGGACCTGGCCCGCACCACCGGCCTGGTGGACCGCCACGGCCGCCCCGTGCGCGGACTACCCCCGCGCGTGGTCTCTGGCACCACCACGGAGGCGATCGCCGCGCTGCGCGGCGCCTTCCTGGCGCGCGGCTCCCTTACCGAGCCCGGCCGCTCCGGCTCGCTCGAGATCACCTGCCCCGGCGGGGAGTCCGCCCTCGCGATCGTGGGTCTGGCCCGCCGCGTGGGCGTGACCGCCAAGGCGCGCGAGGCCCGCGGCGGCGACCGCGTGGTCATCCGCGACGGCGACCACATCGCTACCCTCCTCACCCTCATGGGGGCCAAGGAGGCGGTGCGCCGCTGGGAGGAGCGTCGCTCCACCCGCGAGGCGCGCGGCCACGCCAACCGCCTACAGAACTTTGACGATGCCAACCTGCGCCGCTCCGCCCAGGCGGCCGTCACCGCCGGCGCCCGAGTTACCCGCGCCTTCGAGATCCTGGGGGACGACGTTCCCGAGCACCTGGTCCAGGCGGGACGCCTGCGCATGGAGCACCCCGACGCCTCCCTGGAGGAGCTGGGCCGCTTCACCACGCCGCCCCTCACCAAGGACGCGGTGGCCGGCCGCATCCGCCGCCTCCTGGCCATGGCGGACAAGCGCGCCACCGAGCTGGGCATCCCCGGCACCGCCGCCGCGATCCCGCCGGAGATTCGCGACCTGTAGAGCCAACGCGCGCAACAGCAAAAATGCGGTCTTGTTCACAAGAATGAGCCAAACCGTGTTCGCCGCAAGCAATTGGGACCAGAAATGGGACGTTTGCACCGAAACGAATGTCCGCCGGGCGTGTAACGTAGGACATGTTCCAAGCTGGCCGTCCGGCTAGATGGACGGCAGGCCCGTTGGGCCAGAATTCAAAGACGACTTCCGCGCCTTGAGGCGCACTTCAGGAGGACAATCGTGACCATCCGCGTTGGTATCAACGGCTTCGGCCGCATCGGCCGTAACTTCTTCCGCGCCGCTCTCGAGCAGGGCGCGGACGTCGAGGTCGTCGCCGTCAACGACCTGACGGACAACAAGACCCTGGCCCACCTGCTCAAGTTCGACTCCATCCTGGGTCGCCTGAACGCCGAGGTCTCCTACGACGACGAGTCCATCTCCGTCAACGGCAAGCGCATCGCCGCCTTCGCCGAGCGCGACCCCAAGAACATCCCGTGGGGCGAGCACAACGTTGACATCGTCATCGAGTCCACCGGTTTCTTCACTGACGCTGAGGTGGCCAAGGCTCACCTCGAGGGTGGCGCCAAGAAGGTCATCATCTCCGCTCCGGCGAAGAACGAGGACGCCACCTTCGTTGTCGGCGTGAACCACGAGGACTACGACCCGGCCAAGCACAACATCGTCTCCAACGCTTCTTGCACCACGAACTGCCTGGCCCCGATGGCCAAGGTTCTGGACGAGAAGTTCGGCATCGAGCGTGGCCTCATGACCACCGTCCACGCCTACACCGGTGACCAGCGTCTGCTGGACGCCCCCCACAAGGACCTGCGTCGCGCCCGCGCCGCCGCCCTGAACATCACCCCCACCTCCACCGGTGCCGCCAAGGCAGTCTCCCTGGTGCTGCCCCAGCTGAAGGGCAAGCTGGACGGCTACGCCCTGCGCGTTCCGGTCCCGACCGGCTCCGCCACCGACCTGACCTTCACCGCTCGTGAGGCGGTCACCGTCGAGGCCGTGAACGCCGCCATCAAGGAGGCCGCTGAGGGCGCACTCAAGGGCATCCTGGCCTACTCCGAGGAGCCGCTGGTCTCCACCGACATCGTGACCGACCCGCACTCCTCCATCTTCGACGCCGGCCTGACCAAGGTCATCGGCGACCAGGTCAAGGTTGTGTCCTGGTACGACAACGAGTGGGGCTACTCCAACCGTCTCGTTGACCTGACCGTCTTCATCGGCGGCAAGCTCTGAGCCTGAACGGCTTTTGAGTAGTCGAGGCGGCGCCCACGTAGACATGCGCGGGCGCCGCCTCTCCTAATGACCTGACCAAAACAGTTGAGGAGAACTATGAAGACCCTGGAGACTCTGGGCGACCTGACCGGCAAGAAGGTCCTGGTCCGCTCCGACTTCAACGTTCCGCTGGACGGCGAGCGCATCACCGACGATGGCCGTATTCTCGCTGCCCTGCCCACCCTGAATTACCTGCTCAAGGCCGGCGCAGCGGTTATCGTGACCGCGCACCTGGGCCGCCCCAAGGGCGAGGTCAACCCGGCCTACTCCCTGGCCCCGGTTGCTAAGCGCCTGGGCGAGCTGGTCGACGCCAAGGTGTCGCTGGCCGCCGACGTGGTGGGGGAGTCCGCGCAGAAGCTAGCCGGCGAGCTGGCTGCGGGCGAGATCCTGCTGCTGGAGAACATCCGCTTCGACGCCCGCGAGACCTCCAAGGTCGACGCCGAGCGTGAGGAGTTGGCTGGCGAGTTGGCCAAGCTGGCCGACGCCTTTGTCTCCGACGGCTTTGGTGTGGTGCACCGCAAGCAGGCTTCGGTCTACGACATCGCCAAGTTGCTGCCCTCGGCCACCGGCCTGCTGGTGCTGAAGGAAATCGAGTCCCTCCGCAAGGCCATCTCTGACCCCGAGCGCCCCTACGCCGTGGTGCTGGGCGGCTCCAAGGTCTCCGACAAGCTGGGCGTCATCGCCAACCTGTTGAACAAGGCCGACCGCCTGTTCATCGGCGGCGGCATGGCCTACACCTTCCTGAAGGCCAAGGGCTACTCCGTGGGCAAGTCCCTCCTGGAAGAGGACCAGCTCGAGACCGTCAAGGGCTACCTGGCCACCGCCGAGGCCAACGGCGTGGAGATCGTGCTGCCGGTAGATGTGGTGGCCGCTGACGCCTTCGCCGCCGACGCCCAGTTCGAGGTCGTTGCCGCTGACGCGATCCCGGCCGAGGCCATGGGTCTGGACATCGGCCCAGCCTCGCAGGAGCTGTTTGCTGCCAAGCTGGCCGACGCCAAGACCATTGTTTGGAACGGCCCCATGGGTGTGTTCGAGTTTGACGCCTTCGCCGGTGGCACTCGCGCCGTAGCCAAGGCCATGAGCGAAGGCGAGGCCTTCACCGTGATCGGTGGAGGGGACTCGGCCGCCGCCGTGCGCCGCCTGGGCTTCGATGAGTCCACCTTCTCCCACATCTCCACCGGTGGTGGAGCTTCCCTCGAAATGCTGGAGGGCAAGACCCTCCCCGGTATCGCTGTTCTGGAGGACTGAGATGACCAACCGCAAGCCGCTGATGGCGGGCAACTGGAAGATGAACCTGGACCACCTCGAGGCCGTCCAGTTGGTGCAGGGCCTGGCCGTTGAGCTGGGCAACGCCGGCCACGACTACGACGCCGTTGAGGTAGTCGTCGTGCCTCCCTTCACCGACATCCGCTCCGTGCAAACCCTGGTGGAGGCCGACAAGCTGTCTATTCGCTACGGCGCCCAGGACATCTCCGTGCACGCCTCCGGTGCCTACACCGGCGAGGTGTCTGCTGCCATGCTCTCCCGCCTGGGTGTCTCCTACGTCGTCGTAGGCCACTCTGAGCGCCGCGAGTACCATGGCGAGACCGACGCGCTCATCGGCACCAAGGCTAAGGTGGCGCTCGACGCCGGCATGACCCCGATTCTGTGCTGTGGCGAGGGCCTGGACGTCCGCAAGGCCGGCGAGCAGGTTTCATACGTGCTGGCCCAGATCGACGGCATGTACGCCGACTTCTCCGCCGAGGACGCCGGCAAGACGGTCGTCGCCTACGAGCCTGTGTGGGCGATCGGTACCGGCGAAGTGGCTACCCCGGAGGACGCGCAGGAGGTCTGCGCCGCCATCCGCGTCCGCTTGGGCGAGCTGTTCGACGCTGAGACCGCTGCCAAGGTGCGCGTCCTCTACGGTGGCTCGGTGAAGTCCTCCAACGTTGCCGACATCATGGCCAAGGAGGATGTGGACGGCGCCCTGGTGGGCGGTGCCTCCCTGCAGGCCGAGGAGTTCGCCAAGATCGCGCGTTTCAACGCCTGATCTTGACCTGATGGGGCGGAGCGACACGCGTGTGGCTCCGCCCCATCTTTCCAGTATGATTACTGGGTACGTCTGCGCGGCTTAGGCCCGCGGGCATCCCTGCTCGCTAGTACGAACGGTCTGCTCGTGTTTTTCGTTTCTATCCTGCTGAAGGTGCTGCTGGTTATCTCCAGTGTCTTCCTGATCCTGACCATCCTGCTCCACAAGGGCAAGGGCGGTGGCGTCTCTGACATGTTTGGCGGCGGCGTTTCCTCTTCCATGTCCTCCTCTGGTGTGGCAGAGCGAAACCTCAACCTCATCACGGTAGGCACTGCGGTGGTGTGGGTTGTCTCGAACATCCACATCGGGGTCCTGGAGATCTTCTGACTCGGAGCCGCGCAGCGGCAGCAACCACACAAAGCGGTGGAGGCACATTGTGCCTCCACCGCTTCATTCGTACTAGCGCCGGTGGTGGGTATCACCAGTTTGACCCACCACCGGCATGACCACTAGCAGCGCGGTTCCAACCCAGCCTTTTGCCAGCCTGGCTGGTCGGTCACCCACACTGCGTGCCTACCTGCCAAGCGATCAAGCACCGCCGCCGGCAGCACCGACTCGGCGTCCGCCGCGATCTCGCCGAGCACAGGACCCTTATCGGCACCGGCGATCAGGAAGGTCAGGCGCTTTGCCGTGGCCAGGGCCGGTAGCGTGAGGGAGATTCGCGCGGCCGGGGGCTTGGGAGAGTCAGCCTCCACCACCACGGTGCCACCTGCCCGCAACGTCGCCTTGCCCGGGAAGAGGGAGGCCACGTGCCCGTCGGGACCAACCCCCAGGTAAACCTGGTCAAAACGAGGCAGATCACTCCCGCCGGCTGAGTGCGCAGCGAGCTCTTGCGCGTAAAGCTGCGCGCCCTGCTCCAGCGTGGTGGGCGGGGCCGGCATCAGGTGCACGTGCGCCGGCGCCGGCAGGCGCTCCAGGAGAGCCTGCGCCGCTTGCAGAGAGTTACGTTCCGGATGGTCCAGGGAGGCAAAGCGCTCGTCGCCCCACCAGAAATGCACCCGCCGCCAGTCGACTGCCCCCAGCAGGGGGTTTGCTGCGGCGCAGGCCAGCATTCGAATGCCTGCCGTGCCACCGGTGAGGACCACATGCGAGGACTCCTGCACCGACAGGTCAGCCAACAGGCCGTCCAGCAACCGGGCCCCCGCGAACTGCGCAGCCGTGTCCAGATCGGGCAGGATCACCAAGCGGCGTTCAATCACGGTTGTTCCTCCACTAGTTCCAGGCCAGCGGAAATCACCGAGGCGTAGACGGCGTCCACGTCGAGACGGCGTAGTTCCTCCATCAGGCAGTCAGCGGTGGTGCGGCGCGGCAAGGCAAGCGACACATCCGGCACGCCCGGGCGGCGCAAGACTGCCACGGCCGAACCCACAGGACGGTCGATCTCCACCGCTCCGCTGTCGCGGTGCAGCACCACCCGGTTGACCGTGGCGGCCTCCGGGTTGCTGTGCATCCGCACCGGGACCCCCAGCTTGACGGCCAACCACGCACCGATCATGCGACCGGCCGGGTGCGTAGCGCTGCCGAAGATGTCCACCGAGGTAATCGGTGCCAGGGGCGGTTCACCCGCCGCCAGCACCACCAGCGAACGCCAGATCGTGACGCCCGACCATGAGAGGTCAGAGTCGCCCGGCACGTGGTACTGCGCTAGCTCCTTCAAGCGCGCCAGCGGGTCCGCGCTGCTGCGAGAGTCAGTGATGCGGCGGTGGGCCAGCCGTCCCAGCGGGTCCAGACTCGGGGCCTGGGGAGGGTTAGCCGGCCACCAGACCACGATCGGGGAATCGGGCAGCAACAGCGGAGCGATCAGGGTCTCCGGGCCCCCCAGCGTGCCGCGCCCGTGCAGGACGACGATGTCGCTGGCGCCCGCACCTCGGCCAGTGCGTATCTCCGCGTCCAGGCGTGGTTCTTCGCTCTGGTCAGCGGCAACGTCGTCCACCCCATCGACGCAGGTAGCGCACGTGCCCGTCACGACAATCACCCGGCAGGGGTGCTCCAACGAAGCTGCAGTGGTGGAAGCCAAGGCGTCCTCCACATCGGCGGGGGAGGGGACCACCACCACCAGAGTCAAGACCCGCCCGAGCGCCGAAGACCCCCCGGACTCGCGCAGCTCCAACAACCGCGCCGCCACCTTCGCGGAGGAAGTGTGGGGAAGCATGATTCTCACGATTTCCTCCTAAGGCAGTCGCCAGGCCCGGCCGTCGGCGGCGAGCAGCTTATCCGCACTCGCCGGACCCCACGAGCCTGGCACGTACGTATCCGGGGCACCGTTGGCTGCCCAATACTCCAGGATTGGGTCCAGGATGCGCCACGACAACTCAACCTCCGCCTGCCGCGGGAAGAGCGGCGGCTCGCCCAACAAAACGTCTAGGATCAACCGCTCATAGGCTTCGGGAGAGTTTTCGGTAAACGCGTGGCCGTAACCAAAGTCCATGGAGACATCACGCACGTGCGTCATGGTGCCCGGCACCTTGGCGCCAAAGCGCAGCGTCACGCCCTCGTCGGGCTGCACGCGCACCACCAGGGCGTTGTGGCCCAGCCCATCGATCTCCGTGTCGTGGAAGGGGGAGTGCAGCGACTTCTTGAACACCACCGCGATCTCGGTGACGCGCCGCCCTAAACGCTTGCCCGCGCGCAGGTAGAACGGCACTCCCGCCCACCGGCGGTTGTGGATGAACAGACGCAGCGCGGCATACGTCTCCGTGGTCGAGTCCGGCGCGATGCCGTCCTCCTCCACGTAGGCGCGCACCTTTTGCCCACCCTGCCAGCCGGCGCCGTAGCGGCCCCGTGCGCCGGCCTGGGAGAGATCCGCCGGCACGTGCACCGCCTCGAGCACCTTGACCTTCTCGCGGCGCAGGTTGTCTGGATCCAGCGAGGCCGGTTCCTCCATCGCCGTCAGGGCCAGCAGCTGCAGCAGGTGGTTTTGCAGGATGTCGCGCGCAGCGCCGATGCCGTCGTAGTAGCCAGCCCGCGAGCCAATCCCAATGTCCTCCGCCATGGTGATCTGCACGTGGTCAACGTGGCTGGCATTCCACAGCGGCTCGAACATTCGGTTGGCAAAGCGCAACGCCAACAGGTTCTGCACCGTCTCCTTGCCCAGGTAGTGGTCGATGCGAAACACACTGTTTTCGGGGAAGACCCGCGAGATCGTGGCGTCCAGCTCCTGGGCGCTGGCCAGATCGTGCCCAAAAGGCTTCTCGATGACCACTCGCGACCACCCGCGGGTGGTGTCATCCAACCCCACCCGCGCCAGTTGCCCGCACACCTTGGCAAAGGACTCCGGCGGTACAGACAGGTAGAACGCCGTGTTGCCGCCGGTGCCCCGCGTGGCATCCACGTCGGCCAGAGTCGCCGCGAGGCGGTCAAAGCCAGCGTCCTCGTCGAAGTTGCCCTGCACAAAGCGGATGCCGGCGGCCAACTGCGCCCAAATCTTCTCGTCGAAACGGGTGCGCGCGTGCGCTGTGACGGCCTCCCGTACTTGAGTAGCGAAGTACTCGTTGCTCCAGTCGCGCCGGCCGTACCCGATCAGCGTGAAGGCAGGGTGCAACAGGCCACGCGCGGCCAGGTCGTAGATCGCCGGCAGCAGCTTCTTCTTTGCCAGATCCCCGGTGACGCCAAAGATCACCAGCGCGCTGGGGCCGGCCACCCGCGGCAGTCGCCTATCGAGGGGATCCCGCAGGGTGGCCAGCTGCGCTAGCGCTGCCGAGACGGCTGCGCTCATGCCGACAACAGCGCCGCCAGGCGCTCCAGGGCCGCACCGTCCTTCACGTGCAGACGCACCACCGGGCGCTGGTGCGCGGCCAGCACGGCGGCATCGCCAGCTGCCTGGGCACCGATCAGGGTGGCCAGGTCAAACTCGCGCCCGGGGATGTCTAGCTGCGCCTGGGCGTCCCCGGTGATCTGCAGGAAGGCGCCGATCGGGAAGCCACCCTTGTGGAGCTGACCGGTGGAGTGCAAGAAGCGCGGGCCCCACCCGAAGGTAACCGGGCGAGACAGGCGCCGGGCCAGGGCGTCACGCACGGGCGCTAGCACGCCAGCCGGGGCACCTTCGCGGTCCAGGTAGGCCATCACGGCCAGGTAGCCCTTGTCTGCGTCCAGCGTGGCGTAGAGCGCCTCCAAGGCGCCCGCCACGGTGGTCACGCCGTCCAATAGTCCGGCGGAAGCGCGCACCTCGATGCCGTCCTCCACGAAGGTGGCTGGCTCCGGCTCGGGGGTGTTCTCCAAAAGCTCGCGGGCAGCGGCCTTGGCGGACTCTACGTTGGGCTGGTCAAAGGGGTTGATGCCCAGCAGCACGCCGGCCACGGCGGTGGCGTACTCCCACAGCAGCATGGCGGCGCCCAGGCGGCCGGCCACGTGCACCGAGTCAGAGCGCAGCAGCACCTCGTCGGCGTCCAGGTTGAAGAGGTAGACGGGCAGCACGTCCCCGGGCTCCTCGGCCAGTTCAGGGGCCTCTAGGGTGGCCACGACGGGCAGCAGGCCAACGCCGTCCTTGCCGGTGGACTCGGCCACCAGCTGCTCGGCCCAGTCACCGAAGTGGAACAGGCCAGAGCCGTCGTCGGCCAGCACCAGCTTGTCGCGCAGCGGCTGTGTGCCGGCGATAGCGGCACCGAGGATCAAAGCGGGGTTGGCGAGGCAGTCTTCCGCCAGTTCGGGGGCGACGGCGGCAGCGTCGTCCAGCAACTGCGCCACGTCCACCCCGGCCAAGCCGGTGGGGACCAAACCGAAGGCGGTCAGGGCAGAGAAGCGGCCCCCCACGGTCGGGTCGGCCTCGAAGATCTTGCGGTAGCCGGCCTCGGTAGCGGCGTGGAAGAGCGGGGAACCGGGGTCGGTGACCACCACGATGTGCTTGGCGGCGTCCAGACCGGCGGCAGTGAAGGCGGCCTCGAAGATGCGGCGCTGGGAGTCGGTCTCCACGGTGCCACCGGACTTGGAGGAAACCACCAGGACGGTGCGCGCCAGGTCACCGGCTAGTCCGCGCGCCACCTGGTCGGGGTCGGTGGAGTCCAACACCACCAGGTCCACCCCATAGGTGCCGGCGATCACCTCAGGCGCCAGCGAGGAGCCGCCCATACCGGCCAGTACCACCCGGTCGATACCGTCGGCCAGCAGCTCCGCCCGCAGTGCCTTAATGGGCTCCACTAGGTGACGAGAGGTCTCGTGGAGCTGGGTCCAGCCCAGGCGGATGGAAGCCTCGCCTTGGGCGGCCTCGCCCCAAATGGTGGAGTCCTTGGCGGCGATGCGGGAGGCGATCTTGTCCTCGACCAGCTGCTCGACGTGCGCGTAGGCGGCAGCGGAGGCAATGCCGGTGGTCATGACCTCCAGCACCGGGGTGGGGCCGTCACTGGCGCCTCCGCAGCCCTCCTCTGCCTCCACGCTGGCCTCGTCCTCGAAGGGCAGGCCCGCCAGGGCCACGATCAGGTCATCGTCCTCCAGGAAATCTTCTGTGGTTTCCACCTCGCCACAACCGCAGCCGCCGCAGCTTTGGGCTTCTGCCTGGATCTCTTCGTTGCTCATGGTTCCTCCGTATCGGGGCTGTGCTTTGCCACGCAGGGCGCAAAGACTGTGGGTAGGGGTTTAGGCGCGGGCGCGCTCGATGGACTGTAGGGCAGCGGCGGCCACGTTCTGCGCGGTGAAGCCGTATTCCGCAAAGAGCCGCTCTGCGGAGGCCGAGGCGCCAAAGTGCTCCAGGCTGACCGCCACGCCGGCATCGCCCAGGAACCGGTGCCAGCACTGCGAGATGCCGGCCTCGACGGTGACGCGGGCCCGCAGGGAGGCGGGGAGCACCGATTCGCGGTACTCGGCGTCCTGCGCGTCAAACCACTCCACGCAGGGCATGGAAATCACGCGGGCGGCCACGCCCTGCTGGGCCAGCTTCTGTTGCGCCTCCAGGGCCACCGCGACCTCGGAGCCGGTGGCGATGAGGGCAACCTGTGCCGCGCTCTCGGCGTCGCGCAGCACGTAGGCGCCGCGAGCCACGCCCTCGGCGCTGGCCAGGCCGGAGGCCTCGTCACGCACCGGGTCGGGCAAGTTTTGGCGGGAGAGGATGAGGCCGGCCACCTGGTCGCGCTCCAGCACGGTGCGCCAGGCCACGGCGGTCTCCGCAGCGTCGGCCGGGCGGACGACGTTTAGGCCCGGGATGGCGCGTAGGGCCGCCAGGTGCTCCACCGGCTGGTGGGTGGGGCCGTCCTCGCCTAGACCGATGGAGTCGTGGGTCCACACGAAGATGGAGGGGACGTCCATCAGGCAGGCCAGGCGCACGGCCGGGCGCATGTAGTCGGCGAACTGCAGGAAGGTGCCGCCGTAGGGGCGGGTCAAGCCCTGGGTGGCAATGCCGTTAAGAATGGAACCCATCGCGTGCTCGCGGATACCGAAGTGCAGCGTGCGGCCATACTCGTTGCCGGCAAAAGCGTCAGTGGAGCGGTGGGAGGGCAGGAAGGAAGGCTGCCCCTTCATGGTGGTGTTGTTGGAGCCAGCCAGGTCGGCGCTACCGCCCCATAGCTCGGGCAGCACGTCAGCCAGGGCGGTGAGGACAGCGCCGGAGGCGGACCGGGTGGCAATCGACTTGCCCTCACCGAAGGCGGGAATGACCTCCTGCCAGCCTGCGGGCAGGCGGCGGGCGCGCAGGCGCTCCAAGAGCTCAACCCCAGCGGGGTTGGCGGCGGCCCAGGCGGCATACCGCTCATCCCACTCCTGGCGGGCGGCGGCCGAACGCGCAGCGGCATTGGCTCGGGTGTGTGCGATGACAGCGTCGTCCACCGCGAACATGGCGGCCGGGTCAAAACCAAGCCGTTCCTTCAGCGCGGCCAGTTCCTCCCCGCCCAACTTGGAGCCGTGGATGCCACCGGTGTTCTGCTTGGTGGGGGAGGGCCAGCCGATGATGGTGCGCACCGCGATGAGGGAGGGGCGGGAGTCTGCCTTGGCGGCCGCGATGGCCGCGCCCAGGGCCTCCAGGTCCTCCACGTACTGGCCGCTGGCCGTGAAGTCCACCCGCGCGGTGTGCCAGCCGTAAGCGTCGTAACGGCCCAGCACGTCCTCGGTGAAGGCGATGTCAGTGTTGTCTTCGATGGAGATGCGGTTGTCGTCCCACAGCACGATCAGGTTGCCCAGTTCCTGGGTACCGGCCAGGGAACAGGCCTCTGCGGTCACACCTTCCTGCAGGTCACCGTCGGAAGCGATCACCACGACGTGGTGGTCAAACGGGGACTGCCCGGCGGGGGTGTCCGGGTCCAGCAGGCCCCGGACACGCCGCTGGGAGAAGGCCATACCGACGGCGGTGGCCAGGCCGGCGCCGAGCGGGCCGGTGGTGGTCTCCACGTACTTGGTGTGGCCGAACTCGGGGTGGCCCGGCGTGAGGGAGCCCCAGGTGCGCAGCGCCTTTAGGTCGTCCAGCTCCAGGCCCAGGCCGGCCAGGTAGAGCTGCACGTACTGGGTGAGGGCGGAGTGCCCGGCGGAGAGTACAAAGCGGTCGCGCCCCTCCCAGCGGTCGTCGGTAACGTCGTACCGCAAGAAGCGGTGGAAGAGCGTGTATGCGATGGGGGCGAGGGAAATCGCGGCGCCGGGGTGGCCGTGGCCTGCGTTCTCCACCGCGTCTGCGGCCAGTACCTTGGCGGTGTCGATTGCGCGGTAGTCAAGGTCAGTAAGGTTCAGGCACGCGGGCACGTTTTCTCCTTGGTCGGCTTTCACTCGCACGCCCAAGCCTAGTTGCCCGCGCACCCTAGGTGCGCACAGTCTGGCCCCAAATGGCTCCAGTGTGCGCAAATCGGCGCTACCCTTTCTCGCGTTATGTCCGAATACTGGGCCAGGGAAGGGGAACCCTTGGTGGCCGACGCTCCTGCCACGTCCGTCCAAGACGCGCCGCCCCCCGGTGTGGCGGCCACAAACGGGCCGCTCAGCCGGCATATCCGCCTGTATCTGACGCACCTGCGCGTGGAGCGCGGGCTGAGCGAGAACACGCTGGCCGCCTACGCCCGCGATCTGCGGCGCTACGACGCCTTTTTGGCCGCGCGCGGGGTGGACGACGTTGCCGCCCTGACCTGGCAAGACATAGAGGCGTGTGTGCAGGCCTGCCGGCTTGGCAGCGACGGCGGGCGTCCGCTGGCTTCTTCCTCTGCGGCGCGGTTCGTGGCCTCGGTGCGGGGGCTGCACCGGTACCTGGCGAGCGAGGGCGACGCGCCGCGCGACGTGAGTGCCGACGTTTCGCGGCCGGTCGTGCCCAAGTCCCTGCCGAAGGCGCTGGAGATCGACGCGGTGGAGGCGCTGCTGGCCACTGCGGCTGCCCAGCCGGGCGCGGCGGGGATGCGCAACAGCGCGCTGTTGGAGTTCCTCTACGCCACCGGGGCGCGCATCAGCGAGGCGGTCGGGCTGGACGTGGACGACGTTTCGCTGACCGAGCCGGCCTCCGTGCTGCTGCGCGGTAAGGGCCGCAAGGAGCGGGTGGTGCCGGTGGGGTCGCACGCCGTGGCGGCGCTGCGCCACTACCTCACGGTGGGGCGGCCGGAGCTGGCGGCCAAGGGCCAGGGCGGGCCCGCCTTGTTTCTGAACGCGCGGGGGCAGCGGCTTTCGCGGCAGTCAGCGTGGGCGGTGCTCAACGGCGCGGCCACGCAGGCTGGGCTGGGCGAGCACGTCTCCCCGCACGTGTTGCGCCACTCCTTTGCCACCCACATCCTGGCTGCGGGCGCCGACGTGCGCGTGGTGCAGGAGCTCCTGGGCCACGCCTCGGTGACCACCACGCAGATCTACACGCGCGTCACCGCCCAGACCCTGCGCGAGGTCTACGCCACCAGCCACCCCCGCGCCAGGTAGGCGCCGGGCGCCCAGCCTCAGCTCACCTGCCAGCCCCTACCAATTCGCACGGTTATGCTCATAGGCGCACAAACTTGGCCCTGTGAGCCACTCTAAGAACATGTTCGTGCGCGCATGAGCATGTTTGTGCGGGGGAGGGGCGGCGCGGGCCCGCCACCACTGCGTCCGTTGGGCCCGGCCCGGTTGCCCACCACCACCCTCTACTTTCCGCACGGCCATGGCCTTATGCGCACAAACTTGGCCCTATGGCACCTTCTAAGCACATGGCCGTGCGCGCATGAGCATGTTTGTGCGGGGGAGGAGGGAGGGGACTGCCCGCTGGTTCGCGGCCGCATTCGGCACCCAAGAGAGCGCCAAGACCGGCAGAATTGGTGCATGTACGCGCCATCCGCTCCGCCGTCCCGTCCCGCCGCAGGCGCCCCCTCCCCGTCCGGGCCCTGGTACTTGCGTCCCTGGGCCATCGCTGTGCTGTTGTGCGTCGGCACCGCGCTGCTAGTGGCCGCCACCGTCTACGTGGCCTTGTGGGTCAAGGGCCGCTCCACCTCGCCTGGCACCTCCGGGCCCGCCATCTCCGCCAGCGCCACGGCCCAGCCCACGCCGGCGCTGCAACCGACCGACGGGCAGGTGGCCAGCGCCTCGGTCATTCCCCTGCCCGGCCCGCCGGCTGGCCTGGAGGGGTACCTGACCCGCGAGGAGCTGGGCTACTCCACCATTGCCATCCCACCGCTTTGCGCCGCCTACGCCCAGCTCACCGGCCCCGACGAGGGCAAGGTGGCCTTCAGCAACGGGGTGGCCGAATCGGTGGCCGGCCCCGCGCAGGTCTCGATTAAGGACGTCCAACCCACCAAGCTGCCCGGCGGCGCCCTCACGGCCGTTGTCTTCACCTGCCGCACGCCGGACGGGGACGTGCAGGATTCGTTGGCGATCTACGACGCGAACGCCAACCTGGTGGGCCAGCTCGAGCTTTTCTGGGGCCCGGACATGGCGATGCTGCCCGCCGCTGCCCCGATCGTGACCATCTCCAACGCCAGCTTCACCAATGCGGAGGCACACTTGCTGATCCCCTCCCTCAGCGTCGCGCCGGCGGAGGGTGCGCTGGCCGGGCAAGAGGCGCTGGGGCACGTGATCGCGCGCTTTGAGGGTGGGCGCTTTGTGCATCAGGAGACTTACTACGAGCACCCCTTGGGCACCTGGCAACAGCCAAACGTT
Source organism: Buchananella hordeovulneris (assembly GCA_030529545.1). Classification (GTDB taxonomy): domain Bacteria; phylum Actinomycetota; class Actinomycetes; order Actinomycetales; family Actinomycetaceae; genus Buchananella; species Buchananella hordeovulneris_A. The sequence continues at coordinate 27,746 of JAUMWR010000012.1, forward strand.
GCGCAGCTCCAGGCTTTCTATGATGACATTGCTGCCGGCCGTGACGAGCGCGCCGCCCCGCACACCACGCAGCAGAACATGGACGACGTTCGCACTGGCTGCCTGGGCTGCGAGGAGGGGCAAAGCAACTACCGGAGTGCTGTCTTCCCGCCCGGGGGAGTGGTGGAGCAGTGCGTGTTGGCCGGCGAGTTGGGCGTCCCGCTGCAGGCGATCGACGGCACTGCGCGCGAGGTCCCGATGGAGATGGACCTGCGCGCCGGCGACTTCTTCTGCGGGGTGCTGCGGCCGGGCCAGAAGCCGGAGGAGGACGGCGTCTTGCGCTACCCGACGTGGTTGATTGTGCGTCAGGACCGGGGCGGAGACTTCTTTGTGCCCGTGTTCGGACGCTCCTTCAGCTAACGCCCCGCCACCGCTCTTGCTCGGGGAGCACCATGCCCACCAAGCCAGCCGGGGCGGCCTGTGCTGGCCCCGCCACTTCCGCCCGGGGAGAACCGAGGACTCGCAGATGTCTTCAGGCCCACCAACCGCGCGGCCACTCCCGCCCGGGGAGAACGGGCAGATTGGCGCAACGCCGCGCCTCTTGCGGCGTTGCGCCTGCTGGGAACGCTAAGGTAGCGCCGTGAGCGAAAACCTGACCTTTCCTGAGCTAGCGGATCTCAGCCCTGTTTTCCCGGAGCCGCCCGCCCTGGAGGGCCACGGCCCGGCCCGCATCATCGCCATGTGCAACCAGAAGGGCGGGGTGGGCAAGACCACCACCACCATCAACTTGGGTGCCGCGCTGGCGGAGTATGGGCGCAAGGTTTTGGTGGTGGACTTCGACCCGCAGGGTGCCGCCTCCGCCGGTCTGGGAGTGGCCGCTCACGACCTGGACAACACGATCTACACGCTGATGACGCAGCCGCGCGTGGACGTGCACGACGTGATCGTGCCTACCTCCACCCGCAACCTGGACCTGATCCCGGCCAACATCGACCTCTCGGCTGCAGAGATGCAGCTGGTTAACGAGGTGGCCCGCGAATCGATCCTGGCCCGGGCGCTGCGCCCGGTGCTGGACGAGTACGACGTCATCATCATCGACTGCCAGCCCTCGCTGGGCCTGCTCACGGTCAACGCGCTCACCGCCGCGCACGGGGTGCTGATCCCGTTGGAGGCGGAGTTCTTCGCGCTGCGTGGCGTGGCCCTGCTGGTGGAGAACATCGAGAAGGTGCGCGACCGCCTGAACCCGCGCCTGACGATCGACGGCATCCTGGCCACGATGGTGGATAAGCGCACGCTGCACACCCGCGAGGTGCTGGAGCGCCTGGAGGAGGCCTTTGGGGAGACGGTGTTTCGCACCCAGATTGGCCGCACCATCAAGTTCCCGGACGCCACGGTGGCCACCGAGCCCATCCTGTCCTACGCCCCGAACCACGCCGGCGCGCACGCCTACCGCCAGCTTGCCCGCGAGTTGATCGCCCGCGGCGCCAGCGCGTAACCGCCCGCGTTTAGGGGACCTTTCCGCACATTTGCTGCGTCTGCGCGGCGGCGTTTTGGGTGGCCGACGTTCCCGCGTGCCTGCTCCGTCCAGCGCGGCGGCCCGGCGGGGCGGCCGCTTTGTCGCCGGGAGGTGCCACTCTCGTTGCGGTGGGCGGGAACGTCGTCCACGAAAGGGAAAATCGCGCGCCGATGGCCAGCCGTGCACGAATGCGCGGTTTCCTGAGAAGATTGACTAGAGCCTGTCCGTGCTGGAACCGCTCGCAAGACGTTTTCCGCACCTGTGCGTCGGGCGTGAACACACCAACATGGAGGCACGGATATGAGCGAATTCCACGCGCGCGCGGCCCGCACTGGGCACGGCGGAGTGAAGAAGCGTGGGCCGGTGCGCGGCAAGGCCACGCAGCCGGTGGCGAACGTTCACGACCCCGACGGCGAGCGCCTGCAAAAGGTGCTGGCCGCTGCGGGCGTCGGCTCGCGTCGGCAGTGCGAGGCGCTCATCGCGGCCGGGCGCGTGCAGGTCAACGGCCAGGTGGTCACGGAGCTGGGCGTGCGTGTGGGCCCCGGCGTGAAGATCCACGTGGACGGTACCCCCGTGCAGACGGACCTGCGCAAGATCACCATCGCCTTCAACAAGCCCACTGGCGTCGTGTCCACGATGAGCGACGAGCAGGGCCGCTACCACATTGGCGAGTGGTTCCAGGATCGCAAGGAGCGCCTGTTCCACGTGGGCCGCTTGGACTCTGACACCGAGGGCCTGATCCTGCTGACCAACGACGGGGAGCTGGCCCACCGCCTGGCCCACCCGTCCTACGAGATCCGTAAGACCTACCTGGCCACGGTGGAGGGCACCTGCAAGCCGGGCCTGGTCAAGGTGCTGGAGAACGGCATCGAGCTGGAGGACGGCCCGGTGGCCTGTGACAAGGTCACCATCAAGGCCGCCACGCCTTGGGGCTCGATCGTGGAGCTGGTGCTGCACGAGGGCCGCAACCGGATTGTGCGCCGCATGATGGCGGAGGTGGGCCACCCGGTGACGCGCCTGGTGCGCACCCGCGTAGGCCCGATCCTGTTGGGTGACCTGAAGCCGGGGCGCCACCGCGTGATCTCCGGTCCGGAGCTGTCCTCACTGATGCAGGCCGTGGACCTGTGAGTGCCAAGCTGACCCAGGGACCGGTGCTGATCATTGGCACCGGGCTGCTGGGGGCGTCGCTGGGCCTGGCGCTGCGCCCGGAGGTGGAGGTCTACCTGCGGGATTCCTCGCCGGCCGGGGCGGCCCTCGCCCGCGATGTGGGCGCCGGGTGCACGGACTGGGATGGCCTGCCAGCCCCGCGCCTGGTGGTGGTGGCCACCCCGCCGGACGTGGTGGCGGAGGTGGTAGCCGGCGCGCTGAGCGAGTTCCCGGCCGCCGTGGTCACCGACGTGGCCTCCATCAAGGCCGACGTGGAGACCGAGGTGCTGATGCTGGCCGGTCCAGAGGCCGCCACCCGCTACGTGGGCTCGCACCCGATGGCCGGGCGCGAGCGCACCGGTGCGCTGGCCGCAGACGGTTCCCTGTTCCTGGGCCGGCCGTGGGTGGTGGTGCCGCACGCCGGCTCCAGCGACGCGGCCGTGAACGCGGTGCGCTCCCTGGCGGTGGACGCCGGGGGAGTGCTGCACCAGCTCAGCGCCCGGGAGCACGACGCGGCCGTGGCGCTGGTCAGCCACGTGCCGCAGGTGGTCTCCTCGCTGCTGGCGGGGCGCCTGGTAGACGCGCCTGCGGGCGCGCTGGACCTGGCGGGGCAGGGCCTGCGGGACGTCACGCGCATCGCGGCGTCCTCCGAGCGCATGTGGACCGCGATTTTGACGCAGAACTCTGCGCCGGTGCGTTCGGTGCTGGCGCAGCTGCAGGTAGAGCTGTCCGGCGTGATCGAGGCGCTGGCGGCGGCCGAGCAGGCCGGGCCGGAGGCGCCCGGGGTGCACGGCACACTCGGGGCGCTGCTGCGCGGCGGCAACGAGGGCGTGGCCCGCATCCCCGGCAAGCACGGTGGGGCAGGCACGCGCTTTGGCCGCTTGACGGTTTTGATCAGCGACGAACCGGGCCAGCTGGGCCAATTGTTCACCGACGCGGGAGAGGCCGGCATCTCTATTGAGGACGTGACTATTGAACACGCCCGCGGCAAGAGGATGGGCATGGTGGAGCTCTCCGTGTTGCCGGCGCAGTTGTCCCACTTGTCCAATGAGTTGACGCGCCGTGGTTGGCGCATCGTGGAGAGCGAGATTTAGGGGGTCGTTATGGGCAGCGAGATTCCTAGCGTGGGTGAGTTGTTTGCCCCGCCGGCGGGCGCGCCGCTGGTGGCAATAGACGGGCCGAGTGGCGTGGGCAAGTCCACCGCCGCGCGCGGCCTGGCGCGCCACCTAGGCGCGCGCTACCTGGACACGGGCGCCATGTTCCGCGCCGTTGCGTGGTGGTGCCAGGCCAGCGGCGTCGATTTGGACGACGCTCCCGCCGTCGCCGCCGTTGCTGCGGCCACCCCCTTGGAGATGGGGCAGGACCCCGCCGCCCCCTACGTGCGCGTGGACGGCAAGGACGTTTCCGCCGCGATCCGGGACAACCAGATCTCCACGGTGGTCTCCAAGGTGGCCACCAACCTGGAGGTGCGCGCTCACCTGGCGGCCCTGCAGCGTTCGCTGATCGAGGCGGCCGTGGCCAGTGGCCAGGGCATCGTGGCCGAGGGCCGGGACATCACCACCAAGATCGCGGCTGACGCGCCAGTGCGTATCCTGCTAGTGGCCAACCCGGAGGCCCGCCTGGAGCGCCGCGCCCTGGAGGTGCTCGGCGCTGCCGGGCAAAGCGAGCGCGAGGCCATCCGGGACGCCGTGGTGCGCCGCGACGCCGACGACTCCACGGTCTCCAATTTCTCCACCGCCGCCGACGGCGTGGTGACGTTGGACAACTCCACCTTCGTGCCGGCCCAGACGCTGGCGGCGGTAATCGACATCACCGCGGACGTCTATCCGCGTTTTGCCCGCCCCCCAATAGGAAGGGGCCGCGTTCTTGGGGCGTGGGCGGCAACGTCGTCCACCCCGGCGCCACCAGGTGGCCCGCAACCATTGACTTTGCAAGAATTGAGCTATGACTGAGAACTTTGCAGGCGAGAGCGCCTTCGACGAGCTGGACGACGCCGCAATCGAGCTGTCCGCTCAGGACCTCGACGTGCTGGGGGCTGGCGCGCACGCCCCCGAGCTGGACGACGCCGAGGACGCCCAGCGGGCCGAGGCGCTGCTGGCGGGCCTGCAAGAGTTCGACCTGGACGACGAGGACCTGGCGCTGCTGCGCGGCGAGGAAATCTGGGACGAGGACGAAGACGAGGAGGGTGCGCCGCCGGTGCTGGCCGTGGTGGGCCGTCCGAACGTCGGCAAGTCCACGTTCGTCAACCGCGTGCTTGGCAGGCGCGAGGCCGTGGTGCAGGACACCCCGGGCGTGACCCGCGACCGCGTCTCCTACCCGGCCGAGTGGGCCGGCCGCAAGTTCACCCTGGTGGATACCGGCGGGTGGGAGATGGACGTGGCCGGCCTGGACAAGGCGGTTGCCGACCAGTCCGAGATCGCCATCGAGATGGCCGACGCCGTGCTCTTCGTCGTGGATGCCACGGTGGGCATCACCGACACCGACGAGCGCGTGGTCAAGCTGCTGAGGAAGGCCGGCAAGCCGGTGATCCTGGCCGCCAACAAGGTTGACTCCGCCTCACAGGAGGCCGACGCCTACGCGCTGTGGAACCTGGGGCTGGGGGAGCCCTACCCGGTCTCCGCGCTGCACGGCCGCGGCGCCGGCGACGTGTTGGACGCCGTGGTGGCCGCGCTGCCCGAGGTCAGCCAGGTGGCCAAGCCCCGCCCCAAGGGCGGCCCGCGCCGCATCGCCCTGGTGGGGCGTCCCAACGTCGGCAAGTCCTCCCTGCTCAACTCGCTGGCCGGCTCCAACCGCGTGGTGGTAGATCCGACCGCCGGCACGACCCGCGACCCCGTGGACGAGCTGATCGAGCTCGATGGCCGCCAGTGGCTGTTCGTGGACACCGCCGGCATCCGCCGCCGCGTCCACCAGACCTACGGGGCGGACTTCTACGCCTCCCTGCGCACCCAGACCGCGCTGGAGAACGCCGAGGCCGCGCTGGTGCTGATCGACGCCTCCGAGCCGATGACGGAGCAGGACGTGCGCGTGATCCAGCAGGCCGTGGACGCCGGCCGTGCGATCGTCGTGGTCAACAACAAGTGGGACCTGGTGGACGAGGAGCGCCAACACCTGCTCAAGCGCGAGCAGGAGCGAGACCTGGTGCAGCTGGAGTGGGCGCCGCGCATCAACCTGTCCGCCAAGACCGGCTGGCACACCAACCGCATCGTGCGCGCGCTGGACGCTGCCCTGGAGGGCTGGGGCACCCGCGTTCCCACCGGGCGCCTGAACTCTTTCCTGGGCGAGCTTGCCGCAGCCCACCCGCACCCGGTGCGCGGCGGTAAGCAGCCCCGCATCCTCTTTGGCACCCAGGCGCACGTTGCCCCGCCTCGGTTTGCGCTGTTCACCACGGGCTTCCTGGACCCGGCCTACCGCCGGTTCATTGAGCGCCGTCTGCGGGAGACCTTCGGTTTTGTGGGCACTCCCATCACCATCTCGGTGCGGGTGAGGGAGAAGCGCAAGCGCAAGTAGTCACCCGGATGGTGTGGGGGTGCGGGGCGAACGGGCCCTGCACCCCCACACCAGTTTTGGGTGTCCGTTGGCCTGCGCGGACGCCCCGATTAGGTGTAAGCTGGGTCACCCTTGGGTGGTGCGCGTCGTGCCACAGATTATCCCCGGGAAGGCAAAGGAAACTGCGATGATCCCTGTTGCAAGTAGGCTCACCGCCTGGCGGGCAGCGCTGACTCTGCTGGTTGCGGCCGCGTTGGTTTGCAGTGCCCCCTGGGCGGCTTCCGCGCACGGTACGCCCGCAGCTCCACCGGGAGAGGTAGTCCAGGGACCGAGCGCCGGCAACATCGCGTGGGCTAGCGCCGATACCACCATGCCACCGGCAGCGGGGCGGGAGGAAGACGAGGACGGCGATGCCGTGCCGATTCGCGAGGAGGTCCAGGCACCTGCCCGCTCCGGACTGACGGAGCCGCAGTACCTGCGTACGCGCATCGAGCGGCTGCACGGTGCCGACCGGTACCAGACCGCCAACCGGATCTATTTTGCGGGCAATTGGAGTGATGACGGCCTGGTGATTGCCAGTGGGGAGAACTTTGCTGACGCCCTGGCCGCCACTCCGTTCGCGGCGGCTCGCAACATGCCGATCGTGCTGGTGGCAAAGGGCAGGATCCCTCCCGCCACTGACCAGGTGTTGCGCGCCGCCTACGAGCGCGGCGTGCGCACCGTGTACCTGGTGGGCGGTACTAGCGTGATGACCGCCCCGCTGCGGGCACAGATCAGGTCATACGGTTTTGCTATCGCCCAGCACTTTGGTGGCGCGGATCGCAATGTGACCGCCGAGGGTCTGGCCTACGCCACCACCGAGATCTACCAGCAACAGGACACCAAGCTGGAGACGATCTTCCTGGTGGATGGCACCAACTTTGCCGACGCCTTGGCAGCCGGCCCAGCTGCGGCCGAGCGCCGGGGCGTGATTCTCCTGACCAGCGGCACCACGGTCCCGCCTGCCACCTGGCACGCCTTGAGTAAGTTGCGCGCAGAACGACACGTGATCGGGGGCGCGCCGGCGGCCGCCCTAAAGCACGACGCCGACGTCATAGTGGCCGGCGCCGATCGCTACGAAACTGCGGTGCAAGTGGCCCGTGTCTACCTGCCAGACGCTAACAGCGTGTATCTGGCCAGCGGGCAGAGTTTTCCCGACGCATTGGCCGGTGGGGCGCTTGCTGCCGGACGCTCAGCCACGCTGCTTCTCACCCCACCCAACCGTCTTCCCGGGGTAGTGGAGAGCTACCTGCCGCCCAGGAAGTTCACCGATCTGACCGTGCTGGGTGGCACCAGTTCCGTCACCGCCACTCTCTTCAACCACCTGCTCAACACGGTCGGCGCCCCCTAGCTACCAGCGCCGTTTCTGTCCGGCCCATCGGAAAGGAAGCGCACATGAAGACGCGAGAGTAGTGACTTTGCCGCATAGCCACCATGATCGGGGCACTCGCTCTTTCCCTGGCTGCCCCAACGTTGGCCGCCCGCCTGCACAGCTCCGCGCGCCTGGCTAAGAGCAACGGCGTGCCGGCGCCGCTGCTCAACTCAGTGCGCGACACCGAGCGAGCCACAGAACTGTTCGTACTGACCGGGCTTGGCTCAGTAAACAGCTACGCCGAGAGGAGGCTGGGAGAGGCCCTGCAGCCCTCAACGGGCCAGTCTGCCTTTGGGGTGAGCTAGCAGCGAGGTCGGTCCCTCGTCTTGGTTCCCCACCGCTGTTACAGGCGCCGCACAGCTCACGCCCAAAAACGGGTAACCATCTGCGGCGCTTGTGCCCACCTTTGCCTCCACAGCAGAACGCGACTAATCCTCCTTTGAAAGGTCAGTGACATGACAATCATGCGAAGCAGGAATCGGGCGGTGGCGGCCGTCTGTGGGCTGTTGGCTGCCTGCGCCTTCATGCTCCAGGGCCCGGCTCAGCCGGCAAGCGCAACCGACAGCGAGGTTCCCCAGCACGTCTCCGTCTCGGTAGAGCGCCTAGCTGGCGATTCGCGTTACACCACCTCGAAGGCGGTATACGACTCGCGCGCCTGGGGTAACGAGTCGGTGGTACTGGCCTCTGGGGAGGCGCCGTGGGACGCACTGGCAGCCACGCCGCTGGCCGCCGCGCTCGAGGCCCCCGTGGTACTCACCCCGTCCAGCGGCCTTCACCCGGCCACCCGTGCCGTGCTACGCAACGCCCGCACCCTGGGAGTAAATCGCGTCATCCTGGCTGGGGGAGCGGCCTCCCTCAGTCCGCGCGTGGAGGCGGAAGTCAGGCAGCTGGGATTTGGGCAGGTGGTGCGCCACTACGGCAGTGACCGCTACGAGACCGCGCACGTGCTGGCCTACCACACGCGGGCGGAGTACTTGAGCCAGGGCAAAGAATTCAACGCCATCTTTTTTGTGGACGGAACCTCGGTCCCCGACGCGCTGGCCACCGGCCCAGCCGCCGCTGCGGAGAACGGCGCGATCCTGCTCACCGAGGGACGTTGGCTACGCCCCGACATTCTGGGCCAGGCCCAAAGCTACGACGTACCCATGTACGCCGTGGGTGGCGCGGCCGTTGCGGCTCTGCGGGGGGTGCACGTGGGCAAACTGATGGGCGTGGATCGCTACGACACCGCCGTGCAGGTGGCCCGCGCCTATGTCACCACTACTCGCCAGGTGGTAATCGCCAGTGGTGAGGACTTCCCAGACGCTCTCTCCGGCGGCGCGATGGCGGCCTACATGAATGGCGCCCTGGTGTTGACCAAGCCCAACCAGGTACCGCCACGCCTGCTCGACTACCTGACACCAGGCCGGTTTGACATTGTGCTAGTTATCGGTGGGCATCGTTCAGTTTCAGGCTCCACCCTCGCCCGCATTAGCCAAGCGGTCAACGGTAACTAAGGCCAGTTGCCCAGACCGGCGGCGAACCGGGAAAACACGGGAGTGAAAGCCCTCCCGGCAAATGATCCCCGCTGCGAGAGGAAGCCGCGCTCAAGCAAGACACCCCTGGTTGACGTATTCCTGCTTACCCCAACTCTCCATCCTGGGTACTGACAGTTAGCCGACCCGTGGCGGGCCTTCGGCACAGTCAGGAACGCGCATTAGTTCCCCTCGCCCCATGTTAATGTGTGTTGCGACACTTTCGAGGGGGGTGTTGGCTCTTCGCTGCTTCGCACCCACCTGCTAGAAGAGGAGCAATTGTGCGCAAAATGAAACTTACTCAGCGCGCTGGCCGCGCACTGGCCGCTCTAGCAGTTGCGGTCTCTTTTACCGCAGCCGTCCCAGCTCTGGCCATTTCTACACCTGCCGCAATAGATGGTGACGAAGCCTCACCCATGGTTGATCCCTCCCCACCCGGCACGCCTGCCGAAACGGTATCCCCGCAGTCGGTCTCTACCCACTTGATGCGTCTAGCTGGCCCTAACCGCTACGCCACCGCCGGGGCGGTGTACAAATCGCAAGATTCCTGGGACCCCGGCCTGTACGTGACATCGGGGAAGAGCTACGCCGACGCACTGTCCGCCACCCCCCTGGCGGGTCTAGAGGGTGTCCCGTTCTTGCTCACCGATCCCCACCATCTCAGCCCAGAAACCAAAAGCCTCCTTACACAGGCATTTTTGGACGGTGTGCGGGCGGTTGGCGTCATTGGCGGTACGAATACAGTAAGCGCGGAAGTGGAAGCAGAGATCGCGGCCATCGGCTTTGATAGAGTCGTTCGTCTTGCGGGCAAAGACCGTTATGAGACCGCCGTGCTAGTGGCCGAGTATGTGCAAATCACACTGGCCGCCAGCTTCACCGGCGCGTTCGTTGTGGACGGAACCAACTTTGCCGACGCGCTCGCAGCAGGGCCCGCCGCTTTCGCCGCTGGCGCAACCATCATCCTCACCAACGGTCCTACTCTGCCGCCTGCATCTAGGCGTGCCCTTGAGTCCTTTAATGACGGGGAGATAGTTGCAGTCGGGGGCGCAGCCAAAAGAGCAACGGAGGGCTTGTACACCCAGCAGGTGGTGGGCAAGGACCGTTACCACACCGCGTTGGCGCTTGCGCGGGCTTTCCCGTCGGAGAACCCGGAGCTCGTTATTGCCAGTGGGGAGGACTTCCCCGACGCGCTTGCAGCCGGGGCGTTAGCCACTCGTATTGGCGCATCTTTGCTGTTGACACCGGCCAACTACCGGCACGAGGCCACCTTTACGCCACTTGTGCCGCGACGCTACGAGCGCGTCTATGTGGTGGGTGGCGAGCGGGCGGTCAACGCTTCGGTCTACCGCCTCATGCATGCCGCACTGGGAGCTTTCTAGCTTCCACGCGCTAGCAGCCGGCGACCATCGACCAAGACATGCGGATCGGCAATTCTCAACTGTCTCTGTATCGATGGCGCTACGTGCAGGGAAGGTGGCATCGCCCCAGCAGGGGGAGAACGAAAGATGAAACTCGACGCAGTGCGCCTATGCGCAGGCATCCTGGGTGCGACTCTGCTGGCAGCAGCGCTCTGTTGGACCGGCGCCGTGGCAGTCGCCCAGCCGCTGCCGGCCAACCCGGTGGAGGACCCGCTCCCGCCGCCTTCGGATGCGCCTAAGGACGATCGCGGGGTGGGCTCCCCCCAGGCTGGTGCCATGTTCAAGCGCTTGGAAGGGCTGAACCGCTATGCCACCGCCAAGCAGATTTCCATGGAGATGAGCGACTTCAAGGTGGTGGCCCTTGCCAGCGGGGAGTCCTCCCCGGATGCCCTTGCCGGGGCGGCGTTGGCCGCGACTCTGGAGGGCAGCGTGCTCCTCACGTGCCCCAAGGAAGTCCCGCCCCCGTTGGCGTCCTTCGTCAGCCCGGGCCTATGGCAGACCATTTGGATCTGCGGTGGACGCAACTCGGTAGGCGAGGGGGTGTACGCCTCGCTCTACCAGCTGGCTAACCCCTAGGCTAGGTTCGACTAGCAGGCGCCTGGCAACGTGGCGGGCGCCGGGAAGGGGCGGGCGTGCGCAACGTCGTACTACATGGACCGGAAGAAGCAATCGAAGTACCCAACATCGCCGTTGGTTGCATGCGAATTGCCGAGTTGGACGACGCTGGCCGCCGCGCCTTCGTCACGGGCGCGCTGGGGAGCGGCCTGACCTTCTTTGACCACGCCGACATCTACGGCGGTGCCCGCCACGTGTGCGAGGAGCTGTTTGGCGCCATCGGGGTGGAGCGGGAGGCCATCCAGCTGCAAACCAAGACGGGCATTCGCCCGGGTTTCTACGACTCCTCCTATGAGCACATCGTCCGCAGCGTCGAGGAGTCCCTGGTGGCGCTGCGCACCGACTACGTCGACGTGCTGCTCATTCACCGGCCCGACGTGCTGGCCGACCCGCTGGAGATCGAGCGCGCGTTCGAGGATCTCTACGCGGCCGGCAAGGTACGCGCCTTTGGCGTGTCCAACCACAGCGCCCGCCAGATGCGCACGCTTAACGCCAAGTGGGTGGCGACGAACCAGGTGAAGTTCTCGCTTGCGCACCCGGCGCTTGTCGCCTCGCAGCTCACCGTCAACATGCTCTCCACCGAGCTTTCGCCGTCGCGCGATGCCGGCCTGTTGGAGGCGGCGCGAGAGGACGGCGTGGTGCTGCAGGCGTACTCGCCCTACCTGGACCGCGAGTGGACCACCTTCATGGGGGACCGCGAGAACTGGGGGCCGCTCAACGACGCGATCGCGCAGATCGCGGGCGAGTACGGAGTGGAGCCTGAGGCCATCCCGGCGGCGTGGATTTTGCGCGTGGGCGGCATGCAGGTGGTCACCGGCACCACCAAGCTGGAGCGGCTGCGCGCGATCGCGGCAGCAAGCGAGCTCGACCTGAGCCGCGAGCACTTCTATGAGCTGTACCGAGCCGGGGGACACGTACTGCCATGAAAACGCGCAAGCCCATCTATCTGGTTGTCGCTACCTAGGTGGGCGCCGTTGCACTGGTTTCTCTGCTGCTTTTCCTGAACTCGCAAAAGGTCTTTGGGGCCAACACCCACGTCTACTTGCTCGTGGTCGTTGCCGTCTTGGCCGTTGCGGCCGCGCTTTAGGCCGCCGACCGCAGTTGGCGGCGCTGCCGGCTTGCCCGCACACCCCTCACCCCATTTCAATGTGTCGCGCACCACACTTGCGCTACCGTTGAACTGGAATTACCTCCCTCCCTACGGCTTGGAATGCGAGGGCCCTGCAATGAATACCAGATCGATTTCGCACAGCAGCCGCACCTGGCTACGCGGGGCACTTGCGCTGGCGACGGCGCTGTCCGCCGCTGCAAGCCTCAGCTTGCCCGCCTCGGCTGCGGAGCTACCTGAACCGGACCCGCAAGAGGACGGCTGGGCGGAGACCGACTCCCCGGAGACGCTACCGCTAGAGTCTTTCAACGCCCCGCGGAGTTTCACGGGCTCCATTCAGCGCATTTCCGGCAGCAACCGCTACAAGACTGCCGAGAAGCTGTTCTACAAGGGCGACTGGTTTAACACCTTTGTTGTGGTCAACGGCGACAACTACGCCGACGCCCTGGCGGCAACCCCCTTCGCTGCCGCCGTTCACGGGCCCCTGGTCCTGGTGAACAGCAAGGGCATCCCGCCGGAGAGCCGGGAGATCATGCTCCACGTCAAGGATCAGGCCAAGTTCGACGTCTACGTGGTGGGCGGTGACAACTCGGTTCCGCCGCACATCATCCGCGAGATGAAGGCGATGGGTTTCACCGTTACCCAGCGCTTCCAGGGGCCTGACCGGTACGAGACCGCCCGCCAGCTCGCCAGGGCCACCGTGCGGGCATTGCAGGTGTGGCACCAGGACGTCCCCTACGCGATCGCGGTCGATGGGGAGAACTTCGCTGACGCGTTGGCTGCCGGTCCGGCCGCTGCCGCCCAGAACGCGGTGATCCTGCTGACCCAGGGCACTAAGGTGCCGCGCGCTACGCGCGACGCCCTGCTCGAGTTGAATCTTCAAGTCACCACCATCGGCGGCAAGGCCACCACGGCGTTCGGCAGCGAGGCCCTGTGGTCCACTGTGGGCCCTGACCGCTACGAGACCTCGGTGAAGGCGGCAGCCCGCTACATCCCGAATGCCAAGCGCGTGGTCGTGGCCGGCGGCGAATCGTTTGCCGACGCGTTGGCCGGGGGAGTGCTGGCTGCCAGCCACGGGGGCTCGCTGGTGCTGTCACCAAAGAAGGACGCCAGCGCGGCGGTCATCGCGTACCTCAGGAGTGCGCCGTTCAGCCACATCTACGTGGTCGGTGGCGAAGGCAGCATTTCCAAGAACGCGTACTGGATGATGTACGACATGGTCATCCAGCCCTAGCTACACCGTTCGCCGACGGTCTCTCAGCCTTACCTCCGCCCCGGCACTGTCCCAGTCCCGGGGCGGGGGCCTGTTCGCGGTTAAACAGCCATCTCAAACCGGATAGCGGAAGCGGCGTCCCCAGGCGGCCGCAGCCTGCGGCGTTTCGTCCCGCCACACCCACCGCGCGCGTTGCGCTACTGCACTTCAGCCTGACCCTGGTGCACGTACTTTCAGTTAAGCAGTGTGACGTACCGACTTACGCGTTGCCGCCGCTAGGGCTCTACCCGTTGGGGTGTCCGCCTTCGCTAGGTCCGCCGGGGTGCCCTCGAACACCACCCGGCCGCCGTCGTGGCCAGCGCCCGGACCCATGTCGATTACCCAGTCGGCGTGGGAGATCACCGACAGGTGATGTTCCACGCCGACCACACTCGTGCCGGAATCGACCAGCGTGTCCAGCAACTCCAGCAGCCCGGCCACGTCCGCCAGGTGCAGTCCGCGCGTCGGCTCGTCCAACACGAGCAGCTCGCAGCCCTGGCCCATCTGCACCGCCAGCTTCAGGCGCTGACGCTCGCCCCCGGACAAGCTCGTCAAGCTCTGCCCCAGTGTTAGGTAGCCCAGGCCAACATCGACCATCCGCTGCAAGATCTTCACCGCCGCCGGCAGCGCCGCCTTGCCCGAAAAGAACTCCAGCGCCCTGCTGATCGGCATCTCCAGCACGTCCGCGATCGACGCCCCCGCCAACTTGTAATCGAGCACTTGCGGCGCGAAGCGCCGCCCCTCGCAGGTCTCGCACGGCGTCTCGATGCTGGACATGAAACCCAGGTCGTGGAAGATCACGCCCGCGCCGCTGCACGCCCCGCACGCCCCCTCCGAGTTCACGGAGAACAGCGCCGGCTTCACCCCGTTGACCTTGGCGAACGCCTGGCGGATCGGCTCCAGCACCCCGGAGAACGTGGCCGGCGAAGACCGGCGCGAGCCCTTGATGGGGGACTGGTCCACAAACACCGCCCCGGCCTCGCGCGGCAGCCCCGCCAGCAGCGAGGATTTACCGGCCCCGGCCACACCGCTCACGGCCACGAACACGCCAAGCGGAACGTCGACGTTCACGCCCCGCAGGTTGTTAATCGAGGCGGCCCGAATAGGCACGCAGCGGGCGGAACGTCGTACATCCTGCTTAATCACCGGGCGGGCGGCCATGCACTTGCCGGTCACGGTGCCGGCCGACTCCAACTCGCTCACCGGGCCGGCAAAGCACAGCTCGCCGCCCGCGCTGCCGGCGCCCGGCCCCATGTCCAGCACGTAGTCCGCAGCCGCGATCACCTGCGGGTTGTGCTCCACCACCAGCACGGTGTTGCCCTTGTCCCGCAGGCGGTAGAGCACGCCGATGAGGTTGGCAACGTCGTGCGGGTGCAGGCCGGCCGAGGGCTCGTCAAAGACGTAAGTGACGTCCGTGAGCGCGCTGCCCACGTGCCGCACCAGGCGCGTGCGCTGCGCCTCGCCGCCGCTGAGCGTGCCCGTGGGGCGCGAGAGCGTCAGGTAGCCCAGCCCAATCTCCACGAAGCTCTCCAGCAGCGCCGCGAGCTCGCGCAGCAGTGGCTCCACGCCCGGGTAGTCCAGGCCGCGCACCCACTCCAGCAGGTCGGTGATCTGCATGTCGCACGCCGCCGCGATGCTCACGCCCTCGATCAGCGCCAGGCGGGCGGGCTGCGCCAACCGCGTCCCGTCGCACTCCGGGCACGCCGCGAACGTCACCGCGCGCTCCACGAACGCCCGCAAGTGCGGCTGCAGCGCCTCCACGTCCTTGGACAGGATCGACTTGCGCACCCGCACCAGCAGCCCCTCGTAGGTGACGTTGATTCCCTCCAACTTCACCTTCTCCGGCCCGCCCTCCAAGAACAGCTCGAGCTGCTTCTTGGTGAAGTCCTTGATCGGCTTGTCCGCCGGCACTTTGGCCGCGAACAGGCGCGTGTACCAGCCATCGGCGGTGTAGCCCGGCACCAGGATGGCGCCTTCTTGCAGGCTGCGGGTGGCGTCGTAAATCTGGGTCAGGTCGATGTCGCTGACCGCGCCGCGCCCCTCACACCGCGGGCACATCCCGCCCACGCGGTTGAAAGTCACCGCCTTTGCTTTGCCGCCTTCCTTCTTTGCCATGCCCGACGCTGCCACCGACGGCACGTTGAACGAGTAGGCGCCCGGCGGGCCGGCCGGGGGAGAGGCCAGCTGCGAGTAGAGCGTGCGCAGCAGGGCGTTGGCGTCCGTCACCGTGCCCACCGTGGAGCGCGGGGAGGGGGCCAGCGGCTCCTGGTCGATCACGATCGCCGGGGTGAGCCCCTCCAGGCTGTCCACGTCTGGGCGGGCCAGGTCCGGCAGGAAGCCCTGCACAAAGGCCGAGTAGGTCTCGTTGATGAGCCGCTGAGACTCCGAGGCGATCGTTTCGAAGACCAGCGAGGACTTGCCGGAGCCCGAGACGCCCGTGCACACGGTCAAGCGCCGCTTGGGAATGTCCACGTCAACGCCGCGCAGGTTGTTGGTGCGCGCGCCGCGCACGCGAATGAAATCGTGGCTGTCGGCGCGGCGGGGCGTTGCGGGGGTGCTCACTGCGGCTCCTCACGGTGGGGGAGCGCCATGCTTTCACAACCGAGGTGCACCCATCAACACAGGCGCTTTCCTGCCGCCCGGGGCGGTCTACCTCCCGGGCCTGCCCCGCGCGGCTTCGGCACCGGCTGTGCGCAGCGTGGTCGAGCCCTGGGTTCCCGAGCCTGCCCCGCGCGGCTTCGGCACCCGCGCCGCCGCCGCAACCACCCCTTGCGTCCGCGCGGTGAACCCCGCCTGTGCTCGCGCTGCTTTCCGATCTCCAACAAAAGTTGGAAAGAAAGCTCAATCCTCGTTGCGATGCGGCAAACTGCCTGCACCTGGTGAACTAGGTACATGGAAAACGCTGCCTAGCGCCCAACTCCCGGCTGGTCCGGGCAGGGACACCGCAGGGGCGTTCTAGCCAGGAAGGAGCAACGATGGAACCGCAACGTCAGGGCAACGCCCGTACCGCTTCTTTCCCCGGCGCGCCGACCCCCGCAGGTGGCGCCAGCCCGGCCACCGCGCCCCCGCCGGGTGCCACCACCTCGCCCACCTCCCCGTCCACCACCCCCCCCCCCTCCCCACCCGCCACCGCGCCCGCCAATTCTGCGGCCGCGCCGATTCCTCGCCCCGCCCGCCTGTCCAAGGCGACCTCCCACGAGCTGGCGCAGGGCCTTGCCGGCCGCACCGCGCACGCGATGGAGATCGGGCAGCACATCATCGCCGCCGTGCTCACCCTGGTGGGTGCGGTGCGCGCCTACGAGACCGGGCTGTCGCTGCAGATCTCACTGGTGTGCGCGCTGGCGATCCTGGCCTGGCACACCGCGGGCACCGTCTTCCCGGTGCGCCCCTTCTCCCGCCGCGCCGCAGCGTGGTGGTTGGTCGGCTTCGCCTTCATCTGGCTGGCGGCCGTGGCAGTCTCGCCTGAGTTCGTGTGGGTCTCTTTCCTGCTCTGGCTGCTGGCCGGGCACCTGCTCTCCCTGCCGTGGGGGATCGCCTTCTCCCTGGCCGTCCTGATCCTGACGGTTACCGCCCCCGTGCTGCATCACGGCTCCACCACCTACTCCAACGTGATTGGGCCGGTGATCGGCGCGGTGTTCACCTTCGGGATCTCGCGCGGCTACCTGTTGCTGCTGCGCGACGCCGCCGAGCGCGAGCGCCTGCTCGCCTCCCTGACGCGCGCCCAACAAGAGATGTCCCAGCTGCAGGACGAGCTCGCCCTCACCCAGCGCCGCTCCGGCGCGATCGCCGAGCGCACCCGCCTCTCGCGCGACATCCACGACACCGTTGCCCAGTCGCTCTCCTCCATCCGCCTGCTGGCCCACGCCGGCGCCGCCAGCACGGGCGACGTTGCCGCCCGCCACACCTTCACCCAGGTCGAAGCGCTGTCCGGCCAGAGTTTGGCCGACGTTCGCCGCATCGTTGCCGAGCTCGCGCCCACCGAGTTGGAGCACGGCGCCCTGGCTACCGCCCTGCAGGACATGCTGGAACGGCTGCACACCCAGGCGGGCCTGCAGACCGAGCTGAACATCGACGACTCCCTGCCGGTGCTTCCCACCGAGGTGGAGGTGGCGCTGCTGCGCACCGCCCAGTCCGCGCTCTCCAACGTCCGCCTGCACTCCGGGGCCGCTCGCGTGGTGGTGAGCCTGATCGACGCGGGGGACAGCGTGCGCCTGGACATCATCGACGACGGGCGCGGCTTTGACCTCCTGGCCTGGGAGCAGGGCACCTTAGCCACCGGCAGCTACGGGCTGCGTTTCATGCGCACCCGCCTACGCGAGCTGGGCGGCGGCATCGACATCGAGACCGCCCCGGGCGAGGGCACAGCTCTGTCGGTCCACCTGCCGCTGCGCACCGAGGCCACCCCGGCCGCAATCGCACCGGGCGTGGTGAGCGAGGCGCGGGAGGTAACGTCGGCCACCAACCAAGGCGCGCACGACGCGCTCCCGGCGGCACAAGAGCGCAAGGAGAACGCGTGAGTACAACGGTTTTGCTGGTCGATGACCACCCCATCGTGCGCTCCGGCCTGCGCGCAGTGCTCGAAGCCGACCCGAGCCTGACGGTGGTGGGGGAGGCCGCCACCGGGGAGGAGGCGCTCACCCTGGCCGCGCACACCAACCCCGACGTGGTGCTGTGCGACCTGCGCCTGGGCGAGGGCATGGACGGGATCTCCGTTACCGAGCGGCTGCGCCAACTCTCGCCCGCCCCGGCCGTGCTGATCCTGACCACCTTCGACCGGGACGCGGAGATCATCGGCGCGATCAACGCCGGCGCGGCCGGCTACCTGCTCAAAGAGGTGGACCCCGAGGTCATCATCGACGGGATCCTGCGCGCCGCCCGCGGTGAAACCGTGCTGGCCCCCGAGCTCGCCGCCCGCGTCCTCAAAGGCATGCGCACCCCGCTACCCAAGCTCACCGACCGCGAGATCGAGGTGCTGCGCCTGGCCGCCACCGGCGCGCCCAACAAGGAAATCGCGCGCACCCTCTTTGTCACCGAGGCCACCGTCAAGAGCCACCTGGTGCACATCTTCGCCAAATTGGGGGTAGATACCCGCTCGCGCGCCGTCCACGTGGCGCAAGAGACCGGACTGATTTAGCCCGCCGACGCTGCCTCCGCCCCTCGTTCTGCGCCGCCCGCCCCCCCGGCGCGGCCTGCCACACCCAAAAACGCCAGCAAAGGAACCCGCCATGCGCAACAACGCCCTGATAAAGCTCCTGAACGCCGCCTTCATCTACCTCCTGCTGGGGGCCGGCGGTGGCGTGTTCTACCGCGAGTTCACCAAACTCAACGACTTCCCGCTGGGCGAGTACACCCAGCTCGCCTACGTCCACACCCACCTGCTCACCCTGGGCTTCATCGTGCTGCTCGTGGCCGTGGCCCTGGAGAAGATCTTTGCCTTCTCCCGCCGGGCCAAGCTGTTCAACTGGTTCTTCTGGCTCTACAACGCCGGGCTCCTGGTTACTACCTCGATGCTGGTGCTGCACGGCAGCCTGACCGTGCTGGGGCGCGAGTCCGGGCCGGCCATCTCCGGGATCGCGGGCCTGGGGCACATCATGCTGGCCGCCGCGCTGATCGTGTTCTACGTGGCCGTGCGCAAGGCAGCGCTCGACAAGTCCGCGCTGGGCAAGGCCGCCGCCAAGATCGAAGCCGGGGAGTGAGCGTGAGCGCCGCCGATTCGCACCTGGGCGAAGGCTTGCGGGCACCCACCAAGCGAGACTGGGCCGGATTGGCGGTACTGGCCATCGGGCTGGGTTTAATCGTGCTGGACGGCACGATCGTGGGCGTTGCCCTGCCCACCCTGATCCGCGACCTGAACCTCAGCCTGACCGACGCGCAGTGGGTCAACAGCCTCTACGCCGTACTGCTAGCCGCCCTGCTGCTGCCCACCGGCAACCTGGCCGATCGCTTTGGGCGCAAGCGAATGTTTGTGCTTGGCCTGGCCGTGTTCGTGTTCGGCTCCGTCCTGGCGGCGGCCGCAGCGAGCGTCTCGCTGCTCATCTCCTCGCGCTCGGCATGGACGTGATGGGCGCCGGCCTGGTCTTGGCCGCGATGGCGCTGGGCGCGTTCGCCTCCGGGGCGGCCGCGCGGCACCTGGCCGCGAAGTTCGGCGCGCCCGGCACCGTGCTGGTGGGCCTTGGGCTGGAGGTGGTCGGCGTGCTGGTGCTCGCCGCCGTCATCACCGCTGACACGCCGGGTTGGTTGGTGGCAGCGCTGTGTGTCTACGGCCTTGGCCTGGGACTTGCCTCGGCGCAGCTGACCGGCACCGTGCTGCGCCACGTCCCGGTGGAGCTCTCCGGGCAGGACTCGGCCGCCCAGAGTACCGTGAGCCAGATCGGTTCCGCGCTAGGTACGGCGTTCTCCGGCGCGGCACTCTCCTTCGCACTGGCGGGGGGCGGCAAGCAAGCACCTAGAAGCGATTGGCATTAGCGGTCAGGCTGGCGCGGGTTTAGCTGAGGAAATGCGCGTCACCGCCGGCACCACCATCATGCGCCTGCGCGCCCAGGGCGGGGCGTCCCCCTTTGGCGACCAGACCGACGCGGTTATCTCCGCTCTTTCTGCCTCGTTGGCCGACGCTGCCCGCGTCTGCATCTTCGTCGCGGCCGGATTCTTGGTGCTGGGCCTCATTGGTGCGGCCCGCCTGCGCTCGCTTAGTAAGAGCTAACTTTTTCAGGCAATCGCACACAATGGACGCCGTGATACCACCCTGATACCATCGACTCATGGCCATGACATTGCGACTTTCGCCAGCAGACCACGCACTCCTCACTGAACTCGCCGAAAGGGACGGGGTCAGTCGACAGGAGGCCACTTTGCGCGCTATTCGCGAATCTGCAGCACGTCGCTCTCATGAAGCCCAGGTAGCGGCTGCTGCACAACGCGGCATGATCCGATACGCCGAGCTCCTCGAAAGACTCAGTAAGTGACAACCTACTTGTCCCTTGAGGACATGGTTTACCTCGTTGAGCAATTGCAAGTGGGCCCAATTCGAGACCTAGGCCTACTTGAATCGGCGACACGCCGACCTCAGGCAGTTTTGTATGGCCGGGAGGCCTACCCCTCCCTTACACAGAAAGCTGCGGCCCTTCTTCATTCCACAGTAAGGAATCACGCGCTCGTCGACGGCAACAAGAGACTCGGCTGGCTTGGACTCTTAGTTTTCCTAGAACTCAACGGGTACGAGATCGATGTCGAAGACGACCCTGCCTACAACCTCGTGATTGCAGTCGCGGAAGACAAGCTTGGAGTCGATGAGATCGCACACGCGCTTGAAAAGTGGATAAACCTTGCCACTGCTTCAGAAACCCCCGAACCCCGATAGCGCGCCCAGCCAGGCGGTCGCAGTGCACGCCGCCAGCATACCGAACGCGTAGAGCGCGACCGACGCCCAGTTTCGGTACCGCTCGACGTCCCCGCTGTGCCCCTCCTTGTTGGAGTGGTCGGCGGGGCGTCGTCGTTTGTGGGCTCCTGACTTTTGACACTTGGTGTTGGGGTGGGTGGTTTGGGTCGAGTTTTCGTTGA
>JAUMWR010000066.1 GCA_030529545.1 Buchananella hordeovulneris
GCCCAGGTTGCGTCCTCGTCGCCGAACTGGAACCCACCAGGCGGCAATCCCCGCCGCGCTGGCGCGCCCTCCCCGATACTCAGCCACCGGGGAGGGCGCGGTTACTAGCAGAAACGGGTTTGGGGCCGCCCCCTCTCGGGACGACCCCAAACCCCTGCGTGCTACCGCTTGCCCACTAGAGGATGCGGAAGACTGCGTTACTCACGGAAGACGGGCCACCAAGGACGTCGATGGCGCGCAGCGGGAGCTTGTCGAGCGTGGCGCGAGTGGAGGCCGGCAGGGTGCCCGCCTGTGTCAGTAGCACCACACCGCTGCGGTTGACGGCCAGAGCGCTACCGGAGAGAGCGTCCGGGAATGTGGCACCGCTGAGAACAACGGCGTACGGCGCGTCCGGAACGTACTTCACAGCGAGCTCAGCAGCCGTGTCGTAACGGTTGGAGCCAGCGACGACTTCCATGTTGGTACCCGCCCGGTAACCAGCGGCGGACAGCGCCTTGACCGCCGCGCCGCCGACAGCCACGAGCTTGCCCTCGTTACCGTTCAGGTACTTCTTGCCTTCGGGGGTGAGAGCGTTGCCACGGGAGAGCAGCACGGTGGAGTCGTGCTTGGCAGCCACGGCAGAAGCAGCCAGGGTGTCTGGGAAGTTCAAGCCGGTGGTGACGAACACGCCGCCCTTGCCGGCCCCCTTGCTGTTCAGGTGCTTGATGACCGACATATTGGTGTCAAAGCGGTCAGCACCCTCCAGACGGGTCACCGTCACTCCCAGGTGGCGTAGGTCGCGCTGGATGCCAGCGGAGACGGAACCGGTACCACCAACGATGACGATGTTGGTGATGTCCAGCTCCTCAATGCCGGCCTTCAGCTCGGGCTCCAGGGTCTTGCCCATGGTGAGCAGCAGCGGAGCCTTGTAGTGCGCGGCCAGTGGAGCGGCGGCGGCACCGTCCACGTAGTTGGCACCGGTAACCAGGACTGCCGTGTCACCGAAGTCGCCCGCACGAGCGGCTTCGAGGGCGGTTGTGACGCGGTTCTTGCCAGCCACGCGGTCCACGGTCGGCGCGCCCGGCGCAGTCGTTGGCTGCGTGGTGGGCTGGGTCGTGGGCGCAGCCGTCGGCTCCGGGTTGCCGCCGGGCACCACACCCTCGATGCGGATCTCCGCAGCGGAGGAGAACGAACCGTTCGTGGTGGACTGAGAGCTCTTTGCCACCAGAGTGACGTAGCGCCCCAGGGTCGGCGGGAAAGTAACACGCTGTTCATCCGAGCCCGCTGCGAAGGAACCGGAGGCAACCTTGGTGCCCTGCTCGCCCGCAACGTCAGATACGAAGATGTCGTAGTCCTTGATCTGGGAGTTCTCCGTGTGAGCCTGCGAACGCCCCGTGTAGCGAAGAGCGTCCACGTTGTAGCTCTTGCCCAGGTCGAAGGTCAGCGTGTTCGGCGGGGTGCCCTTCGGGTTGGAGGACCACTTGGAGTGCCAGATGGTGCCGGGGTTGCCGTCCAGGACGTTGCCTGCGCGACCGTTCTCGCCTGCGGTCTCCTCGGAGCTAGCCGTAACACGGATGTCGCGCGGGTTGATGGTGTTCTTGTAGTTCACCGGAACGGGCTCCACCAGCGCCGGGTCGTCACCGTCGGTAACGGTCGGGGTCTGGCCCTGCAGTACAAAACCGCGCTGCGCGTTGGCGGACACGATCTCGGTGAAGGTCTTACCGCCAGCGGTAGGCTCGTTGCCTTCGCCGTAGAAAGCGATGGTTACCGGCTTGGTGGCGGTGCCATAGCCCCACAAGGTGGGCGCTTCCGGCAGCACGGTGCCCCGCTTGATGTGCAGGGTGGTGCCCGGCTGGAGCGTGAGCGGCTTGAGCTGCTCACCGCTCTTGAACGGGCTTTCTTCACTCAAACCATTGCCGGCCAGAGCAGTGTTGGAGTCCAAGTAAACATCCGTGGGGATTTCAAACTCTGCGTCAGCATCGTAGGCCTCGACAGCTGCAAGCCCCACTGGACCTCGCGCGGCAGAAACCGTCAAACGCAACTTGGTGGCAGTGACGGGGTTAGCAAGCACGTCGATCCGGCGCGCCCCAATGGTTGGCCCAGTGGCTACCTGAGTCCAGGCACCATCCACCATGGCCTCCACCTTGTAACCTTCTACTTGCTGGCCGTGGTTCTTGATGTCCTCGGAGTAGGCGAGGCTGGTTATCCGCTGCGCTGCGCCAAGGTCTACCTCGTAAACCAGCGGAGACTGTGTGGTGGGCTTCACTGCCTGCGGCGCGCTATAGCGATCACCATCAGTTAGCAGCGAGGTAACCACACCGTTCATCATGGCCGGTTTGCCGATAGCGAGATCGAAAGGCAAGGTCTGGCGCACTGCGCGTCGCCACTCCATCAGACGCTTGACGTCCTTACTGTCAATCAAACCTGTCTTATTTGGCGGCATGTTAAGTAGCAGGATGGAGTTACGTCCCACTGAACGGCGGTAGATGTGCATTAACTGATCGACCGACTTCGGGCTCTGGCTGGCGTGCCAGAACCACCCCGGCCGGATGGAAACATCTGCCTCAGCAGGCCACCAGTGCATACGGTTGGCGTTACCTGCCTTTACTTCGCTCACCAGCAGGTCCGTGGCGCCCAGATTGCCAGTAGTCGGGTCTGGCTTCACTCGGATTCGACCAATAGGGTTCGCCTCATAAACCGCCTGCGGGTTCCACTCTGCCTCGCGGGCTAATCCTCCCTCGTTACCAACCCAGCGCACATCGCGACCAGCGACAGCAATGGCGGCGCCGGGCTGCAACTTATAAATCAGGTCGTAGAAGGAGTCATAGTCGAATTGCTCGGAGGAGGTGGTGTTACCTCCCGCGCCGTCAAACCAGAACTCATCAATCTCACCGTATTCCGTGGAGAGCTCGTAAAGAGTGTTCAGGAAGTATGCGCCATAATCAGTAGCCTCGTAGGTGAAGCGGGGCACCGTTGTGCCGTCTTCGAACGTGCCATCGGCGCGGTCGTCACCTTCTACCATGGTCGGAATCTGCCGTGTAGAGCGAGGTGACCCATTTCCGTAAATGTTTGCCTTCTCCGCGTGAGAATCTGCAGGCGAAAGATAAATGCCTACCTTCAGCCCATAACGACGGGCAGATTCAAAGAATTCGCGCACCACATCTCCGTTACCATCCTTCCACGGGGAAGATCCTACGTCG
This sequence comes from Buchananella hordeovulneris, assembly GCA_030529545.1. GTDB lineage: Bacteria > Actinomycetota > Actinomycetes > Actinomycetales > Actinomycetaceae > Buchananella > Buchananella hordeovulneris_A. Next base: position 3,180 of record JAUMWR010000066.1, read on the forward strand.
TAGGTGGTGTAGCGGGAGTTGTAAAGCATAAACCCGTCGTGGTGCTTGACCGTCAAGATCGCATAGCGGAAACCAGAGGCAGCTAGTGTGCGTACCCACTGGTCAGTGTCCAAATTGCTCGGGTTGAATCGACGCGGATCCTCGTTACCGTGGCCCCACTCTTGGTCGTAGTAGGTGTTGATACCGTAGTGCAGGAAGGCTGTCATGCCGGCCTCGTGGAAGCGCACCTGCTTCTCGTTTGGACGGGTAGCAGAGGCCGCTGCAATGATCTGTTCGCGACACATGTCGGCAGAGACCGTCACGTAGTTCCCCGGGGTGAAGGGCTCAAACTGACAGTTGTCGTTGTCGCCTCCTCCCGCATTCGGGTCCGATTCCATAGTCAGTACGAATTGAGAGCCGCCGCTGGCCATCCGCAGACGCGGGAAAGAGGCATTAGACCCGCGACCAGTGGCACCCGAATTAACCTCGCCACCGAAGCCAAACACGTTATCGAGGTTTGCGCCATTCTTCGCAGGCTCAGTGGAGGTCACTGCTGTTTGCTCCACTCCGTCCAAAAGCAACCTCAGCTTTGCCTCGCTGCCGTTCCACGAATATTCAAGCTGCACCAAGTGCTGCTTGTTCACAGTGGGCAAATTGATGTCGTGCTTGTAATCTCGCCAACTTCCTGAGACATTGGATGAATAACCATAGCGTAGCTTTCCACCCTGGTATCGTACGAAGATGTTACCTCCAGCCGAGAAAAGAGTGGCGAGATCCGACTGGTTGCCATTCGGCGTGTAATAGAACTCTGCCACGAACCCATTGGTGGCCGTGCCAGTACCCAGAGTTAGATTGGTGGGGCGAAACTCCATCCGCCCATTTTCACCACGCACTCTGAGGTATTTGTTGAAGCCCTCTCCTTCCACCGCAGCACCACCTACCACAGAGAGTGAGCCGTTCATCACCTCGGAGCCCTGGGTGGTGTATTGGGTATCAGAGGCCATAGAGCCTGCGAAGGCGACGTCCAAGACTGTACCCGGCGCGTTAGTGGGAGTCGTGTTGAAAGGAACCACCTCCGTACTAACGGAAGACAGCCCCTCCTGGGGCGCTACGGCCTCGCCATCGTTGGTTGCAGCGTGGGCAGTGGTTGTCGCAAGTGCCGCTGCAATAGCGGTTGCTATGAACACTCTGGGGAAATGAGACATTAAGTACTCCTTGGAGCATCGTTGATCCAGCAACACAACAGTAGCGGTTGACCGCCGATTTGGGTAAGTACCCTTAAGCGGCCTGGCAACCACACTCTGCGCACCAGTCCCTTCCTCCGTGCAGGTCTACGCCCAAATCCGCGTCAATGCGCTAGTTCTCCCCGGCCTAGCACCGGTTTTTGGGCCGACTGCACCGTCTCACTAGGTGGCTAATCGCGCCCATTTGGTAAACGACCCGTGGGCGGCAATCCCGGTGCCCGACGTCTCCAAGTGCACGACGTTCCCACTGGCCCGCACTCTGGTCAACTTACGTTCCCACTGTCCGATGCTGCGTCCTGTCAACGCTCCGCCCAGTCGGCTCGACCATAGGTGCCCCCCAGCTCACCCGACGCCCTTCCCGCAGCCGCCCGCCGTCACCCGGCCTCGGCCACCGAGTAGCCGGCCCGTGCTTCCTCGAGGTCGGCACTGAGCCCGGCGCGGCTGGCGCGCCCGCCCACCACGTAGACGTAGACCCAGAACATGGCGAGCACCAGCGCGCCGATGCCCACCTTCATGGCCGTGGGCAGGAAGGAGGGCGTGACGAACGCTTCGAGCACCCCGGCCACCCCGAGCAGCAGCACCAGACCGCCGGCGACGAGGATGAAGGAGCGCCCCTCCTGTCCCAGCGCCGTCACCCGGCGGCGCGCCCCGGGCACGGCCACGGACCAGGCGAGCTTGCTGCCGGCCGCGGCGGCCACAAAGATGCAGGTCAGCTCCAGTAGGCCGTGGGGCAGGATCAGGCCAAAGAACTTACCGAGCAGCCCAAAGTGATGCATCACCGCGCCGGCTTCTCCCACGGACACGGCGTTCTGCACCAGGATGTAGACGGGCCCGAATCCGGTAACGGACAGGGCAACTGTCACCACCGCGATGTTGGCGTTGTTGGTCCACACCATTGCCCCGAAGTCGAAGGCCGGGTTCTCCGAGTAGTAGTTCTCGAAGGATACCTCTGCGTAGTGCTTCAGCATGGACTCGGAGCCCAGGGAGGCGAATGCCTCCGGGGTGGCGGCGAGCCACCAGCCCTGGATGAGCCCCACGAGTACAAAGAGCGCCCCCATACCGTGGATCCACCAGCGCAGGCGGTAGAGGGCCAGCGGCAGGGCGGTGGTGAAAAAGCGAGACAAGTCGGTCCAGCGCAGCATCCGGGCCGAGGTCAGGCGCAGGCGGGCGCGGGTGACGCGGTGCGAGAGCGCCGCGATGGCCTCCGGATCTGGCGCCTGCGTGCGCAGGGAGGACAGGTCTGCGTTGGCTTCCTGGTAGAGGTGAACCAGGCGGTCGGCGTTGGGCCCGTCGAGCCTGCTCGTCCGGGCAAGCCGATCGAGCTCGTCCCAGTCGTTTCGTCGCGCCTCGCGCAGTGCATCTACGTCCACCCCTGTAATCTGCCATATATGGAGTCGAGTTCGCCCATTGCAGGCAGGGTCATTGAGCGTGACGTACTTGTCACAGGTGAAGCGGTCGAGATCGAGGTGGCAGCCTCCTCGCCGTTCTCTCGTGCCGTCGCCGGCACGATCGATGCGGTGGTCCTGTTCTCCTGCGCGATCATGACGCTCGTGTTGATGCAGCGCTACTACACGCCGGACAACTCGGCGGAAATGCGCGCCGTCTTTATCTCCATGGTCGTCTTCTTTGCGCTGATCGCGCCGGTGACTATCGAGTGGCTGACCAAGGGGCGTAGCGTGGGCAAGCTAGCCATGGGGCTGCAGGTGGTGCGCGATGACGGCGGTCCGATCGCCTTCCGCCACTCGATGGTGCGCGGGGTGACGAACATGATCGAGGGCTGGCTCACGCTGGGAGCGGTGGCCTTCGTTTTTATGGTGGCCAGCCCCCGGTCCAAGCGGGGCGGCGACCTCCTAGCGGGCACGCACGTGGTCACCACGGGCAGCCGCGCCAGCGCCCCGCTGCCGTTCCTGGCACCGCCGGAACTGGCTGAGTGGATGACGCTGGTGGACGTGCGCCGACTGCCCCCGCAGTTGACGGTGGCGGTGCGCCGCTTCCTCCTCAACGCCACCACGATGGACCCGGCCAGCCGCATGGCCATGGGGCAGCGCCTGGCCAGCCAGTGCGAGCCGCTGGTTTCCCCTCCCCCGCCGTGGGGCACGCACCCGGAGCGTTTCCTGGTGGCCCTGTCTTGCGCCCGTCGGGACCGCGAGTACGCCCTGCGTCTGCGCGGACAGGCGCAGCGGGAGGCGGAGATTTCCGCTTCGATGGCCGACGTTGCCTCCGGCAGGTAAACCACTCGCCCCGTTTTCCCTTTGGCGATTGGGGCCGGGCCCAGCGTAGCGCCCGGTGATTAGGACGCCGAGCTGCGGGCCTGCGGGAATTCCTGTCGCTGTCCTGGCCGGCCGGGCGCCAGACTGCGCGCCTACGGGAGCGACGAATAACCCTCCGAGTGTTTGTCGTCTCCGCTAGCCCTGGGCTAGCGGGCTGTGTCTCCCTGCCGCGAGCGCCGGGCTGCGGGAACAAGTCTGCGGGCCTCCTCACCGGGCGGCGGGCCTTCACAACGGGCGGCGCAACGTCGGCCACCCATAACACGACCGTAGGGTGGCTAAGGAAAAGCGGTAGCTACTGGGCGTCGTCGATGCTGGGCAGCACGCGCAGGTGGGCGCGGCGGTGGCGGCGCGGCTCGATGGGGGCCTCGGGGGCAGCTGCCGGGGCGGCGCCGGCCTGGTCGGCTTCGCGCCTAGCCCGCACTGACATCTGCACGGACCGGGCCAGACCTTCGCGGTCCTCGTAGTCGATTACCTCGCGGGGCGTCTGCGCATACAAACGCACCACCTGCCAACCGCGCGGCACAGTCAGGCTCTCCGCATGCTCCGCGCACAGGTCGTAGCTGTGCGGCTCGGCCTGCGGCACTAGGGGGCCCAAGACCGCCGTGGAATCGGCGTGCACGTAGGTGAGTGTGGAGACGGCCGTGCGCGGACAGGCAGGCCGGGAGCAGGCGCGGGTTCTTCTCACAAGCAGACAATCTACCCCGGCGGCGGAGTGGAACCGGCCCGCCTCCCGGGCGCGGCGCTACTGTGGTGGGGTGACCACGCCGCTTTTCAGCTTCTCCCCCGTGCCGGTGCGCACCTCCGCGCCGCGCCTGAAGGTGCGCCGCCGCGACCGGCGCGGCCACGGACTGCGGGGTCTTCTGCTGGATCACCGCCTGCCCGGCGCTATCACGCGCCGCGAGCGCTTCGACTCCATGGTGGTGGAGGCCGCCAGGGACATCGCGCGGCGCTGGCCGCAGGTGGACGCCATCGAGTTCGCCGTGGAGGACGTGCCCCCGTCCGATCCCGCGCCATGGGAGCGCGGGGTGCCGCTGGGGAGGTTCTTCGCCGCCAACCGCAAGCTGAACACCCCGGACCGGGTCGTCATCTACCGCCGCCCCTGCGAGGCGCGCGGGCGCAACGAGGCCGAACGCGCCGAGCTCGTCTACGCCGTCGTGGTGGAGCAGGTGGCTACCGCCTTGGGGCGCTCGCCCGACGAGGTGGGCGGCTACTAGGCAGGATCGGCATTGCCCTGGGCGGCGCACTGCAGGCGGTGAGCACAGGGCCGTGTTCCGCGCGGTGTTCGAGCCGGTGCGCTGAGGACGCCGTTCGGGGCAGCATACCTTGGCCGTTCGGGGCCGTTTCGTTGGCACCGCGCTTGGCGCTTTTCTCAGACTGCTCTTTCGACCTAGCTCCCAGGCAGGGATTGAGACCGCTCGCGGCTCTGCTCGTCTTGC
>JAUMWR010000067.1 GCA_030529545.1 Buchananella hordeovulneris
ATGACCGGTCTGTCATGGGGTCGCCAGCGCGGTAGCGCTCGGCCCAGCGTTTGACTGTGGGCCAGGAGCACTGGAAACGGGCGGCAACCTCGGAGACCGAGTAGCCGTCGTCGACGACAAGGCGGGCGACTGCGAGTCGGTGCCGGGGTGTCAGTGCTGCGTTAGAGTGAACCATCGAAGACCTTCTGTGTGACTGGGTTGGATTAAGGCACTTCCCATTCCACACTGGAGGTCTTCGTCATGTCACCGGATCACACAGCTTCGACCAACCTCCCCGGTCAGTACAGCTAGCGCCCAGGGCAGGCCCAGCAGGAAGGGCAGTTGCAGGCGGGCGGCGCCCACTAGCAGCGCGGGCGCCGGCCAGTGCTGCTCCGCGCCGGAGCGAAATGCCACCGCGCGAGCCCCGGCCCCCGCTGCCAGCGCGGTCAGCGTCCCGGAGACCAGCAGGAGCGCCGCCGCAGCAAACGGGGAGCGCACCAAGCCCACCGCTGCGGCCAGAGCGATTCCTCCGCCTAGCTGCAGGAGGCGCCAGGGCTGGCGAGCAAACACCAGCGCATCGCCCTGGAGCACCGCGAGCGCCACCCGCAGCGGCGTGGGCAGGGACCTCCCCAGGCGGGCAAGCGTCAAACGGGAGGAGACGCGGGGCATGCGCTCGGGAGGTGAGAGCAGGCGCCCGAGGGCCTGGCCGTCCAGGGAGACTCCCGAGGCCAGCAGACCGAGGGCGCGGCGACTGCTTTCCTGGAGGGAGACATCCGGGACTTCCTCTAGCCCGGCCACCACTTGCCCCCGCCACCAGGACAACGCCAGCGCCGCCAACAAAGCAGCCTGCGCAAGCACCAGAGCAAGGGGAAGCGTGGCTGCCCACTCCGGCCCGGGCGTTCCCGTCCCGCCCGCCCGGAGCGCCGTCACCCAGTTGGGGGAGAGAGCAAGGAGCGCGTTGAGGGCGGCCAGCAGCAACAGAGCTGTTCGAGCGGTGCGCGGCCGGGTCGCGCATCTTTCCGCTCCCCATTCCGTGCCCCGGCCAGCGGAGTGGATCGTGTCCCGGCCCGCGCCCGCAGGCGCGCCCTCCCGGGCATTGCTGCCAACCTGCGCGCTGGCCACGGCCGCGAAGACCAACCAACCGCCGGCCGCGCCGGGGAGGGCACCGGCGCCGGCTGCCAAGAGCACGTGAGAGGCGGCCGAAGCGGTGAGCAGCGCCGCCAGCGCGGCGCCGAAGACACCAAAGCAGGCGGTGCCAACGCCGGCGATGACAAGCAGCCGCCGGTGCAGGAAGCGCTGGCGCGCTCCAGGCAGTTGCAGCCACCACAGCGCCTCTGCCGGCCGCAAGAAGATGGGGCCAAGCCGCCCAATCGCGCCCAAGCACGCCGCCAACAGGGCCAGGCTGCCAGCCGCAGCCAGGGGCAGCGGCAGGAAGTCGACGCGCAGGCTCAGCCCGGGCCCCACAGCGGAACCCAGTCCGGCTCCCGCCCGGACCCCGGCGGAGGCGCCGGTCAGGATTTGGTAGCCCATCCCGGCTAACACGGCGGCGCCGAAGAGCAGGATGTAGAGGTCGGAGAGCCGCTGCCGGAGGGGGAACGGGGCGCGGGAGCGCTGGGCCCGCCGACTCCACCTAGCCACCTGGTGCAGCGGCGGGAACTCGGCCCCAGCAGGGCGCTGTGGAAGCTCGACGCGGGCCGTCACAGCTCGCCCGCTCGCATGACCTCCGCGCCCTCGGCCACGGACAGCAGGCGGGATTCTGGCCCAACCAGCAGCACCGCACTAGCGGCCGCCTCCACTAGGGCCGGGTCGTGGGAGCACACCAGGAGGGTCATTCCCGCCTCCCGCAGGGAACGCAGGCGCTCGCCCAGCGCTACGCGGGCGGCGTGGTCCAGCCGCTGCTCCGGCTCGTCCAGGATCAACAAATGCGCCGGACGCACCCAGCAGGCGGCCAGGGCCAGCTTGCGGCGCTGCCCGGAGGAGAGCTGGTCGGGCACGCGGTTGGCCAGCTTTTCCAACCCCGCCTCACTCAGCGCGGTCTCCACCACCTCGGCGGCGGCGGGCACGCCGTGCCCCAGGCACACCATTTCCAGGTGCTCGCGCACACTGAGCGCGGGGAAGAAAGCCTCCTCACCCAGCTCGCGGGCCACGGCGGCGCGAAACCGCGCCGCCTGCGGTGCGGGAGCCCGGCCCAGCACTGAGAGGCGCCCCGAGAGCGCGGGCAACTGCCCGCAGCAGGTGCGCAGCAGGGTGGACTTGCCGGCCCCGTTGGGGCCCACCACAAACAGGGCCTGCCCCGCCCCCACGGAGAAGGTGACGGGAGCACACACGGAAACCCCGGAGTACCCGACCTCCAGCTCTGCGGCGGAAACCAGGGCGCCAGAGGCCCCGGTCAGGTCGGAACTCGCCGGCACAACGGAGGCAGGGGTGCTCACGGCCTAGGCCACGTGCTCCCGCTCCACGCCCTTACCGGGACGAGTAACGATCATCGAGGCGCGCGGGCCCTCCTCTTCCCAGCGGCGGCGGTAAACGGCCAGCCACTCGGCGGCGAAGTCCTGCGCCTGGGCGGAGGGAACCAGCGCCCACACGCTGCCCCCAAAGCCCGCCCCGAAGGCGGAAGCGGCCGGGGCGCCCAGCTGGCGGGCCAGGCGCTGCAAGTGAACGGTCTGTTGCACCTGGTTTTGCAGGCCCTCCTCGGTCCAGGACTGGGACTCGTCCACCAGGCGACCGAACTCGGCGATGTCGCCGGCAGCCAACGCGTCGCCTGCGCCCTGCACCAGGGTCTCGGACTCGATCAGGAACTGCTCAAAACGGCCCCGCAAGTAAGAATCGCTGCCAAGCAATTCGCGGATGCGGTCGGGAGCGTCGGGCAAAGAACGCACCGCAGAGGCCAGGTAAATGTCCTTGCGGCCGGTGGCCTGGTTCCACGCGGAAACGATCTCGCGGGTGGAGAGGGAGGCGCGGTTGTAAAGCTCGCGCGCCTTGCCGCTCTTCTCCGCCAGCACGCCGGAAACCGCGATCACAAAGGTGTGGTCGGCGGGGAAGGGCACGCGGCGCTCAAAGCGAGTGGGGCAGAAGGAGAACTGCGACAGCTCGCCCTCCGTGCAGCACAGCATCGCGGTGTGGTCCTCGGAGCCGCCGAACGTGCCCACGCCGGCGTGACCGGCCAGAGACCCAAAGGACTGGCCGTTCTCTATACAAGCCAAGTACGCGGCGTACTGTTCAGGAGTGGAGATGTTGTCCTGGAACTCCTCCGTGCTCTCGATACCGGAGACGTCGATGACCGCGCGGGCCAAGCCCACGATCATCGCGGAGGAAGACGACATACCGGAGGCTAGCGGCAGCGTGGAGGAAATCTCCACCTCGGTACCGCAGACGTGGGCCGGGAAGTTAGCGCCCAGGCGGGCGGCCACGGCGGCCGGGTAGCCGGACCAGTGCCCCTTCCGGTCGGAGTGGTGCTCGTCGAACGAAACCTCCACCACCTCTCCAGGGATGGCGTCGGAGCGCACTCGCAGTACCGGTTCTGCAATCGCTTTGGCGGCGAAACGAATCCCCACGTCGGAGGCAGCCAGCAAGGAGCGGCCCCCGGCGTAATCCGTGTGCTTGCCCAGTACCTCGATGCGGCCAGGCACTACCCAAGTCACCTCGCGGGCGGGTGCCTCCAGCGGGCGAATCGTCACAGTTCCACCTCGGTGCCAGCCAACGCGTCGCGCACCGCTTCGATGTCGGTACGGCGGGACATGTCCAGCACGCCCACTGCTGCGCTGACCACGGTGAACGGCGTGCCGTCCGCGATCGCGCGGCGCACCGCATCGGTGATCTCATACTCGCCGCGCACCGACTTCTCGATCACCTTACAGGCGGCGAAAATCGCCGGCGTGAACTTCCAGGCATTCATCGAGGCCGGAGCGGAGTCGCCCAGGCGAGCCATCTCCTCCTCGCTCGGCTTCTCCACGATGTCCACCATCTTGGAGTCGCCGTCTACCTCCACCAGGGCGAAAGCTGCCACGCGCTCGGCCGGGATGTTGGACTTTGCCACCAAAGCGGCGCGATCAAAACCAATCAACCCGGCGCCAGGAACGTCGGCCAACTCCTTCAACGCGGACGGCGGGTAGTAGTTGTCCGAGTTGACCACCAGGAACGAATCCTCGCCGGCAAACTCCTCGGCGGCCGCCACGGCGTCGGCGGTCCCCAGGGGTTCGGCCTGCACCGCGTAGTGAATCCGCACGCGGCTGGTCTCCAGGCTGTCGTAGTAGTCCCGGAAGATGTTGTGCTCGGGACCGATCACCAGGCACACGTCCGTGGCGCCCGCGTCTGCCAGGGCAGAGATCACATAGTCCAGGAAGGGCCGGCCGATGTCGATCATTCCCTTGGCGCCAGCGTCGGCAGCAGCGGAGACGGGGGCGCCAGAAGCCTGCTCGCGCATGCGCTTACCGAGCCCGCGCGCCAGAATCACAGCCTTGGTGGTCTTGCTCATGGCGCCATGTTAAACGCCCCTGCGCGCAAAACATGGGAATTCTGGCCCGTGGGCGCGTGGTGAATCAGTTTTTGGACGGTATTAGGATCGCTCCCATGACTCCCGCAGAACTCACGCAGCACGTGCGCGCCGCCCTCAACTCCCTGCGCCTGGCCGGGGCCCTTGCCCTGGACGAGGCCCTGATTGACCAGGTGAAGGTAGAGCGACCGCGCAGCCGCGAACACGGCGACTGGGCCACCAACGCGGCGCTGCAGCTGGGGAAAAAGGCCGGCATGAACCCGCGCGAGCTGGCCGAGCTGCTGGCCAAGGAACTGCGCGAGGTCGAGGGCATCGACGCCGTTGAGATCGCCGGCCCCGGCTTCCTGAACGTGCGCCTGTCCTCCGGCGCGGCCGGCGAGCTGGCGCGCACCATCCTCACCGCGGGGGCGGCGTATGGAACGTCGTCCACCGGCGCTGGCAAGCACGTCAACCTCGAATACGTCTCCGCCAACCCCACCGGCCCGGTCCACCTAGGCGGGGCGCGCTGGGCGGCCGTGGGCGACTCCCTGGCCCGCCTGTTTGCCGCCACCGGCGCCAAGGTGACGCGCGAGTACTACTTCAACGACCACGGCGCGCAGATCGACCGCTTTGCCCGCTCCCTCTACGCCCGCGCGATGGGCCAGGAGGCCCCCGAGGACGGCTACGGCGGCCAGTACATCGAGGACATCGCCAACCAGGTGATCGCCATCTGCGCGCAAGCCGGCGAGGCCGACCCGCGCGAGCTGCCCGAGGCCGAGGCCACTGAGGTCTTCCGCGCCATCGGCGTAGAGCTCATGTTCGGCGAGATCAAGGAACGCCTGCGCACCTTCGGCGCCGAGTTCGACGTTTTCTTCCACGAGGACTCCCTGCACTCCTCCGGCGCCGTGGACCGCGCCATCGAGCGCCTGCGCGAGCGCGGCGTGATCTTCGACGCCGACGGTGCCGTGTGGCTGCGCACCACCGACTTTGGCGACGACAAGGACCGCGTGCTCATCAAGTCCGACGGCCAGGCCGCCTACTTCGCGGGCGACGTGGCCTACTACCTGGACAAGCGCGCTCGCGGCGCCGACAAGGCCATCTACCTGCTGGGCGCAGACCACCACGGTTACATCGGCCGCATGATGGCCATGTGTGCCGCCTTTGGTGACACGCCGGGCGAGAACATGGAGATCCTGATTGGCCAGCTGGTCAACCTGGTTAGCGGCGGGCAGGCGGTGCGCATGTCCAAGCGTGCCGGCACGATCGTCACTCTCGATGACCTGGTGGACGCCGTGGGCGTGGACGCCGCCCGCTACGCGCTGGTGCGCTCCTCCATGGACTCCCAGATTGACATTGACCTGGACCTGCTGGCCTCGACCACCAACGAGAACCCGGTCTACTACGTGCAGTACGCGCACGCCCGCACCCGCAACGTGGCCCGCAACGCCGCCGAGCACGGGGTGAGCCGCGAGGCGGGCTTTGACCCGGCCGAGCTGAGCTCCGAGGCCGACTCCGAGTTGCTGGGCGAGCTGGCCCGCTTCCCGGAGGTGGTTGCCCAGGCCGCCTCCCTGACCGAGCCGCATCGCGTGGCCCGCTACCTGGAGAACCTGTCCGGGGCCTACCACGCCTGGTACGGCAAGTGCCGCGTCACCCCGCGCGCCGACGAGGCCGTGACCCCCGCGCACGTTGCGCGCCTGTGGTTGAACGACGCCGTGACCGTCGTGCTCGCTAACGGCCTTGGCCTGCTTGGCGTGAGCGCCCCGGAGCGAATGTGAGCGCTGAGGAGCGCGGCCCGGCCGCCCCGCTGGGCGAGTTGGTTTGCCCCGAGCCGGTTGGTGGCGGGCACTTGTGGCCGTGGAGTGCACGACGTTCCGCTGGCGGTGAGCTAGAGATTGGCGGGGTGGGCGTGAGCGCCCTGGCCGCCGAGTTTGGTACGCCCGCTTTTGTGTTGGACCGCGCGGACATGGCTGGGCGGGCGCAGGTGTGGGCTACCGCCATGGCTGAGGAGTTTTGGGACGGCTACGGCATGGCCGGGGGAGAGGCCTTTTACGCCGGCAAGGCGTTCCTGTGCAGCGACGTGGTGCGCCTGGTCAGCGAGGCCGGTATGGGCGTGGACACCGCTTCCTTGGGCGAGTTGACCTTGGCGCTGCGGGCCGGGGCCGAGCCGGGGCGCGTTGGCCTGCACGGTAACAACAAACTGGATGAGGAGATCGAGCTGGCCCTGCGCGCTGGCGAGGGGGCGGGCATTGCGCGCATCTTCATCGACAGCCTGGGCGAGGTGGAGCAGATTGCCTCCGTGGCGCGCCGCCTGGGGGTGCGCGCCCGGGTGATGCTGCGCCTGAAGACCGGCATCCACGCCGGTGGCAACGAGTACATTGCCACCTCTCACGAGGACCAGAAGTTTGGGGTCTCGGTCAATGACGGTTCTGCCTTTGAGGTGGCTGCGGCCATTGCCCAGACCCCGGAGCTGGAGCTGCTGGGCTACCACAACCACATTGGGTCTCAGATCCTGGGCGCCGAGGCTTTCGTTGCCGCAGTGCGCGTGGTGCTGGAGTTCAGGGCGCGCGTGGAGCGCGAGCTGGGTCTGGCTACCCCGGAAGTGGACTTGGGGGGCGGCGTGGGGATTGCCTACACCGGCCTGGAGCCGCGCCCGACCCCGGTAATCGATGTGGTGCGCGCGGTTGCCGGCGCGGTGCGCGCGGTGTGCGCCGAGCTGGACTCCAGCATTCCGCGTGTCTCTGTGGAGCCGGGCCGTTCCGTGGTGGGCCCGTCGATGGTGACGCTTTACCGCGTGGGCGCTATCAAGGACGTCACCACCGAGGGCGGCGGCAAGCGTCGCTACGTTTCCATCGACGGCGGCATGAGCGACAACATCCGCCCCGCCCTTTACGGGGCCAACTACACCGCGCTGCTGGCCAACCGCGCCTCTAGCGCGCCGGTTGTGCGCTGCCGCCTGGTGGGTAAGCACTGCGAGAGCGGCGACATCGTGGTGCACGATGTCGATTTGCCGGACGACGTTGCTGCCGGTGACCTTTTGGCGGTGCCGGCTACCGGCGCGTACGGCTACTCGATGGCTTCGAACTACAACCTGCTGCAAAAGCCGGTGGTGGTGGCAGTAGAGGATGGGCGGGCGCGCGTGATTGTGCGGCGGCAGAACATGGAGCACCTGCTGGCCTTGGACGTGCAGTAGGAAAAGGCGTAAAACGCGAAATGTGATCAATCTTGACGGGTTGGGGCCGTTAACGGTCGCAATCTGTTATCTTCGTCTCAAGTCAACGACGACGATGGGACAAAGAAGCGATCCTTCAACAAGGTGGCAAGGGTTGGGGCATTAGCGGCTTCGCTAGCGCTCATTCCCCCACTCTCCTCAGCCCTCTGGCTATTGCGGACGAAGCTGATGCCGGCGCCGCAGCAAGTTCTCTGCCGGGTTCAGACGTAGTTGTCTACCCGGGCACTACCCCCGGCCCCCC
>JAUMWR010000013.1:0-39156 GCA_030529545.1 Buchananella hordeovulneris
TTGGGGGTTTTGGTGGGGCGGGTGTGGGGCCGTGATGACCGGTCGGTCATGGGGTCGCCAGCGCGGTAGCGCTCGGCCCAGCGTTTGACTGTGGGCCAGGAGCACTGGAAACGGGCGGCAACCTCGGAGACCGAGTAGCCGTCGTCGACGACAAGGCGGGCGACTGCGAGTCGGTGCCGGGGTGTCAGTGCTGCGTTAGAGTGAACCATCGAAGACCTTCTGTGTGACTGGGTTGGATTAAGGCACTTCCCATTCCACACTGGAGGTCTTCGTCATGTCACCGGATCACACAGCTTCGACCAACCTCCCCGGTCAGTACAGCTAGGGGAGACCGGGCTAAGGCACGCAGCACGCGGCGACAGCACAAAGCCCTCAGAGAAGCGGCCCGGTTGCGGGGCGCGGGGCGCAGGCAGAGCCCGCGTCCCCTCAAGGGCCCAACGGAACAGCGGGATCCCCATACCCTGCGCGGGGCCCGAGCTTATGAATGCCCGCCCAGCCCGCAAACCTCGGCCTGCGGGCTAGTCGCAGGCGCCGGCAACGGCGCCTATGCGTGCTTAGAGCAGGCCGGCGGCCTTGAGCGCCAAGTACTTGTCCGCCAACGCCGGCGGCAGGGTCTCAGCTTCCTCCTCCACGAGGTGGGCGCCGCGCTTGGTCAGCTGGTAGCGGGAGGCCTCCCGCTCCAGCTCCGCAGAATCGGCAGCGGCAGCCACGTAGGTGGCCAGCTCGCTGGAGTGGTCGTCGCGCAGCTTGGCTTCCTCGGTGGCGGTAGACCCGGCCACTACCACCACGTGCTTATGGGCCAGCGCGGCCACCATGTCGAGCATTGCGGAGGACAGCGAGGGTTCCACGGCGGAGAGCACCACCACCAGGGAGCGGTGGGGCAAGGTACGGCTTACCTCGCGGTTGACCTCCGGGTAGTTGGCCTCCATCAGTTGGGGCTCAACGTCAGCCAGCGCGGAGGCCACAGAATGGAGCTTCGATCCACGCGCGCCGTTGACCCGGGCGCGTACTTTCGAGTCGATCACGAACAGGCGTACCTCGTCGCCCGCGTGGGAAGCCAGTGCGGTGAGCAGCAGCGCCGCTTCGATGTGGGACTCCAGGCGGGCAGCAGCCCCGATGCGGGTGGCCGAATACCGCGAAGCGTCCAGGACGATCAGCACCTGCCGGTTCCGCTCGGGCCGGAAGGTGCGCACCATTGCATTGCGGGAACGAGCCGTGGCGCGCCAGTCGATGGTGCGAACGTCGTCCCCCGGCACATACTCGCGCAGAGAATCAAACTCGGTGCCCTGCCCGCCGCGCATCAGGAGCGTGCGGCCGTCCAGCTCGCGCAGGCGCGCCATACGGGAGGGGAGGTGGCGGCGCGCGGTGAAGGCGGGCAGCACTCTCAACTCCGCCGGGGCGCTCACCTCGTACTGGTGGCAGGCCAGGCCAAGCGGGCCCAGGACGCGCACGGTGACGCCGGCGGGCCGGAAGACCCCGCGGCGCACCGGCACCAGCGGCGTGCGCACGCGCTGCCCCCGCCCGGTCTCCAGCTCCACGGCGGCGCGGCCGCCACCGCCCACGGAGGGACCCCAAGCGTCGCGCACCAGCGCCCGCACGGTCTTGGTCCCCGGGTTGAAGAGCTCCAGGGTGCAAGTGGCCTCACCACCCAGGCGCACCGCCTTGCTCACCTTGCGGCGCGCCCGCAGCTTCTCGCGGCGCGCAAAGTAGAAGTCCACGAGCACGGCAAATAGCGCCAGGAGAGTCCACCAGATGATTGCCCCCCAGCCAGGGAACAGCACAACCAGCGGCAACCCGACGGCTACCAGGAGTACAGCGCGGCCCGTGATTGCCATCAGCGCGGCACCGGCACCGTGGCGAGGATTGACTCCAGCACCCGCTCCGCAGTCACGCCCTCCAGCTCCGCCTCGGAGTGCAGGGTCAGGCGGTGGCGCAGCGTCACCTGGGTCAGGCCCTTGACGTCGTCGGGGGTGACGTAGGAGCGGCCAGCCATCCACGCCCAGGCACGCGAGGCGTGAAGCAGGGCGGTGGCGCCACGGGGGGAGACCCCAAGGCGAACGGAGGGCTGGGTGCGGGTGGCGCGGACGATGTCCACCACGTAGGCCAGCACCTCGGGGGCCACCTGCACGTGGGAGATCGCGGCGCGTGCGGCGGCGATGTCACCCGGCTCGATCACGCTCTGGATGCCGGCGGTTTGCTGGAGGGCGCGCGGGTTGAAGCCGCTGGCGTGGCGGTGGAGAATCTCCACCTCTGCGGCGCGCTCGGGCAGCGGCAGGACGATCTTGAGCAGGAAGCGGTCCAGCTGCGCCTCGGGCAGTGGGTAGGTGCCCTCGTACTCCACCGGGTTCTGGGTGGCGATCACCATGAATGGGTCCGGCAGGGCGCGGGTGTTGCCGTCCACGGTGACCTGCCGCTCCTCCATCGCTTCCAGGAGGGCGGACTGGGTCTTGGGCGGGGTGCGGTTGATCTCGTCCGCCAGCAGCAGGTTGGTGAAGACGGGACCGGGGCGGAACTCGAAGCTGCCGGAGTTGTAGACCAGGGAGCCCGTCAGGTCGGAGGGCATGAGGTCCGGGGTGAACTGGACCCGCTTGGTCTCCAGATTGATGGAGGAGGCCAGGGAACGCACCAGCAGGGTCTTGGCCACGCCCGGCACGCCCTCCAGCAGCACGTGACCGCCGGCCAGGAGACCGATCACCAGGCCGGTGACGGCGGCTTCCTGCCCGATGATGGCTTTGCCCACCTCGGTGCGGATCTGCCCAATGCGGGCCCGCAGCGCGGCTTCGGGGTTGGTGTTGTCAGTCATGGTGCTTCCTAACTTGGCGCAGGGCCTCGGCTAGCTGGACTAGTTCGGCGTCTGTGGTCGGCACGGGGCCGTAGAAGAGGTAGGTCAGGTATTCGCGGGTCATGCCGGTGTCCGCCTGGAGGGAGGAGATGAAGGCATCCGCAGGAGCGGCGCGTCCCAATCCGAGCGCCTTGCGGTAGCGGCGCTGGGCGCCGGCGCGCAGCTTGGCGGCGGCGTGGGTGCGGTCTTTGGCCTTGGCGTAGAGCATGCCGCGTCCGCGCACGGTCTCCGTGGCGGGGACGACTACCGGGAGCTTTTCCACCACTACCGGCCCCAGGCGCCGGCCGCGCCACCAGGCGGCGGCGAGGGTGATGACGACCAGGTAGTAGTAGCTCCACTGGAGCCACGGCGGGGAGGAGGGGTCGCTGTACTGGCTGTATAGGGTGGAGTTGTCGTCCGGGGTGGGCAGGTACCAGAGCAGGCTGTCGCTGCGGCCTAGCAGGCGCAGGGCGAGCGCGGCGTTGCCTTCCTTGGCGAGGTTGGCGTTGGTGAGGAAGTTGGCGTCGGAGAGCTGCCAGACCGTGATGCCGGGGTAGCCCACGTCGCGCCGCACCTGCATGAAGGAGGCGGAGCCGGAGGGGAAGCAGCCGCCGCCCTTGAAGAACATCTCTACGCCGGCGATGCGCCCGGCGCCTTGAGCGTCGGGGTCGTCGCAGTCGGCGGTGAGGACGGTTTGGGGCAGGTAGGTGAGGTCGGCGCCAAAGATGTCTTCGTCGGAGAAATAGGTGGCCAGCAGCACGACGTCGTTGCCGAGCGAGCTGAGCTGGAACCACTGCTCGTCGGTGAGGTAGGTGGTGCCGGCGACCACGATCACGTCGTCCTCGGTGACGGAGTTGCCGACCGCGTTGAGCGTGGAGACGGTGCGAACGTCGACCCCCTGGTCACCCAGGATGTTGGCGATCGCCATGGCCCCGTCCGGGTTCGGGTTGTAGGGGGAGTAGGGCGTGTCGGTGGTGGCGACCTTGAACATGGCCAGCAGGGCCACCGCCGCCACGACCAGCACGATCACGAGGTAGAGCTGCCAGGGGCGGCGCCGCTTGGCCGGGGAGAGGTCCCCAAATCCCACGGGCATGTTTGCGTCCAAACCGCGCCCCCTGGTGCCGTTTTGGGTGGCCGACGTTGCCGCGCGGCCCAGCTCAGGGTCGGCGGCCCCCTGGGGAGCCGCAGCGGTGGTGGGGGGCTGCTGGAGCGTGCTCATTGGGCCTCCCCGAACTGGGCTGGCAACGCCAGAACCTCGGCCTCCAGGGCGCGCAGGTAGGCGTCGTGGTCGGGTAGGGCGGTGACCTCGCCGTAGATGACGTCGTCAAAGAGCTTGCCGGCGGTGTCGAAGGGGCCCCGGAGCTGGGGCACGGAGGTACCCGCGACGGAGGCGGCCTCGTGGGCGGTCAGGCCGGGGAACTCCTCGATGATGAGGCGCTCGTCCAGCTCGCGAATAATGGAGCGGAAGCGCTCGAGCACGGCGGTTTTCCAGTCGCCGCGCGAGGCGGCCCGGTCGGCGGCTTGGCGTAGCTCGGCGGCGGGCCGGGAGTCCTGGAAGAGCTCGCTGCTGGCGCGGGCGCGCTGGGTGGCGCGGGTGAAGCGCCTGGAGTAGTAGACCACCAGGGCCAGGCCCACGATGAGTAGGGCGATCATGATCCACGCCAGCCAGAGGGGCACGTTGAAGAGGGTGCCGTTGCGGTTGACCTCCGCGAGGAGCTCTTCGAGCCACATGACGAACCTGCGCAGCAGGCTCTCAGACTGGTGGTAGATCGGGTGCGCCAGTTCGTCCTCGGCCAGCTTTCTCGCTGCGTCGGGGTCGGGAACTAGCGGTGGGTCGAATTGCACAGGCTCACGCTTCCATCGCGGCTGCCTGCGCTAGCTCCACGTCCAGGCCCTCCTTGCGGATGCGCAGGTCGATGTAGACCAGGGACATCACGGAGGCGGTGAAGGGGACGGTGATGGCTGCGGAGGCGGAGGAGATCAGGGTGGTGAAGAAGATGACCGCCCAGCTGAATTCGGCGGGGCCGCTGCCTGTGGCTGCGATTAAGGCGACGGGAATGGAGAACACTCCGCTGATCAGGGCGTTGATAACGCCGGTGATGAGGGCGGTGACGAAGAAGACGCCAAAGATGCGCCAGAAGTGGCCTTTGGTGAGCTCCCAGGAGCGGCCGAGGGACTTGAAGATCTTGGACTGCTCCAGGATGAGCACAGCGGGCGCCACGGACCAGCGCACGTAGAACAGGGCGCCGGCTACGGCGGCGAGGACGATCCCGACGAAGATCAGGAGGAGTCCGCCAGCGACGGAGGAGGCGGTGAATGCGCCGGCCATCATGATGGCGAAGACGAAAATGATGCCGCCGGAGACTACTGCGGTGACCACGGAGATGATGAACGACTGGCCGATCAGCGGGAGGATACGGCCCTTGACCTGCTCCCAGATTTGCCCGAATGTCAGGACGCGGCCCAGCACGGCGCGGCTCACGGCCAGCACCAGCACACCCATGAGGACGGAGGTGCCGAGGACGCTGGTGATTGCGGTGCCGATCAGACCGGGAATGCTGTCGCCGAACTCGTCCAGCATCGCGAGGTCGTTGCCGGACAGGGCGGCGGCCTGGAAGGAGGAGGTGGCGAATGCGCTCAGGAGGCCAAGCCCGATCATGACGACGGCGGAGAAGCCGAACATGACGGCGGGGTTGGTGCGGATGGCCTTGAAAGCGCCGTCCAGGAAGTCCGCCAGGGTCAGGGGACGCAGCGGGATGATGCCGGGCCGGGGCGCAAAGCCGTAGGAGGTGGCCGACTGGGCGGAGCCGTACTGCCCGTACTGCGGGGTGCCGCTGGCCAGGGCTTGGTAGGAGCCCTGCGGGCCGGGGGAGGCGTACTGCCCGTACTGGGGGACCGAGCTGGCGTACTGCCCGTACTGCGGGGTGCCGCTGGCCGGGGCCTGTGCCGGCGCGCCGCCCGGAGTGGCGTTCGGGGTGGACGACGTTGCCGCTTGCGCGCCCGCCTGCTGCGGCGTGGTCTGCACCGGGCCCGGTGTGGGGGATCCCACGGGGACGGTAGGGGCGGTGGGGGCCGAATAGGGGGTGGCGGGCGCGGAGGAGACGTGTCCCTCCGTGGGGCCCAGGGTCCATCCGTTGTTCGGCTCAGCCATTAGATCGTTCCTTCCCCTCGGGGCAATTGTGGCGGCGCGCGCCCCTCAATGGTGCTCATTGTGGCGCTGTTGGGGGACAATTCTCCCCATGACGGCGCGAATTCTCGTTATTGATGACGATACAGCCCTGGCGGAGATGATTGGAATCGTCCTTGAGAGGGAATCCCTGGCTGCGCAGTACTGCACCGATGGGGCCCTGGCGTTGGAGCGCATCGCGGAGGTGAACCCGGACCTGATTCTTCTGGACGTCATGCTGCCGGGGATGGACGGCATCGAGATCTGCCGCCGGGTCCGTGAGACCTCGGGAGTGCCGATCATTATGCTGACCGCCCGCTCTGACACCGAGGACGTGGTGCGCGGCTTGGAAGCAGGCGCCGATGACTACATCCCCAAGCCCTTCAAGCCAGCGGAGCTGGTGGCCCGCGTGCGGGCCAGGCTGCGTCGCAACCCGGACGAGGCTCCTTCCCCGCAAGAGGAGAAGCTCGCAATCGGAGACCTGGAGATCGACGTGGCGGGGCACGAGGTGCGCCGGGGCAACCAGGTGATTTCCCTGACTCCCCTCGAGTTCGATCTGATCGTGGCGTTGGCCCGCTCCCCGTGGAAGGTGTTTTCGCGGGAGGAACTGCTGGAGCAGGTGTGGGGCTACCGGCACGCGGCAGACACGCGCCTGGTCAACGTGCACGTGCAGCGCCTGCGCGCCAAGGTGGAGACGGACCCGGAGCACCCGCAGGTGGTGGTCACCGTGCGCGGAGTCGGCTACCGGTCGGGTAACCCGCGCGCGTGATCGGTTTCTGGAGCCGGTGGCGCACCCACCTGGGCGAACGCATCGCCCTTATCCTCACGGCGGCGGGCACCGGCATGGCCCTGGTGATCTTTCTGCTGCTGGCCAACGTCATCCGCAACGACACGTACGCGGCACGGGTAGACAACCTGCTTAGTGACGCCGCCGTGCGGACGGCGTCCGCCCAGGTGCGTTTGGATGCGGCTAGCTTGAGCACGGTCGACCAGGTGCAAAACTCCGTCAGCGAGATGATCGGCTCCCTGTACGAATCCGCGCAAGGCGCCGGCGCGGTGGGCGTGGTGTTGCAAAGAGCGGCCGGAGAAACGTCGGCCGTGCGAATCAACGATTTGCAGACCTCCGCGCAGTTGCAATCTCTCATCACGCCGGAGCTGCGCTCCTCGCTGCGCGCCGGGCACGCCACGCAGTACTGGCAGCCAGTGAGCCTGCCAGGGCAGGACTTCACCGCGCCGGGGGTGGTGGTCGCCTCCACCGTGAATCTCCCGCTGGTGGGCGTGATGGAGCTCTACATCTTTTACACGCTGGACCCGGAACAGCGCGTCATCTCCCAGATCGTGGCAGTGATGATGGCCGCCTCGGTGCTCCTAGTGCTGCTACTGGGGGGACTGACCTACCTGATCGTCTCGCGCGAGCTGCGCCCGGTCCGCGAGACCTCCGCGGCCGCCGCGCGTCTAGCGGCGGGCGACCTCACCGAGCGCGTGGAGGTTAGCGGGGAGGACGAGGTGGCGGTTCTGGCCCGCTCCTTCAACGAGATGGCTGCCTCGCTGCAGGATCAGATCGACCGCCTGGGGGAGCTGTCGCGCCTCCAGCAGCGATTCGTCAGCGACGTCTCCCACGAACTGCGTACGCCCCTGACCACCATCACTGCGGCCGCTCAGATGCTGCACGACTCTCGCGACGAGATCGACCCCATCCACCGCCGTTCCATCGAGCTCCTGGCGGAGCAGACCACCCGCTTTGCGGAGATGCTCTCCGACCTCTTGGAGGTCTCCCGCTTTGACGCCGGCGCCGCCGTGCTCGCCCTGGAGGACCGCGACCTCCGCGAGGTAGTCAGGCGCACCGTGGAGCTGGTAGAGCCGATCGCCTCCGACCGGGGCAGCGCGATCCTGCTGGACGAGCCCAGCGAGCGCTGCGGGGTCCAGATCGACCCGCGCCGGATCGAGCGAGTGGTGCGCAACCTGCTGATCAACGCCATTGAGCACGGCGAGGGACGCCCCATCCAGGTCAAGGTGGCCAAGGGAGAGGGCACTTTGGCGGTGCGGGTGCGCGACTACGGCGTGGGAATGAGTAAGGAAGTGGCCGAGCACGTCTTTGACCGCTTCTACCGGGCAGATCCCTCGCGCGCTCGCACCTTGGGTGGCACGGGCCTGGGCCTGGCCATCTCGCTGGAAGACGCCCACTTGCACGGTGGGCATTTGCGCGCTTGGGGCCGCCCCGGGGAGGGGGCGTCGTTCCTGCTGGTGCTGCCCGCCAAGGCGGGAGAGAACGCCGGGGAGAGCCCGCTGCCGCTGGAACCGGAGGATCGGGTGGCCTACACCCCGCCGGTGGGGCTCTCCCTGGGCGAGCTCCTGGAAGAGGAGACCGAGTCCGTGGCCGAGCCCGAAGCGCCCGCGCAGACCGAGGGCAGCGCGCCCTCGCTGCGTCGGCGCCTGGGCAGACTGTTTGGCAAGGGGGACTAGCCGTGGAGAACAGCAGCTTTGCCGAGGCAGGCCGGGGGCGGAAGCGCGCGGCGGGACGCCGTCGGCGCGCCCTGAGCGTCCTCCTCGCGGCCGCCGTGTTAGCGGGCTGCACCGCCTACCCACAGGCTGGCCCGGTCCAGGCCGCTAACCCGGACCTGCCCGACTCCGCCCAGGTGGCACAGACCGCCTCCGGTCCGGTTAAGGACGCCCCGCCCAGCGAGATCGTGGCCGGCTTCCTGCGCGCCAGCGCGGCCGGGCTGGACGACGACTTCGGCACCGCCCGGCGCTTCCTCACTCAG
Source organism: Buchananella hordeovulneris (assembly GCA_030529545.1). Taxonomy (GTDB): domain Bacteria; phylum Actinomycetota; class Actinomycetes; order Actinomycetales; family Actinomycetaceae; genus Buchananella; species Buchananella hordeovulneris_A. The sequence goes on from JAUMWR010000013.1 coordinate 8,750, forward strand.
GACGCAGCGGTCTTTTGGGACCCCGCCAAGTCTGCGCTCATCTATCCCTCCGACTCCAGCCTGAACCTGCAAACCGTCACGGCAGGGGGACAGGTGGACGCAGTGAAGCTGGAGACCCCGGTGACGGGCACGCTCTCCCGCAACGGGCAGTTCACGGCCACCGAGCCCGGCTCCCGCTCCACGCTGCAGTTCAAGATGGCCAAGGATGAGGCGGGCCAGTGGCGCATTAGCGACCTCGATGACGGGGTGCTCATCAGCTCCGCCTCCTTCTCGCTCTCCTACAACGCCCGCAACCTGACGTTCCTCACCACCGACCGCAAGGCGGCGGTGCCCGACCTGCGCTACCTGCCCCGCCGGCGCCTGGCTACCCACGTGGTCAACGCGCTCCTGGCCGGGCCGGCCCCGTGGCTGGAGGGAGCGGTGGCCTCCACCGTCCCCGCCGGGGCGCAGCTAGACGGTGCTGGGGTGGAGCTGACCGACGGCGTGGCGGAGGTGGAGCTGACCACCGAGGCCCGCATGAGCGTGGCCGAGCGTGCCCTGCTGCGCGCCCAGGTGGAGGGCTCCCTGGCCGGCATCCCGCAGGTGCAGTCCGTGCGCACGGTCCTCAACGGGGAGGTCATTACGGAGGCCTCCGCCGTCCTGGAGCCCAGGCCCGGCGGTGCTCCCCTCTTGATCGTCAGTTCGGAGCGGCGCCTGCTGCAGCGCGTGGGCGACTCTTGGCGCATAGTGGAGGGCCCGTCCGAGGTGAGCGTGGATCCGCGCCACCCCACCTACCTGGGGGGCCACTTCGTCTTTATCGACGGCAACGAGCTGAAGGTGATGGACTCCCGCGAGGCGCGCGTCCTGGCCGTAGACGACCTCACCCGACCCAGCGCCGATCGCCTGGAGTGGGTGTGGTCGCAGCTGCGCGGCCCCAACCTTACGGCGGTGCGCAAGGACGGCAAGAGCACCACTATCGCGGTGCCCTGGCTGTCCCAGTCCCAGGTCCTCCAGCTGCTGGTCAGCCGCGACGGCGCCCGCCTGGTGGTGGTGCGCAAGCAGGACGGCATTGTGCGCCTGGAGGTGGCGGGCATCCGTCGCGATGCCGAGGGCATTCCGACCGGCCTGAGCGAGCCCTCCTACCTGGCGGAGGTCGCCGACTCCTTCTACCAGGCCACCTGGGAGAACGACGTGCAGCTCCTGGTGCTCCACGGCCGCGACGGGGTTTCCCTCCTGGAGCGCCTGCCGCTGGGCGGGGTGCGCTCCAGCCAGCGCGTCCAGGACGGCGCCCTGCAGGTGGCCGCCAACCCGAGCGACGGCACCGTGGTGGTGGTCAACAAAGAAGGCGAGCTCTACCAGCTGCGCGGGGGAGTGTGGCGCTTGACCTCCTCCGGGGTGACCGACCCGAGCTTCGGCAACTAGACCCGGCGGCGCGGCGCCCACCCTGGGGAGGGCCGCGACCGGCCCGCGCCCGCTCAGCGCGCTTGCGTCCTGCGGGCAGCACCCGGAAACCTGGCCGGGTGGAGCAGACCGGAACCCTGGCGTGCCTGAGCGTGGCGGCACGCGCCTGGCTAACAGAGCTGGCCCAGTTGCTTGCTCCGCAGGAGTGCGCGGGCTGCGGCCAGGAGGGCCAATCGCTCTGCCCCGCCTGCACTGCGGCGTTCGGCCCGCCCCGCCTGGTGGGAAACGCCGCGCCTCTGCCGGTCTTTGCGCTCGCGGAATACGACGGGACGGCCCGCGCCCTGATCCTGGCCTACAAGGAGCGGCGCCGCACCGACCTGGACGCCCCCCTGGAGCAGGCCATGCGGGCGGCCGGCAGGTGCCTGGCTGGGCAGCTCGCCCCGCTGCCAGCCGTCCTGGTGGTGCCGGCCCCCTCCGGCTGGCGGCGGCGCTGGCGCGGTGCGCTGGTCTCCATGCGGCTGGCTACCGCCCTGGCGCAGGGAATCGGGCAGGCCGGGGCGGGCAGTGCGCAGATCGCGGCCCACGCGGCTGACCTCCTGCGCAGAAACGGCGGCGGGAACCAGTCCGGGCAAGGGGCAAGGGGGCGCTCGCGGCAACGTCGGGCACGCATCTACGCCAACGGGCGGCAACTAGCGCGCTGGGGCGGGCGCGCGAAGAGTTTGGCGGGCCGCGCGGTGGTTTTGGTGGACGACGTTGCCACCACCGGTGCCACCCTGCAGGCCGCCCGGTGGGAGTTGGAAAGGCTGGGCGCCGTGGTAGTCGCGGCGGTGGCACTGGCGGCCGTGCCCAAATAGGGGCGCGCCCCCGCCGTGTGTGGGAGGTCACGAAAACCTTGATATACTTTGTGAGCGTCATCACCTGCAAAGGAGCAGGTGGTAAGGAGGTGGGAACGTCAACAAGCACCCACCGCCGTGGTGGGGGTTTGGTTCCCGCAGCTAACGCCTCAGTTGTCAAGGAGGACACCATGGACGTCACCATCAACGCACGTAATGCAGAAATCCACCCCGATTTCCGCGCCTACGTCGAGGAGAAGGTCCAAAAGGTTCAGCAGTTCGACCCGCGCGTACAACGCGTCGAAGTAGAGCTCACCCACGAGCGCAACCCGCGGCAGGCAGACACGGCGGAGCGAGTGGAGATCACCGTCATCTCCAAGGGCCCCGTGATCCGTGCCGAGGCAAGTTCCTCCGACCGCTACGCGGCGGTCGACATCGCGGCAGGCAAGCTAGCAGAGCGCATGCGGCGCGCCCACGACCGGTCCAAGGACCACCACAGGCTGGTGCGCACCCCCGTCGCCCCCACCCCGGAGGAGCTCAAGCTAGGCACGCCGCTCCCGGAGGAGCCTGCGGCTGCGCCCGAGCCTCCCGCCCCCGAGCCCAAGCTGCCGGGGCTGGGTGAGACCGTCGAGACCCAGCTGGGCGACTCCCCGGTGATCGTGCGTCAGAAGCTCCACGAGGCCTCCCGCCTGACGGTGGACGAGGCGCTCTACCAGATGGAGCTGGTGGGTCACTCGTTCTACTTGTTCATCGATGCCGAGACGGACCAGCCCTGCGTGGTCTACCACCGCCACGGTTGGACCTACGGTGTCATCCGCCTCGACACCAAGGTTTGCTAGTCAGCTAGCAGCCACACCGGCTGGGCCCGCGAGATGCTCGCGGGCCCAGCCCTTTTGTCCCGGCGGGGTGGCGGGCTGCGCAGAAGAGGCGCTACCAGGGGAAATCCCTACGCCGGGCGCGAATGGACCGGCGAGTAGGGGCATCCAGGCGGTTAGACTGGCAAGGCCGATGGCGCGGGGCAGGCCTGCGCCGAAAACGAGGGGTAGAGTCCGTGGGTCTTTTCGAGAGGATTCTGAGGATCGGCGAGGGGCGTACTCTCAAGCGTTTGCAGCGCATCGCTGACGACGTTGAGGCGCTGGCCGATTCGTACAAGGAGCTGACCGACGACGAGCTGCGCGGCCTGACTGACGAGTTCCGGGAGCGCCTGGCAAACGGCGCCACGTTCGACGACATCCTGCCGGAGGCGTTCGCCGCCGTGCGCGAGGCCTCCGACCGCATCCTGGGCATGCGCCACTTCCGCGTCCAGATCATGGGGGGCGCCGCCCTGCACCTGGGCAACATCGCCGAGATGAAGACCGGTGAGGGCAAGACCCTGGTGGCCACCCTGCCCTCCTACCTGCGTGCCCTGGACGGCAAGGGCGTCCACGTCGTCACCGTCAACGACTACCTGGCCTCCTACCAGAGCGACCTCATGGGTCGCGTCTACCGCTTCCTGGGCCTAACCACCGGCTGCATCATGGCCGGCCAGACCCCCGCCGAGCGCCGTGAGCAGTACGCCTGCGACATCACCTACGGCACCAACAACGAGTTCGGCTTCGACTACCTGCGCGACAACATGGCCCAACGCACCGAGGACCTGGTGCAACGCGGGCACAACTTCGTGATCGTGGACGAGGTCGACTCCATCCTGATCGACGAGGCCCGTACCCCGCTCATCATCTCCGGACCCGCCACCGGCGGCGTCAACGAGTGGTACGCCGAGTTTGCCAAGCTGGTGCGCCAGCTCGAGCGCGACACCGACTACGAGGTGGACGAGAAGAAGCGCACCGTGGGCATCCTCGAGGCCGGTATCGAGAAGGTCGAGGACCTGCTGGGCGTGGAGAACCTCTACGAGGCCGCCCACACCCCCTTGATCGGCTTCCTCAACAACGCCGTGAAGGCCAAGGAGCTCTTCAAGCGCGACCGCGACTACATCGTGCACGGCGGCGAAGTGCTGATCGTGGACGAGCACACCGGTCGCGTGCTGCCCGGCCGTCGCTACAACGAGGGCATGCACCAGGCCATCGAGGCCAAGGAAGGCGTGGAGATCAAGGCGGAGAACCAGACGTTCGCCACGATCACGCTGCAAAACTACTTCCGTCTCTACCCCGAGGGCTCCCGCGCAGGCATGACCGGTACTGCAGAGACCGAGGCCGCAGAGTTCGCGGGCACCTACAAGATCGGCGTCGTGCCGATCCCCACCAACCGTCCCATGATCCGCAAGGACCAGGACGACCTGGTCTACCGCTCCGTGTCCGGCAAGCTGCGCGCCGTCGTGGCCGACATCGTGGAGCGCCACAAGGTGGGCCAGCCGGTGCTGGTGGGCACCACCTCCGTGGAGAAGTCCGAGGAACTCTCCGCCATGCTGAAGAAGGCTGGCGTGCCCCACGAGGTCCTCAACGCCAAGCACCACGAGCGCGAAGCGGCCGTGGTCGCGATGGCGGGCCGGAAGGGCGCCGTCACGGTCGCCACCAACATGGCCGGTCGTGGTACCGACATCATGCTCGGTGGCAACGCCGAGCACATCGCCCGCGCGAACCTCGAGAGCCGGGGCATCAACGCCCACGACGACTCCGACGAGTTCGACAAGGAGTGGCCCGCCGCCCTGGCGGAGGCTCGCGAGGCCGTGGCTGCCGAGCACGACGAGGTCGTGGAGCTGGGCGGTCTGTACGTCCTTGGCACCGAGCGCCACGAGTCGCGCCGCATCGACAACCAGCTGCGAGGTCGTGCCGGCCGCCAGGGTGACCCTGGCGAGTCCCGCTTCTACCTGTCCATGGAAGACGACCTGATGCGTCTGTTCAACAACGGCCTGGCCATGCGCATCATGGAGTCCTCTAACTTCCCCGAGGATCTGCCGCTCGAGTTCAGCGTGGTCACCAAGGGCATCGCCTCCGCCCAGAACCAGGTGGAGGCCCGCAACTTCGACATTCGTAAGAACGTCTTGAAGTACGACGACGTGATGACCGAGCAGCGCGAGAAGGTCTACGAGCAGCGCCGCCAGGTGCTGAGCGGCGAGGACATGGAGAACGTGGTCCTCGACTTCATCGACCGCGTCATCCCCGCCGCCGTGGAGATGCTGACGGCGGACCCGGACCCCAAGGAATGGGATCTGGAGTCCCTGTGGTCCACCCTGCGCTCTATCTACCCGGTGCAGGTGGGCCTGGACGAGTTCATTGAGGAGGCCGGTGGGCGCCACGCCGTGACTCGCGAAGCCGTCACCGAGGAGCTGTTGGAGGACATCCGCTTCGCTTACCAGAAGATCGAGGAGGCGATCGAGGAGAACCCGGTGGCCAAGGCCCAACTGGGCGAGGAGCCGATGCGCGAGCTCGAGCGCCGCGTGCTGCTCAGCGTCGTGGACGAGCGCTGGCGCTCCCACCTCTACGAGATGGACTACCTCAAGGAGGGCATCGGCCTGCGCGCCATGGCGCAGCGCGACCCGCTGGTGGAGTACGCCAACGAGGGTGCCCAGATGTTCAAGGCGATGATGGACGCCATCCGCGAGGAGACCATCCAGGGCGTGTTCGCCTACGCCAAGCGCTTCGAGGCGGCCCTGGCCCAGTACCAGGAGCAGGCGGCCGCTATGGCGGAGGCCGAGGCCAAGGAGGCGGCGGCGGTTGCCGAGGCGGAGTCCGTGATGGGCGAGACCGGCAAGAAGGCCGTGGAGACTAACGTGACCCTGTCCGGCCCGAACCCGGACGACGACTCCGTCGCCGTGACGCAGGAGGATGCCGAGCCGCTGGACGCCACCGGAACGCGCCCTCTCAACCGGGAGGAAAAGCGCCGCCAGGCGCGGCAGGCCAAGCGCAAGCGTTAGGCTGATCGGCTGCAAAGCTGGGGCGGCGGGCGAGGAATCCTCGCCCGCCGCCCCATTTGCTTCGCCGCCAGCCCGGTGGGCGGTGCCGGCGGGATAGGGCTCGCCAGTGGGCGTCGACTGTCGGGTGGGTGGTCCTGCCATGCCTTGGGCGGTTGTTTCCGCTTGGCTGGCCGGGCATAGCTGCCGGCGCGTGCCGCAGCGCCTAGCCCGGGCAGGGCCGGGACCTCAACGGCGGGCGCGGCCAAGGGCCTAGCCAATCTCGAGGGCCGTGACCAGCCAGCGGCTGCGGAACGGCTCCACCCGCAGCGCCACCGCGCGAACCCGGTGCCCGTCATGGATGGTGGCGCAGAGTTCGTAGCAGCCGCTGGGTAGGGTGTAGCAGTGGTGGGCCAGGAGCTGAACCGGGGCGAGGCTCACCCCCTTCAGTCGCCGATAGAGCCCGGCGCGGCGGACCACGGCCGCGTGCAGGTCTGGCAGCAACCAGCGGGCCAGCTGGGCTGGATCCCGCTTGCAGAGGATAGCCTCGATACAGGCCCGCGCCAGCCCGGCTCCCCACAGGGCGGGGTCAGGTCTCCGTTTGTCCCCGCCGATGGCCGCGAGGACCACCGGTGGTTTGGCTTCGATGACCCGCTGACTGCCAACGGGGGCGGTGCTGCGTAAGGGTGCGGCGCTCATTGTTGAACCTCCCCGGGAATTTCTAGGGATTGGCCCGGCAAGATGAGGTTGGGATCCTCCCCAATCACGGACCGGTTTTGCTGGTAGATGGCCCGCCAGGCCGCGTCGATCTCGGCGGGACTGGCATCGGGTTGCAGTTGCGCAGCAATCGCCCAGAGGGAGTCGCCGGGAGCCACCCGGTGAGTTGCGGGTTGCTGCCAGACGGGGAGGGAGTGGGCGGCGCGCTCCTGGGCGTACAGGGAGCGGCTGGGAGAGCGCGGTGCGGGCGCCGCCGCGCTGCCCGCGGCCGGGGTGGCCCACCCGAGGGGGAAGTCGACGCTCGGGCCGCCAACCTCCGGGGAGCCCTGGCTCGGGGCATGCCCGACTGGGGAGCCAAGGATAGGGGCTCTAAGGCTGGGGGCGACAGCGTCCCGGGCGGCGTCGCTAGCCGAAACAGTGCTATTGCCAGCGCCGTAGGGAAGGCCCGGCGCCGAGCCCGTCGCGCTCCCGGCGCTGGGCGACCCAGTGGGTGCGGTCCCAGCCGGCGCCCCAAGTTCTCCCGGGGTGCGGCTCGCGCGGGGTGCCAACTCTGGCTGGGCCGGCAACTCCACTGCGGGAGCAACGTCCACCACGCCTGGCGGGGTAGGACGCGCGGGCCCGGGCCTCGGCGCGGTCGGCGCGGCGGAGGCGGGCGCCCCGGAGGAAGGTCGGGCGGGAGGAGCAGCGGCGGGAGATGGGGCCGCGGCGCTCGGGCGGTCGACGCCGGCGGGCCAACTCAGCACGGGGGCGGCCGGCAGGCGGCTTGGCTGCGGTGCGCCAGGTCCCGGCTCGGCGCGAGAGGCGACGTCGGCCCCACTAGTAGCACGCGAGGGAGAAGAAGCAGAGGCGCTATTGAGGGCGGCGGGAGAAGCGTCGTCCCCCGCAGCCCAGCCCAGCGAGGGCGGAGTAGGGGCGGGGGCAGGCAGGGTTCGCGTCGCAGCGGAGGGAGCGCCCTGTCCCGGGCTCGCGAAGGCTAGGCCGGCCCCGCTCGGGGTGAGCACCATGGACAGTCCCACCCCGCCCGCGACGGCCGTCATGCTCGCCTTGCGCCCCAGTCGCTTCAGCAGCGGGAATCCGGCCACGGCCAGGAGGCGAGTTAGCCGGACGGAACCGGGTACCAGCCAGGTGGCGGCAGACAGCAGCAGAGTGAGCCCGGCCCAGGCGGCGGACAGCAGCCCCACGCCGCTGATCCCCAGCAGCACCGCCCCTTCCAGCGCGGTCTCAGGAGAGGAGGTGTGCACCTGCGCCCAGCCGGTGCGCAGCCCGGCCAGGCAGGCGGCCGCAGCCACCGGCAGGGCCGCGCCCACACCGAGCGCCCCCAGTAGCGAAACCAGCGCCCTCCGCATCAGTAATCCTCAGTTCATATCAGTTCGTGTGTGTAGACGTGATTAGCGTGCGCTACGTTTCAGACCGTGTCAAGGGGTAGGGTGTGAGCTATGGATATCGAGCAGTTGCTGGAGGACCTGTCCTCCCGGCTGGACGCGCAGGCGCGCGCGGACCTGGCAGCCGAGCTCACCGAGCTCCTAGAGGCAGAGCGCGCGCAGGTGGACCTGGCCGCCCGCTTTGACGCGGCGGTCGGCGCGCAGGTGGCCATCACCGCCCGCGACGAGGGGGTGTTCCGGGGCGTCGTGGCGCAGGCGACCCGCCACTTTGTGCACCTACGCGGCGAGGGGCAAGACATCTACGTTGCCCTCGCCGCGATCTGCACCGTGCACGGGCTGGGGCCCGCCGGGCAAACCCCGCCAGGCTCGCGCGGCGCCCAGACGCTGGCCTCCGTGGCGCGGCAGGCCGCCCGCTTCGGCACCGTCGTCGTGGTCGGATGCCAGGGAGTGCGCACCGGGCAGGTGCGCTGGGCTGGTAAGGACTTCATCGACCTGGCTCCAGCGCCCGGGGGCGGCGGTCAGCCGGTGACGCTGGCTCTTGGCAACATCTCCTGGCTGGTCATCACCCAGGACTACCAGGGATAGAAGAAGCCGCCGGCAGCGCGGCCGGCGGCTTGCGGCCCGGGCGTGGCCGGGCAAATGTCAACGTGCGGTGGCGCCTAGAGAGTGGTGGCCCCGGAGGCGATCCGCTGGGCGTTGGCCTGGTAGGCCCGCTCGATATAGGCGTCCAGTTCCTTGTCCTCGATCCGCCAGACGTTCTTGCCGCCCACCTGTATCCCCAACAGCTCGCCGCTCAGCAGCATGGCGCGCACGGCGGAGACGGAGACGCCCAACTGTTCGGCAACGTCGGCTACGGTGAAGAACTTGCGACTCATGCCCCAATCATGTCACTTCGGTGCAGTTCTTGCACGTGTGCCTCCCGCGTTGGGGATAGGGACGGGGAGGCACCAGGCTGGAGGCAGCCAGCGCCCCAGGCTTGGGCGCCTGCCCTGTGGATTTCCACTTTAGTTTTGTTTAGCGGGGCAATATGTATGAGGTGAGGAAACAACACGCTCCCGCCCGCATCGGCCGCCCGCGCTTTACCGATCCCCGCCTGCTGGTGGGCATTTTGCTGCTCTGCGCCTCGGTGGCGATCGGCGCGCTGGTGGTTGGACGCGCCACCAGCAAATTGCAGTACTACATGGTCGTTTCCCCCATCGAGGTGGGCGCTACCGTCGGCCCGGATCAGGTGCGGGCAATCCCCGCTAACCTCGGGGAGGCGGGCGAGCGCTACCTCACTCGGTTGCCCCAGGGCATGGTGGCAAGGCGCTCGCTGGCGGCCGGCGAGTTGCTGCCTACCGGGGCCCTGGCCGCCCCGCAGGAGCTGGATCTGCGCCGAGTGATGGTGCCGCTGGGCGGCGAGCTGCCGCAGACCGCCTCCATCGGGGCCAAAGCCGAGCTCTGGCTGCTTCCGGAGGCCGGCTTCGGGACGGGGGAGAAGAAGCCGGAGCCGGAGCTCGTGGCCACTGACCTGGTGATCGCGCGTTTGCCGGAGGAGACGGGCGGATTTGGGCGCGCCAACGGCGGTGGGAGCGTGGAACTCGTGGTTCCCAGTGGGCAGGTGCCCAAGGTGTTGGCCGGGGTCAACGCGCCCGGTTCGCTGACGCTCGTGCCGACGGGCGAGGGGCAGTAGACCGTGGGCGAGCGTCGGTGCGGACTGCTGCTGTGCATGGAGGGCCAGCTAGAGGAGGACCTGGTCTACCAGTTGGCGCAGGGCGACCTCTACGTGGAGCGGCGGTGCGCTGACCTCGCAGAGCTGCTGTCCTGCGCGGGGGCCGGATTGGGGCAGGTTGCCCTGATCAGCCTGGAGCTGGAGAACGTGGATAAGCCCCTGGTGGCGGCCCTGCACGGCTTTGGACTGCGGGTGGTGCTGGCCTGCGCGCCCGGGGAGGAGGGGCGCGCCGCCCAGTTGGCGGATTCCTTTGTGCCGTTCGATGCGAGCGCCGACGCCGTAATCTCCGTGCTGCGCCATGTGGCCGATCTGGACGACGCTGCCCCGCTGGCCGCCCTCCTCTCCCGGCCGGTGCCTGCTGATCCGTCGTTTTTGGTGACCGACCCCGCCGCCGGTGAGGCGGCGGGGTGGATGGCCAGCTCCCCTGCGGGGTCGGATTTAGCGGCGGCTGCGGATGGGGCGCCCACGTGGGAGGCAAGCGGGGCCGGCGCTTCCTGGGCACCCGGCGCCTCCTGGGAGGGAAGTAGCACTGGGGATTCTTCCCCAGCGGGAGCCCGGGCAGGCGACGCTGCGGAATGGGCGGCCGGTGCGGTCGCAGGGCCCGCAGGCGAACAAGCAGCATTCTGGGCAGAAGGCTGTGCGGACAACCTCGGGGCCGTGCCTGCGGCCCAGGTGCCGGGCGGCGCACCGGACCGGCTTCAAACGCTTCCGGCCCCCTCCTGGGCCACAGCGGCCCTGGGCGGAGGCGCGCAGGAGCAACCGCAACCGGGCACCGCAGGCGCGCCGCAAGGCGACCTCGGGTTGGCGCCCGGCACCATGCCCGGTGCGGTGCTGTTCCCGCCCGACGGCGCAGGATTTGAGCAGAACAGCGCGCTCCAGGGCGCTACGAGCTGCGGCGTCCCGGTCTTCGGCGCGCCCGGTGCGGCCGTATGGCCGGGAGACGGCGGGAGCGGTGCCGCCGGGGAGGGCCCGACCGGGCAGCTCGTGGCGGTCTGGTCGGGGCCCGGAGCACCCGGGCGAACGGTTCTGGCCATCGAGGTGGCGGCAGAGGCCGCAGCGCAGGGCCACCGCGTCTTGCTGGTGGACGCTGACACCCTTGGCCCCTGCGTGGCCCAGTCCCTGGGCTTCCTGGCGGAGAGCAGCGCCATCGCGGTGGCCTGCCGCCACGCCGCTCATGGCCGGCTGGAACCCGCGCTCCTGGCGCAACTGGTGGCGCAGGTGGAGCCGGGCTTCGATCTGCTGGCGGGCCTGACCAGGTCTGACCGCTGGCGGGAGGTCCCGGCCGCCGCCCTGGAGGTGCTCTGGGATGTGGCCAAGCGCAGCTACGACGTGGTGATCGTGGACATGGCCGGCGCTTTGCTGGACCCGGGCGCCAACGCCGCCTACGGCCCCTCGCGCGACGACGCCACGCTCAGCGCCCTGGAGGCGGCCACCGTCGTGCTGCTGGTGGGCGCCACCGACCCGGTCTCCGTGCGCCGCCTAGTGGCCGCCTCGGGGCAACTGCAGGAGGACAAGCTGAGCGAAGCCCCTGTGGTGGTCGCCCTCAACCGCGCCCCCACCCAGAGCAGGACGGTGGAAGAGGCGGTGGCCGTCACCCACCGCTACACGGGCCGGGAGAGGATCATCGCCATCCCTCAGGCAACGCAGCAGGTGGAAAAGGCGTTGCTCTACGGGCGCCCGGCCCGCGCCCCCAAGACCGCGCTCACCAAGGCGATATCCCAGCTCACCCAGCTTCTGGTGGGCCAGCCGGCCAGGAGTCAGGCGAACGCACCGGCCCGCCGGCGCCGCCGCTAACCAGCGCGGAGCGTCCTTAGGAACTGGCCCGCCACTAACGCGAGCAACCCATCAAACGCGCCCAGTGCGGGCGCCGCTAACGCGCGCGGCGCAGGTAGTCGACGCGCCAGTGCGGCGCGTTCTCCTCCACCCGCCAGTCCTCGTCGCTGCCGGGCAGCAGCTCCCAGCCGCTGTCGAGCGCGGGGGCGTAAACCAAACCAGGCGAGGGGGGAACCACCAGGTCCAGGCGGGAGACCACGCAGGCCTCCACCTTGTCCAGGCAGGCGCGGTAGATCTGCCCACCGCCGGCGATCCACAGGCGCCCACCCCGGCGGGCGGCAAGCACCTCGGCCTGCTCCAGGGCCTCCTCCAGGCTGGGCACCACCGTGAGGGTGGCGTCCAGGCCGCGGGCGGTGACGCGCTCGTCAAAGCGTTGGCGGTCCACCACCCCGGAGCGGGACACGATCACCATGTCGCGCCCGCTCAGTACTCCGGGCAGCCCCTCGAAGGTGCGCCGTCCCATCACCAGTGCCCCACCCCAGGTGGTGCGCTTGAAATGCGCAAAGTCCCCCGGCACGTGCCAGGCCATGTTGGGCCCATCCCCGATCACGCCGTTTTGATCCTGTGCCCAGATCGCGGCAGGGCCGGTGATCCCCGCCAAGGGGTCGGCGGCGACGTCGGACACCAAGGGCTCATTCGAGGCGGCCACAAAAGCGGCGTCGGCGGGGGAGAAGGGCAGCGAGGTCATACGGCCACCGGTGCCTTAATCGCTGGGTGGTGCTCGTAGCCAACCACCTGCACGTCCTCAAAGCGGTAAGAGTCGATGCTGTCGGCTCGGTTCAATTCGAGCTGCGGGAACGGGTAGGGGGTGCGGGAGAGCTGCTCGCGCACCTGCTCAACGTGGTTGCTGTAGATGTGGCAGTCGCCACCGGTCCACACCAGCTCGCCCACTTCCAGGCCGGCCTGCTGGGCCAGCATGTGCGTGAGCAGCGCGTAGGAGGCGATGTTGAACGGCACGCCAAGGAAGAGGTCGGCGCTGCGCTGGTAGATCTGCAGCGAGAGCCGGCCCTGGGAGACGTAGACCTGGAAGAACGCGTGGCACGGGGCCAGCGCCATCTTGTCCAGCTCGCCGACGTTCCAGGCGCTGACCAGCATGCGCCGCGAGTCGGGGTCCCGCTTGAGGGTCTCCAGCAGGGTGGAGATCTGGTCGATCGTGGTGCCGTCGGGCGCGGGCCAGGAGCGCCACTGGACGCCGTAGATGGGGCCTAGTTCGCCGGACTCGTCGGCCCACTCGTCCCAGATGTGCACGCCCTTTTCCACCAGGGGGTTGCAGTTGGAGGAGCCGCGCAGGAACCACAGGAGTTCCTCCACCAGGCCGCGCAGGAACACGCGCTTGGTGGTGATGAGCGGGAAGGACTCAGACAGGTCGTAGCGTAGCTGGCGGGCGAACAGAGAGCGCGTGCCCACCCCGGTGCGGTCTTCCTTCTGGGTGCCGTGCGCTAGGACCTCGGCTAGGAGACTCTCGTAGGCTCCCAGGCCCGTATTGGGGGCGCTCACTATTCCACCGCCTCGTCGGAGACGGCGAAGTTGTAGGTGGCGCCGGTTGCGATCGTGTGGCCGACGGTGCAGTTGCGCTCGATGGCCACCTCCGTCCGCTCCAGCAGGGCCGCCTTGGCCCCCTCGTCCAGGTTGGAGAGGTCGGTGACGAACTCCATCTCGAAGTGGGAGTAGCGGTTCTCTCCCTCCGGCTTGGCGGCGTCGACGCCGACGTGCGCCGCGAAGTCATCGCCCAGCGCGGCAGCCAGACGCTTGTCGGCACTCAGGGTGTGGCAGGTGGCCAGCGCTAGGCGCAGGAGCTCGCCGGGGGAAAACATGCCCGGCCCGTCCCCGATCACTACCTCAGCCCCGGCGTTGTTGCGGCCAACATAGGTGCGCGGGCCAACCCGGGAGGCCCAAAGTGCTGCGTTGCTCATGCGCCCAATCTTCGCATGCCGCCGCTTCGAGGAATGCCATCCAAAGCGAGCGCAGTGCCTTCGATTTGAGAGACGCCGATTGCCGGCTTGGCTGCCTCCGGGAGGTTTTTGGCCGACATTGCGCCGACGGGCGGGAGGAGCCGCTGGAATGAGGGACGGCGAGTACTAGAGGGGCCGGCAAGTGGCCGACGTTGCGCTGGCGGACGTTGCGCCGACCGACGTCGCGCCGGCGGGCGCGAGCGGCGGGCCGGCCTAACTCGTGGAGGCCCGCCAGCGCGCCTACTGGTTGACCGGCCTGCCCACCCGGCAGGCCTTGCGCCGTCGGGATCTGCGCGTGCCGGCGGGCCCGCGCGCTGCCCGACGGCTGTGGCCGCCGACGAGAAGGCCAGCCCGTGTGTGGCGCAGGTACGCGCGCTGCCCGGCCGCTGGCTCAGAGGAAGAAACGTACCAGGTTGGCGTCGGCAGCGAAGAGCGCCCCCACGCTTTGGGTCGCCTTGCTGGCCAGGGCCGAGCCCAGCAGGGGAACTTGCACCTTGATCTCGCCCTCGACGCGGCGCTGGCAGCCCTGGGCGGTGGGGTAGAGCTCGACAGTGGCGGTCAGGGTGGCCTGCGGCTTTTCCAGGCGCAGTTCTAAGGTGGCGGTGCGGGAGCCGTCGGGCTGCGCGGGCCCCCATTTCTCGTGCACGTTTAGTTGCAGCGGCCCGGAGACCAAGGCCCCGATGCCCTTGGGCAGCGGGCCCATAGCGGAGGCGGGGGCGTTCACGGTGACGCTTAGGGAGGAACCGCCGTTGGCGAGCTGGATGACGCGGGCGCTGGTGAGCGCGGCGGCGATCCCGGGCTGCTCGGCAAAGGCGCCGGGCTTCTCGGCTTCCACTTTGGCGCGCAGGTTGGCTACGCGGGACTCCCAGAAGGCTTGGGAGGTGAGGATTTCGCCGATGCGGGCGGCCGGGGCGGGGAAGGAGTCTACGTGGGTGAAGCGGGACATTTGCACCTCCTGGTAGGGGACCTGACAGTTAGGCTAACGCCGTGCCTCACCTGAATGACATTCTTGGCCCGGCCATTGGCGAGCATTTGACGAGCGAGGACGCCTTGTGGCTGCACAAGCTCGTCGCCGACTGGCAGGTTATTGCCGACCTGGCGAGTGCCGACTTGCTGATGTGGGTGCCGGACAAAGCGGGGCGTTTCGTGGCCGCCGCGCACTGCCGCCCGGCCACTGGCGCCACCGTCCACATCGACGACGTGATCGGGCGCCACATGCCGGGCACTCGCGCCGGGGCCCTGGTGGAGGCGATGGAGACGGGCGCGATCGTGACCCCGCTGGACACCCGCTGGGCGGGCACCTACGCGATCGCGGAGCGCCTGATCCCGGTGGTGCACAAGGGCAAGACGATCGCGGTGTTGGCGCGCCAGTCCGCTTACGGCGCGGCTAACGCGACGGCCCCGCTGCAGCGCTGGCAGACGGCGGCTGCGGACATTTTGTGCGACATGGTGGCGTGCGGCGCCTTTCCAGCGGAGGACAGCCCGGGGTTGAAGCGCGGCGGGCCTCGCGTGCCCGACGGCGCCCTGCAGATCAGCGTGGACGGCGAGGTAATGTATGCCAGCCCGAACGCGATCTCCGCGTTTTCCCGGCTGGGCCTGCGCGGTGGCCTGTTGGGCGAGGTCCTGGCGGAGCGGGTCACGGCGGTGCTGGAGGAGCACACAACGGTGGAGGAGACCCTGGCGGTGGTCCTGATGGGCCGGGCCTCCTGGCGCACGGAGGTGGAGGCCGGCGGGGTGCACCTGGCGATCCGGGCCATCCCGCTGGGCGTGAATGGCGAGCGGCAGGGCGCGATCATCCTGGTCCGAGACATCACCGAGATTCGCTTCCGCGAGCTGGAGTTGATGACCAAGGACGCCACCATCCGCGAGGTGCACCACCGGGTGAAGAACAACCTGCAGACGGTCTCTGCGCTGCTGCGTTTGCAGGCGCGCCGCTCTGAGTTTCCGGAGGTCAAGAGCGCCCTGGAGGAGGCCGAGCGTCGCGTCACGATGATCGCGATGGTGCACGAGGCCCTGTCCCAGAACGCGGACACTTCCCTCAACTTTGACGAGGTGGCCGGCCGGGTGGTGCGCATGGCGAGCGCCGTGGCCGCCAGCCAGGGCGTAGTGCGGGCCACTGTGGAGGGCAGCTTTGGCGAGGTGGACTCCGATGTGGCCTCGACTCTGGCCGTGGTGCTCTCCGAGTTGGTGGCAAACTCCGTGGAGCATGGCTTTGGGGAGGTCGACGGCGAGATCGTGGTGACCGCCCAGCGCACCGGTGATGACCTAGTGATTCACGTGCTGGATAACGGCGCCGGGATCGCTAAGGGGGCGGCCCTCTCCGGGCTTGGCACCCGGATTGTGCGAACGCTGGTTAGAGGCGAGTTGCGGGGAACGATCGACTGGTCGCCGCGGGAGGGGGGCGGCACTGACGTCACGATTCGCGCCCACGCGCGGGGGGCCAAGGCCAAGCGCGTGCGAGAGCGCGAGGAGTAGCCGCCCGCCCCCTGCCTGGCCAGCGGGCAAACAAGCAGGCGGGGTGCCCTTGGCACCCCGCCCACTGTTTTTGTGTTGTCCTCAGCCCGCGCGGCGTGCGCGCGCTGCCCTCCGCTTGATCGAGCGTCGCTCGTCTTCGCTCTTGCCGCCCCAGACACCGAAGTCCTGGCCGTTGCTCAGCGCCCAGTCCAGGCACGTGGATTGGACCTTGCACTGTGCGCACACGGACTTGGCAGCCTCAATCTGGGCCACGGCCGAACCGGTGTTACCCACCGGGAAAAACAGCTCGGGATCCAGGTTTAGGCAGGCGGCGCTGCTACGCCAGTCCATTGCGGCTCCTTGTTCAAAATGTGAAAGAATGTCTCTCCCAGAAATCAACGTCCCATAGCTTCACACGTTGCCAAAGATGTAACAAGACTTTGCCGAAAGCGGTGCGGTGGTGATGGTCACAAGGTCCCCAAGAGGCCTAGACTTGCGCCTCGTGACTGCGAGTTCTACCACCTTCCGCGAGCGGCTGGCAGCCATGCCCCGCGCCACTCTGACCGGCTGGTCCCTGGCGTGCACCCAGGTGCTGTGGACGGCGGGCTTCGGGCTGCTCCTGTTGACGGGCGGCACCCTGCATACCTCGCTGGCGGGTGGGCTCTGGCTGCTCCTGGCGGTGGGAATCGGCTTCGGCGTAGCGGGGCTGCCCAGTAGGGCCAGCTACGCCCGCCCGCTCCTCCTGGTCTCCAGCCTGGTGGTTCCAATTACCCTGCTCGCCTCCTACCCGCTGACCGCCCTCACGGTAGTGCTAAGCATCCTCTCCCTGGCGGTGCTGGGTGCAATGCTCCACCCCGACACCCCTGAGTTCCTGGCATAGCCGCACCTCGTAAACCCCCGCCCGGACCGCCAACACTGCGTGCCGGTGCACGGAGGGGGCACCCAGGTCGTGCGGGCTGAGGGAGCGGGCCGCTCGGGATAGTGGCCCCACGAATAGCAAGGTGCCCTCGGCCCGGGCCTGGGCAAGCGGGCCACGGAAGGCCGCCAGGGCCTCCTCGGCGCTCGCGGCCACTACGAGCGGCTCCGCCGCTCTCTGCGCGACGTCGAACGCGCACTCCGCCTGAGGCGAGAGAGTCGGCCGGCTAGGCAGACTGTTCGTCCCGCCCTGGACGCTTACCGTGGCGGCGTCGGACCCCACCCTGACCGTCCCGGGGCCGGTCGGAAGGTAGGAGCGCAGCTCCCGCTCGAGGGCGTCGCGCTCCGGTCCGGGCGCGCCGATCACGGCCACCGGGAAGTCCTCCACCCAGTAAGGCCCGGTGGCCGTGGCCCCTAACAGCAGCCGAAGCTGCCCTTGCCCTTGCCCTGGACCATCGAGGTGCGCGGCGGCCCGCACCGTCCCGGTCCCAACCGCGCGGGTCCCGTCCGTGCCGCCCCCAACGGCGCCGGACCGGAGCGCCGGGCCGACCTGCACGGTTAGGCGTGGGCAGGTGTCCGGTAGCGCGAGGCAGCCCGATGCCCACTCGCGTTGCGCCGGGGTAGGCGGGGGCAGGGGAAGCGGCGAATCCGGGCAGGTAACCTGGCAGGCCAGCCAGGACTCGGCACGCCAGATTCCCGCCCCGCTTGCCGTCCCGGGCTGGGGCGGGCGCGTGCCGGTGAGGGAGGCCCGGGGCAGGAGTTCGGCCCCCGCGCCTGGCAGCAGCAGCCGGCCCTCCACCAGGGCCGCCAGGTGCCGGGCCACCGTGCAGGTCAGCACGCATCGGCCCCCGCGCGACTGGAAGGCACGCACCAGGTCCTCGACGCGTGGGCCGGCCGTCTGTCCTCCCGCGTCGAGGCGCTCGGCGTCGTCCAAGAACAGGAAGGCGCCCGCCAGGCTGCCTGGCGCGAGCGCCAGCCAGCTATCCAATAGCCGCGCCAGGTGGCGCTGGTCTGCGCGGTCCATGCTCACGACTCCAGCCCACTCTTTCAGCCCCGCCCAGGCCGGCTCCCCGGCGTCGGCCACCACGCACACCCTGGCCCCGGCGCCGGCCGCCGCCCACGCCAACTGGGCTGCCGCCGTAGACTTGCCCGCTCGGCCGGCCCCGGCGATCAGCAGGTCCCGGTCGGGGGCGCCGATACTTCGCCAGGATTGGCCTGCAACGTCGTCCAATACCAGCGCGGGGAAGGGGCAGGACGGTGAGGCCACGTCGCGCGCGAGCAGGAGGGGCGGCAGCGCGGGTGCCCAGAGCGGGGCCGCTGGGCCTCCGCCAAGTTCCAGACACATTTCCACGGCGCGCTCCCGCCAAGAGTGCGGCCCGGACCCGAGCGGCGGACAGCACACCAGCGCCTCTTCCTCAGCCTGCAGCAGCGCCCACCCGGGGCTGGGCAGGCCGGCGGCGCGGGAGTGGCCCAGCACGTCCCGGGAGTCGGCCTCGCTTGAGAGGCGCAGGCTCAAGCGAATGGAGGTGTTGGCGGCGATGTCGGGACTAATCGCGCCGGCTGGGCGCTGGGTGGCCAGCACCAGGTGCATGCCGAGCGAACGGCCCTGCGCGGCCAACCGAAGCAGCGTATCCAGCAGGTCGGGGTGGCTGTCGCGCAGGACCCGAAACTCATCCACGGCCACCAGCAGGGCCGGCGGGCGCGCCGCTGGCGCCAACTCCCTGACGTCCCGGGCGCCGTGCCCGGCCAGGAGTCGTTCGCGGCGGCACAGCTCCGCCCCTAGCGCCTCCAGGGCGCGGTGGCTGGCCTGCACGTCCAAGTCCGTGAGCACGGCCATCGTGTGCGGCAGCCCCCGCAGGCTGGAGAAAGTGGCCCCGCCCTTGTAATCGAACAGCACCAGGTTGAGCGCCGCCGGTGGGTTGAGCAGGGCCAGAGCGGAGAGGAAGAAAGTGAGGAACTCCGACTTGCCGCTGCCAGTGCGCCCCGCCACCAGCATGTGCGGGCCGGCGCGCTCCAGGTCCAGCACGACCGGCAAGCCCTGGGATGGAGAGACCTGTGCGGCCGGCGCGAGCTGCTCGCCGGCTCCGACCGAGGCACGGGAACCGAGCGGCGGGTTGGGCCCGGCCGACGCGGACGGGCCGGGCGGGGCGCCGAGGTGGACCGGCGCGGAGTTTTCCATCGGCGCGGCGAATCCGACGGGCGCGGCGAGGCGCGGGCGCTGACGGGCGAAGGCCAGCTCCGCGCGGTTTAGCGCCACCAGGGCAAAGGGATCCACCTGCCCGCTGCTAGCCGGGTCAGACGCGGCGGCTCGCTGGTCCCAGAGCGTTTGCGCGTCTTGCTGCCAGGCGGGGCCGGGCAAGGGACCGCTGGGCGCTGCCACCAGGTCGGCGTCCGGCGCGGCGGCACGCATGCTCAGGTAGAGGAACCGGCCCTCCTCCCCGCGCGGCGGGCGCTGCCCGGCGCGCAGCTCCACCGGCACCCAGCCCGCCGCGAGCGCCTGCACCGCCAACCACCTGGCCAGCTCTATGCCCCCGGGCTCGGCGCACAGCACGCTCTGCCCGGGCCGCACTCGCAGGGAGTGCGCCGAGTGCCCAGCCGCAGTGTAGAGGGTGAGCGGCGCCTGCCCGGGAGCAGCAGGGCGGTGGCCGCCGGCCAGGGACAGGGAGGGGCCGGAGTCAGCGTGGGCCCGCAGCGCTGCGGAATACAACAAGCGCGCCGGATCCAGGCGGGCGGCGGCGCGCCGCCGACGCCATGCCCCGCCCCACCTGCGCACCAGGCGCCGGCCAGCGAAGCGCCACAGAACCCAGGCCAGTGCCCCGGACGCGACGGCTGCCGCCACCCCCGCCCACCCGGTTTTCCGCACCGCCGGCCACAACAGGAGCATCGCCAGGGGAAACAGGAACCGGGGCAGCAACTGGCGGGCGGGCCCAACTCCCGTGGCCGGCACGGGGCCGGAGGAGTCCTCCTGCCCGCTTTGGGCGAGGCGGGGCGCGGCCCCGGCAGGCAGGTACCCGGGCGGAGGCGTTCCCAGGACCACGCGGCGCAGCAGCTGGGTGTGCGCTGCCTGCGGGGCCGGCAGCGCACACCCAGGCAGCGAGCCCTCCCTGCGCAGCACCAGGCGGGTGGCGCCGATCCGCATCGAGCCGTCTCTCTCCCAGTGGCGCCAGCGCTCCCGCTGCCCGGCGAAGCTGCGCCACCGCACCCCGCCGCGCGTCAGCCACAGCTCCAGGTGCTGCCGAGATACCTCCGGGGAGCTCAGTGCGTCCTGCGCGCGCCCCAGCACGCTCCGGCCGGGCGGGAGCACAAACCGGGTCCCCAGGTCCGGGCCGGCCACCACATCAACACACCACACCCGTTCAGCGTGCGCATCGGGACGGAGTCTAGGCCAGCCGGGGGTGTTCTCTCCACCGCCCTGCGCTCTGTGCACAGGGCAGGCGCCGCGCGGCGGAAAAACAGAGCGGCTCGCGGCGGCGCTAGCGAGGCCGGCGCACGGAGCGGCGCAGCAGGCAGGGCGGCCCGGCGAGCGTCGGCCAATCAAGACCGCAGCGCGTGGCGCCGAGCCCACAAGAGCGCCCGCAGGAGCGTCGGCTCCCAGACCCAATCGCGTTAGAACAGCCCCCGGCGCATGCGGCGCATCGGCCGGGAGGAGGCCAGCAGGGCGGCCGCGATGCCCGCCACCAGGGCGGCGACGATGCTCGCGCCGATCATGGGCCACGGGATCGAGAGTACAAAGACGCCGGTGCGCGACAGCACAGAGTACGTCCCCAGCAGCCCCAGGGGCACCCCGCCGGCCACTCCGATGGCCACGCCGATGCTGGCCAGGACGGTGCCCTCGACCACCAGCATTAGGCGGAGCTGGCGGTTGCTCATGCCCAGCGCCCGCAGGGTAGCGAGCTCGTCGGCACGCTCCACCACGGAGAGAACCAGGGCGTTCGTCACGCCCACGAAGGCGATCACGATGGCGATGGAGAGCAGCCCCACCAGGAGGGTGAGGATGCGGTCGATCAGGCTATCGTAGGCCTGCAGGGTGATCGCAGGGCCAGTGACTTGCGGGACGTGGCCGTCGGTCAGCTCGGCCACCGTGGCGGCCACCTGCGGCAGCAGGGAGGAGGTCTGCTTCGTGTCGATGCGCAACACGATGGAGCGGGTGTGCAGGGGCGCGTCCGAGCCCGTCAGGCTGCGCACGGTGTTCTGGGTGGCGCGGGCGCTGGAGCTGTTGACGAAATCGCTGAAGGCGCGCAGCGTGGAGAGGTCCAAGTTGACCACCGGGAAGGCGTCCGTCAGGCGCACGGTGAAGGTGGGCGTGTTTTGCCACTTCTGCTCCACCAGGAAGCGGCGCAGTTCCAGCTCTGCGATCCGGGATTGGCGCAGCCGGTACATCTCCTCCACCAGGACCGGCCCGGAGCCCAGCCGGGCGCGCAGTTCCGCCTGGTCGGTCTCCACGGCGTCGGAGGTGCCCTCGGTGCCGCCGTGCGCGGTGAAGGCCTGCCGGGTCTCTCGCCAGGCCGACTCGATCTCAGCAGACATGGATTCGAAATTGGGGGCGGCCAGCGGTAGCCACGGCTCGCTCACCACCACGTTCAGGTCTTCCAGGCTCGAATTGCCGGCGCTGTAACGCAGGTCCAGGCGGGACGTGACGGCCTCGTTGGGGGCGTAGTAGTCAGCCAGGGAGAAGGCGGCGACGTCGATCTCCTGCTCGTCCCTCAGCCCCATCTCGGCGGCAACGCTGTCGTTTATGAGGAGCTCGTAGGGGGCGGGCAGGTCCAGGTTGGGGTCGGAGGAGGCGGTGCGCAGCTCGTCGGTCTGTCCCACTGTCAGCATTGTTTGTCCGACGTTGTTGCTGGCTGGATCGTGCAACGCGACGAACAAATTGGAGATGGCCGCGACGTTGTGGACCCCGCCCACGCGGGAGAGCGAGGTCAGGCCCGAGTCGTTGATGGACTGGGAGGGCGTCACCTCGATATCGAAGGGGTAGGAGTCCGCCAGCAGGGTGCTCAATGAACGCTGGGCGGTGTGCGCGCCGGTGGCGACCACGGCGGAGAGGGCCACGCCTACCACCACGGCACCGATGGTGGTACCGGCGCGGCGGGAGGAACGCACTAGGTTTTGTAGCGCCACGCGGGTGCTGACCTGCATTCGGCCTGCGGAGAGGCGCTCGGCCAGGGGCGCGGTCAAGCCCACCAAGGCCACCATGGCCGGGCGGGCGGCCACCACAAAGCCGGCCAGGAGCGGCACGGCTCCGCTGATGCCCATGAAGGACAGCAGCACAAAGCCGCGCTTGCCTAGTTCTAGGTAGGAGTCGGAGACGGCCGCGACGATCAGCAGGAGACTGGTGCCGGCCAGGCACAGCACGGCAGCAAAGAGCAGGGTGCGGCGGGAGGACGGCACGGGCGGGGCGGTGTCCAGCGCCGCCAGGGGAGAGATGCGCGTGGCCCGCACGGCCGCGGGTAGCGAGGCGCCCACGGTGATGACCATGCCGAGCAACAGGGGGATCAGCACAGATTCCGGGGAGACCAGGACGCCCGGCGGGGAGAAGCGGGTACGCTCGTTGCCCTGAGCGGCCAGCGCCGCCACCTGCCCGATCAGGTGGCCCAGCACCACGCCGGCGGTGCCGGCCCCGGCCCCCACCAGGAGGGCCTGCTGCAGCACCTGCGTGAGCAACTGCTTGCGGGTGGCCCCCAGGCAACGCTGGAGCGCTAGGTCGCGCGTCCGGCTAGTCACCAACACCTGGAAGGTGATGGCCACTACGAGCGCGGCAACTACCGCACCCATCACGGCGAATCCGATGGTGAGGGAGGCAGTGAAGTCGTCGGTTCCGGTCAGGCTCAGCAGGCGCTGCTGCGCCCAGGACTGGGCGGTGTAGACGGTGGTGTCCGGTCCCAAAACGCGCTGCAGGCCGGCGGCGACCTCGGTGGCTTTCTCTCCCTCCGTGTCCACCAGAATCCGGCTCATTCCCTTGGTCTGCTGCAGCAAGAGGGAGTTCTGGGAGAGCTGGTCGAAGTCGGACTGGTGCACCAGCGCCGGCATCTGGTTGGAGGAGAATGGGGAGGCCGGGGAGAGCACGGAGGAGAACGTCAGGTCGATGGAGGCCACGCCGCCGGTGACCGTGTCCCACTCCAGGTGCAGCTTGTCGCCCAGGGAGGCGTCGATCTCTGCGGCGGTGGACGCCATGATCGCTATCTGGCCGGGCAGCAGCGGCGTGTTGTCCCGCCGCTGCACAGTTTCCAGTTCCTCTGCGGCGGCTGCGGCCTGTACCTCGACGGCGGCCAGCAGCTTGATCTCGGTGGGGGAGTTGGGGGCGGCCCCGGTGTCGGCGCCCCGGGAGAGGGAGCACCAAAGGGAGTCTGCCCGGTGGACCGCTTCCACGCCCGGGTAGCTCTCGATGAGGGAGAGGTCCGTCAGCGCCACCGACGGCTCCACCACCACGGCCGCGTCCCCCAGGCCGGCGGCCATCACGCGGTTGAGGGAGCGCCCCACCTGCCCCACTCCCAGCAGGAGGGTACACAGGAAAGCCGTCGCCAGGCTCACCGCTAACGCAGCGCCCCACAGCGAGGAGAGCTGGCTGCGAAAAGCCTTCGGGTTCATTGGTTGAAGTTCCCCTGCCCCAGGGCCTCCAGGCCGGCCATGACGGAGGTGATGGTGGGGTTGGCGATCCGGCCCACCACCAGGCCGTCGGCCAGCAGCAGGACCTCGTCGGCGTAGGCGGCGGCGGCCGGGTCGTGCGTGACCATGACGACGGTCTGCCCCAGCTCGCGCACCAGGGTGCGCAGCAGGTCCAGGACCTCGCTGGAGGCCCGCTGGTCCAGCGCACCGGTCGGCTCGTCGGCAAAGATCACGGCGGGCCGGTTTATCACCGCCCGGGCGATCGCCACGCGCTGGGCCTGCCCACCGGCTAGTTGGCCGGGCAGGTGGTCCAGCCGCTCGGTGAGGTTAAGGGTGGAGATCACTCGCTCCCACCACTCCGGGGTGGGCGGGGTGCCAGCCAGCTCGCACGGCAGCAGGATGTTTTGCCGCGCGGTGAATGTGGGAAGCAGGTTGAAGTGCTGAAACACGAATCCCACGCGCCGCCGGGCCAGGGCCAGGGCGTCGTCATCCATGTCCTTCAGGGACTGGCCGGACAACTCCACCTCGCCGCCGGTGGGCTGGGTCAGGCCGGCCAGGATGTGCAGCAACGTGGACTTCCCCGACCCAGAGGGGCCCATGATGCAGGTGAAGCGGCCGGCGGGAATGGACACGTCCACTCCGCGCAGGGCGTGGACGGGCGCCTCGGTGGAGAACACCATCTTCAAATTCCGGCCGGTAACTGCAGACTCCACTCTCACTCTCCCCTGACTTCTCTAGCTGCTGGAGCCCGCCGCGCAGGGCGGTGGGCGCTTGCCGCTGGCATCGGTTGCGGCTAGGCCCCCGGATGCACCAGGCCCAGCTCGTAGGCGGCTACCACGGCCTGCACGCGGTCGCGTGCCCCCAGCTTGGCCAACACTCGGCCCACGTGCGTCTTGACGGTGGCCTCGGCAACGAACAGATCCCCGGCAATCTCCGCGTTGGAGCGGCCGCGGGCCATGAGGACCAGCACCTCCCGCTCCCGCTCCGTCAGGCTGTCGAGCTGCGGAGAAGACTCCCGGGGCAGGGAGAGGTGGTGGGCGACGTGGTCCAGCAGGCGCCGGGTGGAAGACGGGGCGATCACGGCGTCGCCGGCGTAGACAGTGCGGATGGCCTCCAGCATGTCCTCCGGCGGGGCATCCTTCAGCAGGAACCCGGAGGCGCCGGCGCGGATGGCCGTCAGCACGTACTCGTCCAGGTCAAACGTGGTCAGGATGATGATGCGCGGGCTGTTCTCTCGCTCCGTGATGAGGCGGGTGGCCTCCAGGCCATCCATCTCCGGCATGCGCACGTCCATCAGCACCACGTCAGCGGGGTGGTCCTTGAGCAAACGAACGGCAGCGGCGCCGTTTCCTGCCTCCAGCACCACTTCCATGTCAGGTTGGGAAGAGATCACCAAAGAGAAACCAGCGCGCACCAGCTGCTGGTCGTCAACGATCGCTACGCGAATCGGGGACACGTTTCCACCCTTCTGCCGTGGTAGTAGCTCCCAAGATTTTAGCTATTGGCCGCCTGGATGGCTGCTGGGCCGTGGAGCAGGGGGAGATGGGCGCGCACGCGGAACCCGCCGCCGGGGCGCGCGCCGGCCTGGAGGGTGCCACCGAATGCGGCCACGCGCTCGCGCATGCCGATGATCCCGTGCCCCTTGCCGTCGGTTTCCACGCTGGCGCCGCGGCCATCGTCGTCCACCGTGATCTCCAGGGAGGTGGGTCCCCACGTGACCATCACGGTAGCGTGGGCGGCAGGCCCGCCGTACTTCAGCACGTTCGTGAGGGCCTCTTGGACCAGGCGGTGCACGGTGAGGCCCATGCCGGGGGCCAGCACCTGGGGGGTGCCGACCCTGACAATCGAGGTGGGCAGACCGGAGTCAGACATCGTGGCCACCAGGGCGTCCAGGTCGTCGTCCATCGGCTGCGGCAGGCGCTGCAGGGCGTCCTCCTCCGGCCCGCGCAGCACGCCCAGGATGGCGCGCATGTCCTTCAGGGCGGCGCGGGAAATCTCCGCGATCGTGGTCAGGGCGCGCTCGGCGGCGCTCGGGTCGCTCTTGGCGGCGTACCGGCCGCCGTCTGCCTGCGCAATCACCACGGACAGCGAGTGGGCCACGATGTCGTGCATCTCCCGGGCGATCCGGGTGCGCTCGGTGGCGCTCGCGGCGAGTAGGGCTTGGTGGGCGGCCTCCTGGGCCAGCAGGCTCTCCTGCTTGGCCCGCGCGTCGGTGGTCCGCTGGTTGCGGCGCCACACCCCCGCTAGGAGAGCTGCGGTGGCGGTGATAGCGGTGTAGAGCGCAAAGAACAGGCCGGCCGTCAGCGTGTTGCCCATCTGGCTGAGGTTGAAGACCGCCAGCACCGTCAGGGCGCTGGTGGAGACGTAACCGGTCAGCGGCACCCAAAACGCGGAGGCGGAGGTGGCCTCGTAAAGCAGGTAGGGCAGCACGATAGCCACTGGGCTG
The DNA here is from genome assembly GCA_030529545.1 of Buchananella hordeovulneris. Taxonomy (GTDB): domain Bacteria; phylum Actinomycetota; class Actinomycetes; order Actinomycetales; family Actinomycetaceae; genus Buchananella; species Buchananella hordeovulneris_A. The sequence continues at coordinate 34,805 of JAUMWR010000013.1, forward strand.
AACCAGTTACCGCCGCCCACGCAGGAGGCGGTGACCAGCAGGACTGCCGCCAGCGGGATGGCTGGCAGGTGGCGCGCCAACACCGTGCTGGCCGCTGCCCCCAGGCTCGCTATGAGTGCGGCGACGGGGATGGCCGGGCCGAGCGGGAACAATGGGTAGAGCCAGTGCCAGTGGTAGCCGGTGAGTATCAGCGCGGTGGCCGCCAACGCCCCGACGGCAATAGCACCGTCGCGACCCTCCAACCGGAAGGGCGCCTTAGGGGGGAGAACTTGGCTGGCTACCACGGGGATAAGCCTAGCCGCGCTCGGCAGCCGACCTTGCGCCTCGCAGGGTCGTGCGCCCGGACGCCGCTCCTAGCGGCGGTGTATCAGGTGGACGACGTCCCCGCCCGGCCCACAAAACACCGCGCCGGTTCTCTCCGTGGCCCGCGCGCCGTTCAGCGCCTCGGCGAGCCGCCGCCGCCGCGTTTCTTCCCGCCGTTTCGAAGCTGTCCCGCCCGCCGCCCCGCCCCGGACGGGTGGCGGCCCACCCATTTGGGGGATGATTGGGGCATGAGCGTGATTGAGGATGCGGGCGCGGAATTTGCGGCGGCGAGCGAGCGGGTGGCGCAGTTGCGTGCCCTGCTCGCTACGGCGCGCGACGAGTACTACCGCCCAAGTGGGGATGAGTCTGAGCCTGCGCTTTCTGACGCCGACTACGACCGTTTCATCCACGAGCTGCGCGACCTGGAACAGGCTTTCCCGGCTTTGGTGAGCCCGGATTCGCCCACGCAGACGGTGGATCAGCCGGCCCAGGCGGCCCAGCCGCTGGAGGGGGTGGAGGTCTTTGCCCCGGTAACCCACGGGGAGCGCATGTTCTCCCTGGAGGACGTGTTCGACTTTGACGAGGTGGCCGCTTGGGGCCAGCGCGTGGGGGCCAATCTGGAGCTGACGGCGGAGCCTAAGATAGACGGCCTGGCTATCTCCCTGACCTACGAATCCGGGGTGCTGGTGCGCGCGGCCACGCGCGGCGATGGCCGGGTGGGAGAGGACGTGACGCTCCAGGTGCGCACCATCGATTGCGTGCCCAAGCAGCTTGCCGGCGGCCCGTTTCCGGCGCACGTGGAGGTGCGTGGGGAGGTTTACATCCCGGTGGCGCAGTTCGAGGAGTTCAACGCGGCGCGGGAGGCGGCCGGGGAAAAGACGTTTATGAATCCGCGCAACGCGGCGGCCGGTTCGCTGCGGCAGAAGGACCCGGCGGTGACGGCCCAGCGCCCGCTGCGCTTCCTGGCTCACGGCGTGGGCGCCCTGAACGTGGGCAGCCTGGCCGGAAAGGGCGAGGCCGGTCTGTTCGACTTACCGCTTGGGGACGACGCTCCCGCCGGCCCCACCCCTCCCGCAGCGCCCGGCGAGGCGGCGAGTGGCGCGGCGGCGAGTGGCGAGCCCGGGGAGGCTGGGGAGTTCGTGCCGCCGCAGTCCCAGTCGGGCTGGTACGCGCAGTTGGAGCGCTGGGGGGTGCCGGTGGTGCCGTTCACGGACGTGGTTAGTGGGGCGCCGGCGGCCCTGGAGTTCATCGAGAGCCTGGGGCAGCGGCGCCCGGACCTACCGTTCCTGATTGACGGCGTGGTGCTGAAGGTGGACGACCTGGCCGAGCAGGGGGAGCTCGGTTTTACCGCGCGCACGCCCCGCTGGGCGGTGGCCTACAAGTTCCCGCCGCAGGAGGTGCACACGCGCCTGCTGGATATTGCGGTGGACGTGGGCCGCACGGGCCGGGTGACCCCGTTCGGGGTGATGGAGCCGGTGCTGGTGGATGGCTCGATGGTGGCCCGCGCAACCTTGCACAACGGTTTCGAGGTGGCGCGCAAGGGCGTGCGCATCGGGGACGTGGTGGTGCTGCGCAAGGCCGGTGACGTCATCCCGGAGATCTTGGGCCCGGTGGAGCGGCTGCGCACGGGGCACGAGGTCGTGTTTGAGATGCCGGAATTCTGCCCGGCGTGCGGGGCGCCGCTGGCGCCGACGAACGAGGGGGAGAAGGACCTGCGCTGCCCGAACGTGGCGGCCTGCCCGGCGCAGCTGCGCGGCCGCGTGGAGCACCTGGCCTCGCGCGGGGCGCTGGACGTGGAGGGCCTGGGGGAGGAGAGCGCGCGGGCGCTTACCAACCCGGACGCCAACCGCCAGGACGCGGTTGACGCCCTGCTGCTGGGGGGAACGCTGTGGATTGACCGCGAGGCGCATCGCCTGCAGGAGGCTCGCGAGCCTGGGGAGGGCGAGTGGGACGTCGCGCAACGCACCGCCGCCGCGCACGCGCTGCTGGATCGCCTGGCGCCGGCGCAGCGGGCCCCGATTTCGAGCGAGGCGCAGATCTTCAACCTGTCTGCCGAGGACCTGCGGGAGGTGCGGATCTTCCGCCCGGCCACCGGCAAGGCGGCGGGGCCGAACGACGTGGCGTGGGTGCGGGCGTTTTGGACCACCCCGTCGGTGCCGCGCAAGGACGGGACCGTGGTCAAGCCGTCGGAGCTGTCCAAGTCCGCCGCGGCCCTGCTGGCGAACCTGGAGGCGGCCAAGTCCAAGGAGCTGTGGCGTTTCCTGGTGGCCCTGTCCATTCGGCACGTGGGCCCGGTGGCGGCGCGTGCGCTCGCGGCCCGGTTTGGCTCCCTGGAGGCGATCGAGGCTTCGATCGCGGCGCACGACTTGGCCGAGCTCTCCGAGGTGGAGGGCGTGGGCGCCGTGATCGCGGCTTCGCTGCGCGATTGGCTGGCGAGCGAGCGCGGGCAGGCCATCGTCTCCGCTTGGCGAGAGGCGGGGGCCCAGCTGGCCGACGTTCCCGCCGCCGCCTCGGAGCAGGTAGCGCAGACTCTGGCCGGCCTGACGATTGTGGCTACGGGCAGCCTGGAGGGATACACGCGGGACTCGATCGGGGCCACGATTGCGGCGCACGGCGGGAAGGCAGCGTCGTCCGTGTCAAAGAAGACGGACTACGTGTTGGCGGGGGAGAAGGCGGGTTCCAAACTCGCCAAGGCCCAGGCGCTCGGCGTGCGGGTGATCGACGAGGCCGAGTTCGAGCTGCTGCGAGCCGGCCAGGAGCTGCCTAACTAGCCGCGCAGCTCTGTCCAGTTCGGTCGTGCAGGCGGTCGGGTGGGCAGTCGGGAAGGCGGTCGAGCAGACGCGCCGCATGAGCTGCTCGCGCGCCGCAGCGCGCGGGCTTTGGAGTATGCAATTCGGCGGTGAGAGTGAGGGAGGGAGCGATACCCAGCTGGGATGTTTTAGTAACGGTTAGTGTCATACCGTGGGTTGAAATTCGGAAAACCCTGGGCGGCCCGGTGTATTTCCGAGTCCACCATATGCAAAGATGCAAACGAAATACCTACCGAAAGGCAGACACCTATGGGCACTAACTTCCCGCACCCGGCTCCCGGCGCTCAGCCGCCGGCAGGGGCCAAGCCCTCCTTCGACTTCGCCGCCGCTTTCGCCGACGCTAAGATGCGCTGGGCGCTCCTGGCCGGTATCGCCGCCATCGTGGCGATCATCGGTACCGTGATGCCGTGGGCCAAGTTGGAGGTCTTCGGGGTTTCGGAGAGCGTTTTGGGCGTGCAGGGCGAGGGCAAGCTGAGCCTGATTCTGGCCGCCGGTGCGCTGGGCTCCGTCATCGGTATGATCTTCCAGCCCGAGAAGGTGGACAAATGGGCTCCCTACGTCATCGCCGCCGGTAACGGTCTGGCCGCCCTGGTTGCGCTGTACACCAACTTCTCCCTGAAGGGAGACGACGTGCTGGACATCGTCACCGTTGGCCTGGGTCTGTGGCTGACCGTGATTGCTGGTCTGGCCGGCGCCGTTTTCGGCGTGCTGTTCCTGGTCACCAAGCCGGCCAACGCCCCCGCTGCCGCCCCGATGGGGGCCGCTTACCCGCAGCCGGGCGCTCCGGTCGCCCCGCAGGCTCCGCAGGGCTATGGCTTCCCGCCCGCTGGCGGCCCGGCTCAGGGCGGGGTTGCCCCTGGTCAGCCTCAGCCCCCGCAGGCTCCGCAGGGTTACGGCTTCCCGCCTGCTGGCGGCCCGGCTGCCCCGCAGGGCTGACCCAGCCAACAAACCTGGACACTGACCCGCGGATTGCCTCTGTCCTAGCAGGGTGCTGAGGTGCCCGGGAAGGAGGGCCGGGTGGGGAGAGCGATTGCTCTCCCCACCCGGCCCTCGTTATCTCTGCGGGCGCAGTTTCCCAACCGCATCCCGCGAGTTGCGGGACGCCCCCGACCGTCAGGCTCAGGTCCGGCCCTCCCGTGCGTAGTGAAGCTGAAGCCCCGAGGAGTTGGTGCCGGCAGGCAGCGGAAACGAGCGGTTTCTAGGCGGGACTTCGGCGACAAGGGCACAACCTGGGCGACA
>JAUMWR010000013.1:39166-45865 GCA_030529545.1 Buchananella hordeovulneris
TGCCTCCTCGTCGCCCAACATGCGTTCTTGTCGCCCAACTGGAAGCGGGGCACACGCGTGCCCGGCCCCAAACCCGCAAATGGACGCGCTTCTCCGTGCTGCGGGACTGATAGGTGGCTCCGCCCGGTGCGCAGGGACTGAGTGGGCCCTTGCCTGGTACTTCCGCCCCGCGCCATGCAACCGGCGCCCGGCGTGCTATATCAGTGGCGCAAACGGCTTGAGCAGGCGCTCCCCGATGCGGTGCAGCATGGGGCGGTTCTCCCATTCCTGGACCGTGAGTTGCCGCGACTGGAGCAGGTCGCGCTGGAAGATGGCCTCCATGTTGCGCGCGTGCCCGTTGTCGAAGAACTCCAGGTTCACCTCGTAGTTGCCGCGCAGGCTGAGGCGGTCAATGTTGGCGGTGCCAACCGTGGACCAGCGCCCGTCGACGGTGGCGGTCTTGGCGTGGATCATCGCGCCCTGGTAGAGCCACAGCTCCACGCCGGCCTGGAGGAGGCGATCGTAGTGGGAGCGGGCCACCCAGTCGGCCACGACGTGGTTGGAGATCTCGGGCACCAGTACCTTGACGTCCACGCCGCGGTGGGCGGCGGCGATTAGGGAGTTGAGGATTTCTTCGTCGGGGATGAAGTAGGCCTGGGTGATCCACACGCGTTCGCGGGCGCGCTCGAAGGCGGCCACGTAGAGCCCGCGCACGGGGAAGAGCCACTTGGTGGGGGAGTTCTGGGCGGCGCGGATGCGGGCGTCCCAGGACCTCGCCCCGGCGTCGGGCAGGGCGCTGAGCTTGCCGCGGCGGTGGCGGTTCCAGAAGTCGATGAACGCGTTTTCCAGTTCCCAGGCGCCCTCGCCCTGGATGCGCACGTGGGTGTCGCGCCACTCGGCGTAGTAGAGGTCGCCAATGTTGTAGCCGCCGGTGTAGCCATCGACCCCGTCCACCACCAGGATCTTGCGGTGGTCGCGGCCAAAGTGGCGCAGGGAGAGGGTGAGCATGCCCCAGTTGAAGATGGGGAAGCGCAGCACCTCCAGGTTGGGCAGCTTGGGGAAGGCGAAAAGGCGAGGGTCCACCACCCCGTTACCGAAGGCGTCGTAGACGATGCGTACGTCCACACCGCGGCGGGCGGCCTCGATCAGTTCGCTCTTGAACCGCTCTCCCCACTCGTCACTCTTCCAGATGTAGGTCTCGAAGTAGATGTGGCTTTTGGCGGCGCGGATGGAGCCGATCATCGCCTCGAACAGGGCGCGCGCGTCCGTGTAGGTGGTAACGGTGTTGCCGGCCACGGAGGTGGCTTCGGGTGGGCCGGTGAGGAAGGAGTCGGTGGTGACCTTGCGTCGCTTGCGGAGGTGATCGTTGATCATCACCGTGGCAAGCGTGACTGCCTGTGCGGTAGCAAGACCGCCTATCCACCACTTGGCGGCCGTGGTGATGGTGTGCCGGCTGGGCGGGGTAAGCAGCTTGCGTGCAAGGCGGTAGCGCCACGATCTCATGTGGTAACTCTATGCAATCTCCGGCTGACACTAGAATCGGAGCCATGACCACGTTCACCACCGGCGAGGTGCACCGCTTGGCGGGACTCGCACGCATTGCAATGACAGACCAGGAGGCGGCCAAGTTGGCCGGCGAGCTGGAAGTGATCGCCAATTCTGTGGCGCGAATCAACCAGTTTGTGGGGCCGGAGGTACCGGCCACTTCTCACCCGATCCCGTTGAAGAACGTCATGCGCGAGGACGTGGTTGTGCCCACCCTCTCTCAGGACGAGTCTTTGGCGATGGCTCCGGCTAGCGAGGACGGCAGGTTCTTGGTGCCGCAGATTCTGGGGGAGGACGCATGAGCGAGTTGATTAAGTACACCGCCGCGGAGCAGGCGAAGCTGCTGGCGGCCGGCGAGGTCAGCTCGGTGGAGCTGACGCAGGCGCACCTGGACCGCATTGGCGCGGTGGACGGCGACGTGCACGCCTTTTTGCACGTGAACACCGAGGAGGCGCTGGCCACGGCGGCCGACGTTGATGCACGACGCTCCGCAGGCGAGTCCTTACACGCGCTGGCCGGCGTGCCGGTGGCCGTGAAGGATGTCGTGGTCACGAAGGGGCAGGTCACCACTGCCGCCTCCAAGATCCTGGAGGGCTGGATCCCGCCGTACGACGCGACGCTGGTTACCAAGCTGCGCGAGGCCGGCATGCCCATCCTGGGCAAGACGAACATGGATGAGTTCGCGATGGGTTCCTCTACGGAGCACTCCGCTTACGGCACGACCCGCAACCCGTGGGACCTGGAGCGTATTCCGGGTGGTTCCGGTGGTGGTTCCGCTGCGGCGGTGGGCGCCTACGAGGCCCCGCTGGCGGTGGGCACTGACACGGGTGGCTCGATTCGCCAGCCTGCCGCAGTGACGGGCACCGTGGGTGTGAAGCCCACCTACGGCTCTATCTCCCGCTACGGCTTGATCGCCATGGCTTCCTCGCTGGACCAGGCCGGTCCGTGCACTCGCTCGGTGGAGGACGCGGCCCTGCTGCACGAGGTCATGGGCGGCCACGACCCCAAGGACTCCACTTCCCTGCCGCTGCCCTGCGAGGGCTACGTGGAGGCGGCTCGCAACACCGAGAACCTGAAGGGCACTCGCGTCGCTGTGGTCAAGCAGCTGACCGGCGAGGGCTACGAGGCGGGCGTGCGCGAGTCCTTCGAGGCCTCTCTGGAGCTGCTGCGTGAGGCCGGCGCAGAGATTGTGGAGGTGGACTGCCCCTCCTTCGAGATCGCGCTGGACGCCTACTACCTGCTGATGCCGGCTGAGGTCTCTTCCAACCTGGCCAAGTTCGATGGCATGCGCTACGGCCTGCGTGTGGAGCCGGACGAGGGCCCGATCACCGCCGAGCGCGTCATGACCGCCACCCGCGCCGCCGGTTTTGGCGACGAGGTCAAGCGCCGCATCATCCTGGGCACTTACGCCCTGAGCGCCGGCAACATCGACCATTACTACGGTGCGGCTCAGCGTGCCCGCACCCTGGTGCAGCGCGATTTTGCTGCCGCGTTCGAGCAGGCCGACGTTCTGGTCTCGCCCACGGCCCCGACGGTCGCCTTCAAGTTCGGCGACAAGGTGGATGACCCGATGTCCATGTACCTGAACGACGTTGCCACGATTCCCGCCAACCTGGCGGGCGTGCCGGGCATGTCCCTGCCCTCTGGTCTGTCTGAGGGCCTGCCGGTCGGTTTCCAGATCCTGGCGCCGGCTTTCGAGGACGCGCGCCTTTACCGCGTCGGCGGCGTGCTGGAGCGCGCTCTTGAGTCCAAGTGGGGCGGCCCGCTGCTGGCCAGCGCCCCGGCCCTGAAGGAGAACTGAGATGAGTGAGCTGTTGGACTACGACGAGGTCACTGCCCGCTTCGACCCCGTGCTGGGTATCGAGGTGCACGTCGAGCTCGGTACCGCCACGAAGATGTTTGATGGCGCCCCCAACGCGTTCGGTGGCGAGCCGAACGAGAACGTCACCCCGGTCTCCCTGGGCCTGCCTGGCACCCTGCCGGTGGTTAACGCCACCGCTGTGCGCTATGCGGTGATGATCGGTCTGGCGCTGAACTGCAAGATTCGCGAGTCTTGCCGTTTTGCGCGCAAGAACTATTTCTACCCGGACGTGCCCAAGAACTTCCAGACTTCCCAGTACGACGAGCCGATCGCCTACGACGGCTACCTGGACGTGGAGCTGGAGGACGGCGCGGTGTTCCGCGTGGAGATTGAGCGGGCGCACATGGAGGAGGACGCCGGCAAGAACACCCACGTGGGTGGCAGCGCGGGCCGCATCCAGGGCGCTGACTACTCGCTGGTGGACTACAACCGCGCCGGCGTGCCGCTGGTTGAGATCGTCACCCGCCCGGTGGCGGGCGTGGGGGAGCGTGCTCCCGAGGTGGCGCGCGCCTACGTGCAGGCGCTGCGGGACATCTTCCGGTCCCTGGGCGTGAGCGAGGCCCGCATGGAGCGCGGCAATGTGCGCGCGGACATCAACGTCTCCCTGCGCGAGGGAGCGGACGCCCCGCTGGGTATCCGCACCGAGACCAAGAACGTCAACTCCTTCCGTGCCATCGAGCGCGCCGTGCGCTTCGAGATGCAGCGCCAGGGCGCGATCCTCGCTGCGGGTGGCACGGTGACGCAGGAGACCCGCCACTGGCACGAGGACACGGGCACCACCTCTGCGGGCCGCGAGAAGTCCGACGCTGACGACTACCGCTACTTCCCGGAGCCGGACCTGGTGCCGGTGGTGTGCACCCCGGAGTGGGTGGAGGAGATCCGCGCCGCTCTGCCGGAGATGCCGGCGGTGCGTCGCCGCCGTCTGCAGGAGGAGTGGGGCTGCACCGACCTGGAGATGCGCGACGTTTTCAACGCTGGTGCGCTGGACGTCATCGAGGCCACCGTGGCGGCCGGAGCCAGCTCTGCCGCCGCCCGCAAGTGGTGGATGGGTGAGCTCTCCCGCGAGGCCAAGGAGCGCGGCGTGGCTCTCGAGGAACTACCGGTGGGCCCGGCCGGCGTGGCCGAGCTCGCCGCCCTAGTGGATAAGGGCGAGCTGAACGACAAGTTGGCGCGCCAGGCCTTGGCCGGCATGCTGGCCGGTGAGGGCAGCGCGGCCGAGGTCGTGGCCAAGCGCGGTCTGGCAGTGGTTAGCGACGACGGTGCACTGCGCACCGCCGTGGAGGAGGCCCTGGCCGCTCAGCCCGATGTGGCGGACAAGATCCGCTCGGGCAAGGTGGCGGCTGCCGGCGCGATCGTCGGCGCGGTCATGAAGGCCACCAAGGGGCAGGCCGACGCGGCTCGCGTACGGGAGCTGATCATGGAAGCCTGCGGCGCCTAAACCGCAGCAACTAGGCGGGATCGTCCAAGAATTGGACGATCCCGCCTAGTGATTTGTGCGAGTGCGAGGGGCGGTTGCGATTGCGGCGGGCGGGAAAAACGTCGTCCAACCGACAAGCGGGAAATTTCATAGGGCTTTAGTACTAGGCAAGATGGAGGGCGGCGCGCCAATATCGGGGCGAACACACGTCATTTATGTGAGGAGTCCACATGGCTCAGCCTTCACCCAGCTACACCGTCGTTCTACGTTTGGAGGCCAACGCCTCGCAGACGGACGCCAGCACCATCGTGGACAAGGTGGCCGCCACCGGAGCCATCATCACCGGTTTGGACGTTACCGACGCAGAGAGCGGTCGCATCTCTTACGACCTGACCTGCGATACCCGCGACTCGGTGCACCGTCTCGAGGTGGTCTCCATCCTGGAGGACATCGACGGCGTCGAGGTGACCGCCGTGGAGGACTCCACCTTCCTGGCCCACCAGGGTGGCAAGGTGGCCATCCACTCCAAGATCCCGCTGCGCAACCGCCGCGACCTCTCCCGCGCCTACACCCCGGGTGTGGCCCGCGTCTGCAAGGCCATTTACGACACCCCCTCCCGCGCACGCGAGCTGACCATCAAGCGCAACACCGTCGCGGTGGTCACCGACGGCACCGCGGTGCTGGGCATGGGCGACATCGGTCCCGAGGCGTCGCTGCCGGTGATGGAGGGCAAGGCCCTGCTGTTCAAGGAGTTCGGTGGCGTTGACGCGTGGCCCGTGCCGCTGGCCACCAAGGACGTCGACGAGATCGTGGCGATCGTGAAGGCAATCGCGCCCGCCTACGGTGGCATCAACCTGGAGGACATCTCCGCCCCCCGCTGCTTCGAGATCGAGGAGCGCCTGCGCGCCGAGCTCGACATCCCGGTGTTCCATGACGACCAGCACGGTACCGCGATCGTGACCCTGGCGGCGCTGATCAATGCCCTGAAGGTCGTTGGCAAGCGCATCGAGGACGTCCGCATCGTCATCTCCGGCGTTGGTGCAGCCGGTTCTGCCATCGCCAAGCTGCTCATGGCGCAGGGGGCCCGCGACATCGTGGGCTACGGCCGCGCCGGCGCGCTGAGCGCCGCCGACACCGAGGGCATGAACCCGCACCGCAAGTGGTTGGCCGAGAACACCAACCCGCGCGGCGTGACCGGTTCCCTGGAGGAGGGCCTGAAGGACGCCGACGTCTTCATCGGTGTTTCCTCCGGCAACCTGTTCCCGGCCGAGCTGGTGGGCACCATGGCCAAGGACGCGATCGTGTTCGCGATGGCCAACCCCACCCCGGAGACCGACCCGATCGAGGCCGCCAAGTACGCAGCGGTCGTGGCTACCGGCCGTTCGGACTACCCGAACCAGATCAACAACGTGCTGGCGTTCCCCGGTTTGTTCCGTGGCCTGCTGGACGCCGGCGTCTCCGACATCACCATGGAGCTGCTGCGCGTGGCCGCTGTGGCGATCGCGGAGGTGCTGGACGACTCCGAGCTCAGCCCGGCCTACATCATCCCTGGCGTGTTCGACGCCCGGGTGGCTAAGGCAGTGGCAGGCGCTGTGCGTCGTTCTGTGGAGGGCTAGGAAAGGCGCAATCCGGTAGCGGAGCGAAGCTGGCGGGCGGGGTTCACCGAACCCTGCCCGCCAATTTTCTTTGCAATGACGGGTTTTCTGGGGTGTGTGGCGCGCGACACATAGATCGGAGTTGACATGCTGCGCAAGCCCCAGTAAATTATTCATTCGCTGCCAGGGAGCAACGCTCCGGGGAAGCGAGAGGTGAATCTGAAGCCGCAAGGTCGCAGATGAGCCAGCAAGCAGGCCATCCTGTTGGGGTGCTGGGGCTGTTTTGGTTCTGGTGTTTTGGT
>JAUMWR010000068.1 GCA_030529545.1 Buchananella hordeovulneris
CACTCCCCGGAAGAAGGAACCCGATTACCAAGTCCAACTTCCGGGGAGCACTTCAAAACTCGCTCCCCCACCACTTTCTTGCCGGTGCGGCCGGGCCTCAGCCCCTCTTCAGCACCAGGGCGAGCAGACGCTTGAGCTTCCAGAACGACCAGCTGAACAGGGTCTGGGAGGAGAAACGCAGCTCGTTCAGGGTGGCTGCCTGCCACAGGAGGGCGCCGACGCCGTTGCGCTGGGCGTACTCGCGCAGGTACTCGTCGCGCACCTTGAGGTCGAAGTACTTGTGGTCCTCGTTGGCGGCGAACACGGAGTTGCCGAGCACGCCCTTCTGCTTGCGGCGCTGGTGCCAGAAGGCCAGCGGCTTGCCGTCGATGAACGCGACCTCGTAGGCCACGGCCAGGCGCAGGTGGAACTCCCAGTCGCCCACCACCGGCAGGTCGGCGCGGAAGCCGCCCAGCTCCTCCACCACCGCGCGCGGGTACATGCAGGAGATCGGCACGGCGATGTTCTCCCGCATCAGCATGGACAGGGAGAACTGCTTCACATCCGGCCAGGCCTTCATGCGGCCCAGCTCGATCACGCTGTTGTCGACGATCTGCTCCAGCACGATCTCGGTGCGCACTGCCACGCCGCCCAGGCGGGGGTTGGCCTCGAGCTTGTTGACGCAGGTCTCCAGGAAGGTCGGTGCCCACGTGTCGTCGTCGTCGTGGATGCAGATGTACTTGCCGGTGGAGGAGGTGATGGCCTGGTTGGAGGCGTGCTCCATGCCCTGGGAAGTCGAGTTGTGGATGACGCGGGCGCGGCCGGCCAGCTTCTCCTCGTGGCGAGACAGCAGGGCGTTGACCTCTGCCGCGTTGCCGCCGTCGTTCACGATCACTAGCTCGAAATTGCGCCAGGTCTGCTGGGCGCAGTCGCGCACGGCGCGGTCCAGCAAAATGTTGCGGTCCTTGGTGCGCATGACGATCGTTACTAGTGGCTGCGAAGCCATACATTGCTCCTGACGTAGGAAAGGGTTTGCCCCGATCCTATCCGGTTTGTTTTCGATTGGGGCGGCATCGCCCGTGCGCGGCAGAGCACCCCGCCGCCAGCGGGACGGTGGGGAGCGGCCTTATTCAGCGGCGGTCCACACCCCGGCGGCGCGCTCGTTTGCCACGATTTCCGCTAACTGCGCCGTCCCCAGTTGGTCCTCCACCAGGACGACGCTGCCGCCGGCCAACACGATTTGGCAGGCCGCCCCCAGCCAGCCGGGGTGGGAGGGCAACACCCAGCGCGCGCGCAGATCTGCCCCCTGCGCCCCCGCCGCGAGGGGGCGCTCATCCAGCAGGCCGGGCTCGTCGAGCGGCGGCAGGGAATCGGGGCGGGACATCAACTCGGTGCCGGCATCGAGCCAGGGTGCGGGCACGTCGGCGGCAAAGAGAGCCAGGGCAGGCATCGGCTGCACTAGCCGTAGGCCGGCGGGGACGTCGTGCACCTGGTCGCAAACGAGGATCGCCACGTCAGCCAACTGGGCGCAGGCGTGCTCCACCTCGCTCGGCAGGGGGCAGTGCACGCGCGCACCGGCCGCGACGGCGCCGAGGGCCCACACCACCGTGCGCCAAGACGGGGGCAGAGCTACCACCACGTTCTCCGGTGCGCCGGCGGCCTCATCCTGCACCAGGTCCGCCACCTTCGCGATCCACCGCGCCACCACGGGGGCGTTGAGTTCGATGCGCTCGCCGCGGGTGTAGTCGGTCAGGACGGGGCCGGTGCTGCGGGCCAGGCGGAGAAGGTCGGCTTCCATGCGACCCAGCCTAGCCACCGCGCCCACGTGGGCAGGGGCACATTCCAAGTTGACACATTTCTCAGACAAGGGCGCAGTTTTGACCGTGATTCCGGGCAAAAGCGGTGGCGTGGGGGCAAAATTGGGCGACTTTTCGCCTTGACGCGGGGAAATTGCACCGTTGTAATTAGTGCTGTCTGGCAACACCGGGAGGGCAATCATGTGGAACATCTTTGGGGAAGGCCCAATTGCTCCCGATGCCTCCGTCATTGAGTGCCTCCTGGGAGGCGAAGAGTCAGACCACGCCTGGCGAGACCTGGCCCTGTGCGCCCAGACCGACCCCGACGCGTTCTACCCGGAGAAGGGCGGATCCACCCTGCCCGCCAAGGCCGTCTGCGCCAACTGCGAGGTGCGCCAGCAGTGCCTGGAGTTCGCCCTCGAACACGACGAGCGCTACGGGATCTGGGGCGGAATGAGTGACCGCGAACGCCGCCGCTACAAGCGGAATCTGGGCAAGTAACGGCAACACCGTGCACCCGGCAGGCCGTGGCACATCCGTAACGGCTGTAGTTGTAACAAACGGCCGCAACTTCTTCCTGCCCCTAACCCTGGCAGCCCTGGCGCGCCAGACCACGCCCCCCGACCGCGTTGTAGTGATAGACGCCTCCGGCTCCTGCGTGAGCTGGGAGGAACTGGGGGTGCCCGCCGTCGTAGAGGAGCAACTGCCCGCGCGCCAGCCCGTGGCGGGACTGCCCACCTCCAGCGGGGATGACGAGGATCGCCCAGGCGGCGCTGCTGCGGTGCCGGGGGAGGGGGCGGCGGGCGCTGGTGAGCGCGCGGACGCGGACGCCGACGGCGATGAGGCCTTGGCCGCCGACGCTCCCGCTGGCGAGGCTCCGGCCGACAACGTTTTAGCCGCCGACGTTCCGCCTGCCGACGTTCTGGCTGCGGGCGCCCCGGCCGTTGACGCGCGGAACGCCGACGCTCCCGCTGGTGAGGCGCCGGCCCCGGTCCGGCCGTTCGCACCGGCTGGGAGTCCCGCACCGACCGCCCCGGCGGCCTTCGCTGTCGGCTCGCGGGCCGCTCTGCGCGCCGGCACTCGGGCGCTCCCCCCAGCCACCGGGGGAGAGGCGCAGCCCGCCGGGCCGGTGAGGCTGGACCTGGAGAACTGGGAACTGCGCTGCGCGCCCGCCCCCACCCTAGGCGCGGCCCTGCAGAGCCTGCGCCAGGAAGACCTGGGCCAGTGGCTGTGGGTGCTCCACTCCGACGGTGCCCCAGAGCCGGGCTGCCTGACGGAACTGCTGCGGGTGGGCACCCAGGGCACCACCGTGGGCATGGTGGGCGCCAAGCAGATGGGCTGGCTGCGGCCGGAGACCCTGCTGGCGGTGGGCACCAGACCCACGGCGCGGGGCAAGCGACTGCAGGACATCGAGGCGGGGGACATTGACCAGGGGCAGCTAGATGGCCGCACCGACGTGCTCAGCGTCTCCACTGCCGGCGCGCTGCTGCGCACCGCCGCCTGGCGGGAGGTGGGTGGTCTAGACCCCCACCTGGGTCCCTTTGGCGAGGCGATGGAGTACGGCAGGCGCCTGTGGCGCGCCCGCTGGCGCGTGGTGGTAGCTCCCCAGGCCGTGGTGCGGCACGCCCGCCAGAACCTGCGCTGTGTCACCCAGGCCGACCAACAGAGCGCGCCCGAGCGCTCCTACGGGCGGCGGCGTGCCGCCGGACTGCACTACTGGCTGGCCGGGCTGCCGCTGTGGCGCTTCCTGCCCGCCATGGCGCTCGTGCTGCCGCTATCCATCCTGCGTGCGATCTGGCGGCTGGCCACCAAACGGGCCCGGATGGCCGCCGGGGAGCTGTGGGCGGCCGCCTACGCGCTGCTCCGCCTGCCCCGGGTGCTGGCCACGCGCCGGCGCGTGGCCAGGGCGGCCAAGACCGGCCGCGGCGTCCTCAAGCCGCTGCAGTGCAGCGAGGCGGAGTGGATTGGCCGCGAGTTGGAGCGCTGGCGCCACCAGAGCGTGATGAAGGAGCGCGTCAAGGCGCCCAGCGAGATGGAGATCGCCCAGGTGCGCGCAATGCGCCAGCGCCGACGCTTTGCCCTCACCAGCGGGGTCTTGCTCTGCCTGCTGGGCACGGTGTGGGCCTTCGCGGTGGTGGGCCTGAACCCGAGCGGCCCGGCCTATGCCACCCTGTCCGGCACCCTGCTGGAACAGTTCGAACTGGCGCGCTCTGACCTGGGCATCGCCTCCACCACCCTCTGGCCCGGCCTGCCCCCGGTGGCTACCGCCGTGGCGCTGCTGGCCGCCCCCTTCACACTCGCCTTCTCCTTGCCGCAGGCCGTGGCGCTGGTCCACTACAGCCTGCCTGTGCTGGCCTTCGTGTTCGCGTGGGCGGCGGCCGGGCTCGGCACGCGCCGCGTGCGCGTGCGCCTGGTGATCGCCCTGGTGTGGGTGAGCAGCCCGGCGTTCCTGGCGGCCTTGGCGGAGGGCCGCACCCCCGTGGCTGTGGCCCACGCCTTCCTGCCCGTGGCCCTCTTCTTCGTGGGGCGCGCCGCCGGCTTCTACCGCGCCGACCAGCTGGTGCGGTGGCGCGACTACGCCGGCGGGGGCGCCCGCCGCTTCGAATCCGCCGTGGACGGGGTGAGCTACCTCCTGGTCGCGCCCCGAATCTCCGGGGTGACCGCGGCCGCCGGTGCGGGACTCACGCTGGCGATCCTCTGGTCCGTCGCCCCGATCTACCTGTTGCTGGCGCCGGTACTCCTGTGGGTGCTGCGCCGCAAGCTCCTCCTGCTCCCCGTTGTCCTAGGGCCAGCGGCGGCGCTGCTTGGCCCCTGGCTGTGGCGCCTCCTGGACGCGCAGGGGGAGGGGGAGGGCCTGGGCTCCCTGGCGGCGAGCCTGGCGGACACCGGCGTGCTCACCCCCAGCCAGGCGGTGCCCGCCTGGCTGGCCCCGCTGCTGCCCTCCGTGTTGCTGGACCCCCTGCTGGCCCTGCCCACGCTGCTGATCGCCCTCGTGGGGCTGTGGACTTACCTGGTCTCCCCGGTGGGCCGCCCGGCCCTGCGCTGGGGACTGACGGTGGCCACGCTCGGAGCGACCCTGGCCGTGTGGGCGCCGCGCGTATTCCTTGGCACCGCCACCGTGGAGAGCGGAGAGATAGCGGTGGCGGGGACCGGGCACCTGGGAGCCTCGCTGCTGCTGGCTGGCCTGCTGGTGATGGTGGCCGGCGGCCGTCCCGCCCCCTCCCCGCGCCGCGCGCGGGCCAAGGCGAGCGAGGGGCGCGCCGCCGCGCTATCTCTGCGCCCGGGCACCTCCTGGGTGCACACCGTGGGGGCGGCGGCGCTGGTGGTTGCCTGCGTGGCCTCCCTGGGGCTGTGGGCTCACTCCACGCGGGCCATTGCGCGCGACGCCGCGAGCGGGGGCTTCACCGCCTTCGCCGCCCGCTCCGCGCCCCTGGCCGCCCTTTACTCCGCCTCTGTCCCCGAGCAGTTTGCCGGCGCGCCGGTGCTCCATGCGGGCCCCGTTTTCCCGGTGGCCGTGGACATCGCGCACGCCGCCCCGCACCGGGCCCGCCTGCTGTACGTGCGCGCCGGCCTCTACCCGCAGGTGGCGGTGCGGGAAGCCTCCGCGCGCCAGCTAGCGCAGGTGCCTGGCCCGCCGGGCGCGGCGCAGGACGTGGCGAGCGCCTTCGCCGGCGCGCTGACCGGCCGGGCCTCCCTGGCGCGCACCTTCGCGGCCTACGGTGTGGACGGCGTAGTGATGCCCAAGGGCGCGCACATCCAGTCTCAGGTGGGCGCCCCGTGGTCCACGGACGCGGTGTTGGCCAACGCCCTGAACGCCGCCCCCGGCCTGCGCCACGCCTCCCAATCGGAGGGGGCGGTGTTCTGGCGCGTGGGCGAGGCCACCACGGGGCAGTCCAACCCGGCCGGGCAGGTGACCCGCCTGCGGTTGCTGCCGGTCGACACCTCCGCTTCCGCCTCCACCCCGCTGCCGATGGGCCGCACCAGCGCGGTGGCCGCCGCAGAGGGGCCCGGCACGGTGGCCCTGGCGGAGCTCGCGCCCGGGTGGCGCATCTTCGTTGACGGCGTGGAGGTGCCAACGCGCGTGGAGTCCGGCCTTTTGGTGGCCGACGTTCCCGCCGGCCACCACCTCATCGAGGTCGATTACCTGCATCGCGGCGCGGAGATGGTGTGGTGGTTCAGGCTGGGCGTCCTGGCGGCGGCGCTGCTGCTGTCCCTGCCACTGCGCAAGTCCCGTCTGGTGGGGGAGGAGCAGTGAGAGCGTTCACGGCGCGCATTGGCGCGATCGTTTTGGCCGGCGGCGCGGTCGCGGCGGGGACGCTGCTGCCCGCGCCCTGGCCGGAGGGAGCCGCCGCGCCGGTGGCGCCCGCCCCCGTGGAGTTGCCGGCCGCCCCGCTGCACCTGGAGTGCCCTGCGCTGCAACCTCCCTCCAGCGAGGGGGAGTTGCGTGCGGACGGCTCCAGCCTGAGCGACGACTGGGACGGCAGGCTTGTGGCCTCCGCCTTCTCCGCCGCCGGCGTGGCGAGCCCTCCGCTGCACTACGCCCCGCTCGTGGAGCAGGACGAGGAGGGCACGGTCCCCACGGACGACGACCAGAGCATGGGTATCTCCGCGTCCGGTCCCGGTGCCAAGCTCGAGGTAGCCACCATCCGGGGTGGGGTGGTCTCTACTGCGGGAGCGGTGGCGCCCGGCTTCCAAGTAGCGGCTGCCGTGGAGCTGGCCAGCTCCACCGGCGTCTACGCGGGCCTGGCGGCCTCCCCGTGCCCGGCCGGTAGCACCGACCAGTGGGTGGTGGGGGCCAGTGCCACTGTAGCCAACGGCGGCACCCTGCGCCTGCACAACCTCTCCGCGCGCGTGGCCTCGGTGGAACTGACCATGCACGGTGCGCGCGGCCCCCTCCCCAGCGCGGGGCGCGCGCTGCGCATCTCGTCCTACGCCAGCGTCGAGGTGCAGCTCGCGGCGTTGGCCCCGGGGGAGGCCCGCCCGGCGCTCCACGTCGAGTCCTCCGCCCCGGTGGCGGCAACCCTGCTCGCCTACGAGACCACCGGGCTGCACCCGGCCGGTCTCTCCGCAGTCCACGGCACGACGCCGGATCATCAGCAGGTGGTGATCGTCCCGCCGGGCGGCCAGGTGCTGCGGATCGTCAACCCGGCCCAGGAGACCGTGACTGCGGCGGTGAGCTTCATAGAGGCCACCGGCACCAGCGCCCTGCCCGGCGCAGAGCACGTGGAGGTGGCCCCTGGGGCCGTGGCGGAAATCCCGCTGGACCTGCTGCACGCCGGCGCGCTGGTGGTGACCGCCTCCCAGCCGGTGGTGGCGTCGGCCCGCGCCTACGCGCAGCTGCAGCTAGGCGAGCTGGACAAGCCCGCGAAGGCAAGCGCCCCGGCAGCCGGGAGCGCTGGTGCGCCCGCCGCGACGTCGGCCCCCGCTTCCCCAGACACGGCTGCCGCGACGCCCGCCCCCGCAGGCGCCCCGCGCCCCGGCGGCGCACCCGCCCAGTCGGTGCCCACTCAGTCTCCCGCGCCCACTCAGGCGGCTAGCCCCGCCCAGGCCGCCACTCCCGGGCAACCAGCCACGCCGTTCCCGGGC
>JAUMWR010000069.1 GCA_030529545.1 Buchananella hordeovulneris
GCCACAGCCTCAGGACTGTTCTCATCAAGCTCCATCCGGTTCAGTTCTCCCCAGGCGGGAAAATTATTTGACGTATCGAACGGAGGCCCGCCAAATCGTTTTTCAAACTCCTGATTGGCAGTCGGCATGCACTGTCTCCAGGCTTCGCGAACTTCAGGCTGCCCAACCAGGCCATCCCCGGCCCGGAGCTGCTCCTCCGTCCACGGATTTTGCGGGTCAGGGGCAGGACGATAACCGTATTTCCTGGCAATGGGTTCATTAAAAAGACGATCTGCATAGATTCCGCCCGGAGTGTCCTCGGCGAAAGGAGCAGACGAGTTCCAGCGCGCAACATATGAAACGCCCCGAGTGTTAATGCACTTGGTCAGCATACGCTCCCAAATTTCAGCGGCCATCGCCTCATTGTGCGGGTATCGCCAACGGTCTAACGGCAGCGCCCGGGTAGAGATGTCCTTTTGCACATCCCCTGCAGCAGCACCCCCCGTTTCCTCCACCAGCACCGGTACCACCACTGCTAGCCTCAGTCGCTTCACCCGAAGCGACTACGCCTGACGGTACAGACGTCGGTGTCACTACCGGCGCGGGCGGTGCTTGCCCAGCCTCCTCCTTGGCGCCAATCGGAGCGCAGGCCGCCAGGGCCAGGCAAGCCCCGACCGCACCGTAAACAAAACGCACATGCCGTTTAGTCACGTTTCACCACGAAAACCACTCAGGCATGAAAGGACCAGAAACTGGCAACTTGGAGGGGCGTATAACCGCCGGCCCTTTGCTAACGCATTAGCTGCATTAGCGCCAGCTTAACCACAAACACCCTCGCGAGCGACCACCCGCCCCCACCTAAACGCACTCCTGCCCTAGTGGCGTCACCCGGCTCAACTGCTCACGCCGCCCGTCTGCGCACCGCCTGCAGCCCCGGACTCTCCAGCCTGCCCTGCCTGCTCACCCAGCCCGGCCCGCTCGGCTAGCCGGGCGCGCTCGGCCTCCAGGGCGGCCTCCGCCTTATCGCGGGCGCGCTCCTCGGCGCGCGTCTCGATGATGTCCTCCAGCAGGTCGCGCAGCTCACCGCGCACGAAGTCACGGGTGGCAACGTCCTGCATAGCCATGCGCAGGGAGGCAATCTCCCGGGTCAGGTACTCGGTGTCCGCCTGAGTGCGCTCGGCGCGCTGGCGGTCCTGCTCGGCGATCACGCGGTCGCGGTTGTCCTGGCGGTACTGGGCCAACAGGATCAGGGGAGCGGAGTAGGAGGCCTGCATGGAGAGCATCAGAGTCAGCGCCGTGAAGCCCAGGTCCGCGCTGTCAAAGCGCCAGGCGTGCGGGGCCCAAGTGTTCCACGCCATCCAGGCGGCGCAGAACACCGTCAGATAGATGAGGAACTTGGGGGTGCCGCTGAAGCGGGCGATGGCTTCGGCGCCGCGGCCAATGCCCTCGCTCTCCAGGTCGATCCTGGGCAGGCGCAGCTTGCGGCGCGGCTTGGGGGTATCCAGTCGCTCAGCCATTCTCCGCCTGCCTCGTCATTGCCTCGTCGGTTGCCTCCTCGTCGGCCTCACGCCAGTCGTCAGGCAGCAGGTGGTCCAGAACGTCGTCCACGGACACCGCGCCCAGCAGGCGCTGATCCTCATCCACCACGGGGAGAGCAGTCAGGTTGTAGGTAGCCATCAAGCGGGTCACCGTACCGATGGCGGAATCCGGCGCAATGGCATCAATATCAGTATCAAGAATCGACCCCAACGCCAAATGCGGCGCCTCGCGCAGCGCCCGTTGCAGGTGGACCACGCCCAGGAAGCGGCCGGTGGGGGTCTCCAGCGGTGGGCGCACCACCATCACCATCGCCGCCAGCGCCGGCGGGATGTCCTGGCGGCGCACGGAGGCCAGCATGTGGGCCACGGTCGCCTCGGGGGGCAGGATGACCGGCTCGGTGGTCATCAGACCACCCGCAGTGTGCTCGCCGTACTCCAGTAGGCGGCGCACGTCCTCGGCCTCGGCCGGCTCCATCAGCTCCAGCAGCTCCTCCGCGACCTGGTCGGGTAGCTCGCCCACCAGGTCGGCGGCGTCGTCGGGCTGCATGACGTCCAGGACGTCGGCCGCGCGGGAGGCTTTCAGGTGGGTCAGGATGGCCACACCCTCCTCATCGCCCAGCTCCTCCAGGACGTCGGCTAGGCGCTCGTCGCTGAGCTGAGTGGCCACCTCCAGGCGGCGGGCCTCGGGCAGCTCGCGCAGCTCGTCGGCCAGGTCAGCGGCCTTCATGCCCTCGAACTGGCTGAGCAACGCGGCGGCGGACTGGGGGTTCTCGGAGACGGCGGTCAGGCCGCTGACGGCGCTCACGGGCACCGTCAGGGTCTCGCCCCGGCGGAAGCTCAGGGAGCTGGTGGCGGTGCGCTGCACGTATAGGGTGGTGACCTCCCAGTCGCGGCCGCGCACCTTCTCGATGGCCAGGTCCTGGATCTCGGCGGTGCCGGAGCCGTCCTTGAAGGTGACCATGCGGTCCATGAGCTGGCCCATTGCCAGCACCTCGATGGAGCGCTGGGAGAAGCGGCGCATGTTCAGCAGGCCCGTGGTGACCACGGCACCTGGCTGGATGGCGGTGATGCGGGTGATGGGCAGGAAGACGCGGCGCTTGCCGGTGACCTCGATGACCATGCCCACGGCGCGCAGCGTGGAGGGCGATTGTTGCAGCAGCACAAGGTCATGTACCCGCCCCACCGGGTCGCCGATAGGGTCAAAAACGGTGGTGCCAATCAAGCGGGCGATGAAAACCCGTCCACTGACCTTCGAAGCCATGTCAATACGCACGCCCTAAGCCTAAATGGCGAGCAACGGATCGCGTACCTGCCCGGTGTGGGGGACGATGGATTCATGGCACGCACGAATCCGAACATGCCCACCCTGCCCAGCGGCGTGGTGGTGGCCTCCTACGCCAAGTACGAGGACGCCCAGGCCGCAGTCGACTTCCTGGCCGATTCCGGCTTCCCGGTGCAGACAACCGCGATCGTGGGCAGTGACCTGTCCATGGTGGAGCGGATCACGGGCCGCCTCACGCTGAGCCGCGTGGCCCTGTCCTCTGCGTTGAACGGCGTGTGGCTGGGCGTGTTCATGGGCGCGTTCTATGCCATGTTCAACCCGCAGAGCGCGTTTGGGACCATCCTGCCGATCGGTATCGGCATGGGGCTGCTGTTCGGTCTGCTCACGGGTGTGATTCCCTACCTGCTCTCTGGGGGCAAGCGCGATTTCACCTCCGCAAAGCAGGTGGTGGCCTCCCGCTACGACGTGCTGGCAGCAGAGGAGGTGGCCCGCGCCCGCGAGCTGCTGGCCCGCTCCCGTGGTCTGCTGCCTTCCCCCGCGAACGCGTTAGGCGGCGCCGCTAGTGCGGGTTTGTTGGCCGACGTTCCGCCCGCCGCCCCCGCCAGCGCGCCCGCCGCGCCGGCCGCGCCGGCCGGCCCGACCCCGTTTGGGTCCCGCCCCGACGAGCAGCCCCGTTTTGGGGTGCGCGTGGACCCGGTCACCGGCCAGCCCCTCACGCCCGGCGCCGCCCCCGCAGCCCAGCCTCTTCCCGACGCAGCCGGTGGCGCGCCCGCCCCGGAGGCGGACGCGCCGGCCCAGGCTCCGCAGGCGCCCACCCAGCCTGCAGCCCAGCCTCCTGCGCGCAGGGAGAAGGACTTTGACCCCTACCTGCCGCGCTAGCTAGCGCTCGCGGCAACCCCGGTCGGGGCCCATGCCGGGAGCCTGGCTGGCTGTCGCCGCTCGGTGCGGCGCGCCCCTGCCTGAGCATCCCAAACTGGCGCGCGGCGGCGCTGCGCCGGCCCGGGAATACAGAGAGCGGGTGGTTCGGCCCAAGAGACTTGGACCGAACCACCCGCTCAGCTCGGTTTAGGCAGAGGTACCCGACAGGCGCTGCACCCAGGCCTCCACGTCCTCCACCGTGCGCGGGATACCGCCGCTCAGGCGCACCGGCTGCCCCACGCCGTCCATGAAGATGTCGTCCTCGATGCGAACGGCGTTACCGCGCAGCTCCTCCGGCACCGCCAGGTCGTCCTCACGGAAGTACAGGCCGGGCTCGATGGTGAAGCACATGCCCGGGGCGAGCTCCGCCTCCAGGTACATCTCGCGGCGGGCCAGCGCGCAGTCGTGCACGTCGATGCCCAGGTGGTGGGAAGTGCCGTGCGCCATCCAGCGGCGGTGCTGCTGGCCCTCGGGGGAGAGGGACTCTTCCGGGGTCACCGGCAGCAGGCCCCACTCGTAGAGACGGGCGGCCAGCACCTTCATGGCGGCGGCGTGCAGATCCTTGAACTTGGCGCCGGGCATCTTGGCCTGCTCGAACGATGCGTCCGCCGCGTCCAGCACTGCCTGGTAGATCTTGCGCTGGGCGTCAGAGAACTTGCCGTTGACCGGTATAGTGCGCGTCACGTCCGCCGTGTAGAGGGAGTCCACCTCCACCCCGGCGTCGACCAGCACCATGTCGCCATCCTTGACCTGACCGTCGTTGGAGATCCAGTGCAGGGTGTTGGCGTGGTTGCCGGCCGCCGCGATCGTGTCGTAGCCGCACCCGTTGCCGTCCTCGCGGGCGCGGGCCCCAAAGGCCCCCTCGATCACGCGCTCGCCGCGCGGGTGGGCAACGGCGCGCGGAAGCTGACGCAAAACGTCGTCAAAGCCGCGCGCGGTGGCGTCCACCGCCAGTTGCATCTGCTCGCGCTCCCAGGAGTCCTTGATCAGGCGCAGCTCGGAAAGCTCGCGGGCCAGCTGCGCGTCCAGCTGCGCGGTCTGCTCGCCCACCTCGATGCCGCCGGCCTGGCGGGCGGCATCCACCAGCTTGTTGATCGCCTCGTCGGCCTCGGCCACCACTGCCAGCTGCACCGCGCCAGCGTCCTTGGCCAGCACGTCCGGCAGGGTGTTGATGTGCGCGCACTCCATGCCGGTCAGGGTCGCCACCTCCTCCAAGGACGGGCGCACCCCCACCCACAGCTCGCCGTAGCGCGAATCCGCGTAAAATTCCTCGCTGGAACGCGAAGCGCGCGGGTGGAAGAACAGCTTGGCCGTGTGCGTGGCCGCCCCCTCAACAGGCGCACCCTTAGGGGCGCCGGCGGCAACGTCGGCCACCGGATCCAACACCAAAACGGCGTCCGGCATGAAGTCCTGGCCGGTCCCAGTCAGGTGGGAGAAAGCGGAGTGCGGGCGGAAACGGTAATCGCAGTCGTTATTACGCACCTTCAGCGGGCCGGCCGGGACCACCAGGCGCACCCCCGGCATCAACTTGCCAATAGCCGCCCGCCGAGCAGCCGCAAACGGAGCGGACTCGTTCGCCGCCTCTGGGCCAGCAGGGCGCGGCCCCCACTGCGAACCGATGAAGTCACGAAACGCCCTGTTACTGGGACGCTGCGACCGGGCGTCACCCGGCTTTTCCTCAATACGCTTTTCCTCACTCATGCCAACTATGCTCCCACGGTTTGCCCAAACAAGGACATCCACGAAGCGGCACGCAGATAGGCTGATGAGGTGAGAATCGACCTCCACACCCACACCAACTGCTCCGACGGCACGGACACCCCCACCGAGCTCATGCACGCCGCCGCCCGAGTAGGGCTCGACGTGATCGGGCTGACGGACCACGACACCACGGCCGGGTGGGCAGAAGCCGCTGCTTGCGTGCAAGACACCGGGGTGGCGCTAGTGCGAGGCACCGAGATCTCCTGCACCCACGACGGCATCCCCGTCCACCTCCTGGCCTACCTCCAAGACCCGGCAGACCCCTCCCTCACCGAGATATTCGCCGCCACCCGCGCCTCCCGAGAGGGGCGCGCCCAAAAAATGGTGGAACTCATAGCGGTCGACTACCCCCTCACCTGGGAGCAAGTCCAAGCCCACGTCGGCAAGGACGCCTCAGTGGGCCGCCCCCACATCGCCGACGCGCTAGTTTCCGCCGGATTCTTCCTAAACCGAGACGCCTGCTTCGAGCGAATCCTCCACCCACACGGCCCCTACTACGTGCGCCACTACTCACCCCACCCGGTCGAAGCAGTGCAGCTAGTCAGAGCCGCCGGGGGAGTCCCAGTAATGGCCCATCCCCGCGCCCAAGCCAGAGGGCGTATAGTGCCCTCTGACGTCATCACTGACATGGCGCGCGCCGGCCTCTTTGGGCTCGAAGCGCACCACCGAGACCACACGCCCCTGGCCCGGCGGCAGGTGGAGGAGATGGCAGCCGAGCTGGGCCTTGAAATCACGGGGGCCAGCGACTATCACGGCACCGGGAAGCCCAATCGGTTAGGTGAAAACCTGACGGACGCGGCTGTTCTGGCCCGCCTTGAGGAACAAGGAACCATGGAGGTAGTACGCCCTTGCTGGAGCAGTACGTAGACGTCACTCTCTTCCTGACGACGTTTGCAACGCTATTCGTCATTCAGGACCCCGCCGGCACCCTGCCGGTGTTCATCGCCCTGACCGCCAAGCGCCCCGCCAAGGAGCGTCACCGCGCCGCCAGGGTCGCCGCCCTCACCTCCCTGCTGGTCATCACCGTATTCGTGCTGTTCGGGCGCTACATCCTGACGTTCCTGGGCATCACCGTGCCGGCCCTCCAACTCTCCGGCGGTCTGGTGCTGCTCCTCATCGCCCTCGACCTGCTGGCGGGAAAGACCGGCGAGCAGGACGACTCCGGGGACAGCACCGTCAACGTCGCCCTGGTGCCCCTGGGCACGCCGCTGCTGGCCGGCCCCGGTGCGATCGTGGCCTCCATGGTGGCCATCGAGCAGAGCGGTGGGCGCATGTCCGGCTGGATCGCCGTCGGCGCCGCCATCGTCCTGGTCCACATCATCATCTACGTGTCCTTCCGCTTTGCCGGCATCGTCCACCGCGTCCTGGGCGTGGCAGGCACCCTGCTCATCACGCGCATCGCCGGTCTGCTCCTGGCCGCCATCGCCGTGCAAATGATCGCCTCCGCCGTCTTTGGCTTCCTGGAGGCCCGCGAGATCCTCATCCCGCTGGACCCGCGCATCAACTAGCGGATAAGTGGGGAGCGAGCTGGGGGGGCGGGCCGGTTGCACTGCTCCCTGTTAGTTGGACGGGTTAAAGGGTACCTGTTGTTCTAGGCTGC
>JAUMWR010000014.1 GCA_030529545.1 Buchananella hordeovulneris
AAAACGCCGACTTGAGACGAAGCTGCGGCAGGCGAGGCTGGCCCTTCTTGAGTCTGAGCTGGATGCTGGATCAGAGGGTGAGGGTGTGGGGATCGAACTGTGAATGTCGAAACGACGATCGGGAAGTGCTCCCGGCGACCGATATGGTCGCCGGGAGCACTTGTTTTGTCGAGAATGTCGCTGCTGAACTCACAGGCTGAAGCTGACTTCGTCCTCCTCCTCAACGACCTCGAGCAAACGCCCACGCCACCTTTCGGCTGCTGTTGTAATCCGAGACGGCGGATCCTTTGGACGAATTCGTGCCTCTGCCCGTGAGTGTTGTTCTCCTTCCTCATCCTCCTCCTGGAGAAGAAGTGCGGGTGTGGCTTGTTGCGCCTGCTGGGCGTGGGCCTTGAAGACCTCGCTCGCCTTGTCGGCAGTGAAGTCCGGGCACAGGGCACTGGCCTTCTTCCTGCCGAGTTTGCCGTTGTCTCCACGCCTCATCTTGTAGGACCAGCCGTCGCGGTCAGTGACCGCCAGTCGCACACCCTGCTCGGCGAGCACCTCCTCGAATGACGCTCGATCTTTGGAGCGCGGGTCGGCGAGTGCGTCGTTGATGATGTCTCCGAGGCGTTGCTCGAAGCCCCCGGTTTTAAAGTCCTCCCGGCGCTGGAGCCACTCGGGCTTTGGACGCTGCGGGTCAGGCAGCACGGCGAGGCCCTCCTCCCTCATGATCTGGTCGTTCACCTGGTGGAGCCCGTGCCTCCAACTCGTGTAGCGGGTGAGTGCCTTTCCAGTGAGATTGTCATGATTCGTCACGGTGATATGCGCGTGTGCGTGGTGCCCCTTGGCATCGGTGTGGACTGCGATGAGGTAATCCGCCGAGTGCATCGCCTCCGTGAGGCGCTTCGCGACCTCACACACCCGCTGCATGGCAGCAGGGTTACTCACGTCGAACTCGTTGGGATGGAACGCGAGGACATAGGTGAACGCCTCGATCTTGCGCCCGTGGCGCTTGGTGAGTGCTTGGGCACGCGCGAGGAAGTTCTCGGGCGTGGCCGGGCCATCCGCCGTGTGGACGGCGAGCGCGGCGGCGCGGGTGCGCCCCTCCTTGACCAGGAGAGAGCGCACCCGCGCATCCGAACCGTACAAGACGTAGTTGACCGCCGAAGCGGCGGACCTCGAAGACTTGACGTTGACGGTGCTCACGGGGCGATCACCGTCCTGTCGCCTAGTTGACGACGCAGGTCGTCAACGGCGCGGGCGAGGTCTTGCACGCGAGCGGCGTCAACGACCGAACCACGGCGAAGCGCCTGGTTCAGGTTCACGCCCACCCGCCGCAGCTGCTCGACCGCACGGCCTATGTCGGGTGACCCCGAAGCCGGAGCCTGAGGCACCGACTCCGGGAGTGTGTTCGCGGCGTCGAGGGCGTGAAGCGCCGCCGCCCTCACCCACGAACTCGGCTTGACGCCGAGCGCCTTCGACCTTCGTCTGATCGCCTCGGTCTCGGCCCCGGACAGTCGCACAGTGATCCTATGGGAGCGACCGCCGGGATCGGTGTCCCCACCCGCCTGCTTGGGCAGTGGTTGAGGTGTTGACACCGAATGGCCAGCAGGGAACTTGTCAGACACTGTGGGCTTAACGCCCTCGTGTCTGACTTCGTTCCGCTGGCCTCCGTCCTCGTTCGCGTTGCTCTCTGCGGGCGGAGGGTAGGTCGCCTCGCCCACTCGCTGCAGGGTGGACGCGAGCGAGCGGGACTGATTGCTCCGCATGGCCTCTCGCAGTGCCTTGCGAGCCTCGTACACCGGATCGTAGAGGCTACTCATGCTGCATCACCCCCGGCTGCTCCATCTGAGCGTCGGCCTGCTCCGAGGCGGAGGTAGCCTTGGCGCGGGACGAGCGCGTCGCTCGCTCCTCGGCGAGGAGACGGCGAGCCTCCTCCTCGAACCGCTGATAGGTGTCGCGGTGCTTGTCCTGAATCAGCCGCGCCGTACGAAGCATCAGGCGCTCCTCGTCCTTTCGTGCTTGCTCGCGCAAGCGACGCACGCGCTTCTGATAGGCGGCGCGCTCCTTGGCCAGGAGGGCGTCGAGAGTGTGATTGCGGTTGTTCATAATGGGGTTCCTTCTATTAGAGGTTGGTGCCGGTGCCCAAGCGGCGATTGGGGGCAACGCCGTCATGGCGTCCGGGTCAATGACGCGACGCACTTCTTGATTGAGAAGTTGTCGAACGAGATACCGGGTCCGGCCTTGCAACGTGCCTTGGGAGGATTCGAGAAGAGGTCCGCGACGAAGGCAGCGTCCTCACCTTCCAGTGCGAAACCGGGAAGCGACCTATGCAGGATGATCCGCGCGTAGTCGGAGATCGCCGTCGCGGTTTTGAAGCGCTTGCCACCAAGGGGGTAGCTCATACGAGTCCTCCTTCCTCAACGAACGGGTCGACGAGGAGCATCTCCTCGACGTAGGGAGCGATCTCGTCGAGCGCGACCTCGATCTGCCTCTCGACCTTCGAGCGCGCGTGAGACCAGAACCGTTCCTTCGGTCGAGGGAGCCCGAAGGCTTCAAATGCGTCAAGGCGCTCGCACAGCGGCGCAGACGAGTCGAGCCAAGGGATCGTCACGATGCCCTGACGATGGGCAATGACGATGCCCTTCGAAATCCGATCAAGACACTCGGCCTCGGAGACCTGGCCGTCCTCGTCGAGGAGGGCATCAAGCCGGTCGAAATAGTCGTTCCACTGATCCCGAGTGCGCCGCACCGGCGAGCGCTCCCACACGACCTCCCCGAGGTACTTGTCGAAGGTCTTGAGTGCCTTGTCGACCGATCGCCCGAGAGACGCCTCCTGAGCGTCCTCCCAGGGGACGGTGTGTACATGGGCGACCTCGTAGACCTGGTCGCCGACCTCGACGAGATGAGCTGTCATGCCCTCGCGGACTGGCCGCCGCTTGCGATCGAACTCGATCGTCAACTGCTTGTTCACGACCTTGGGGGCGAAGTCGAGACGGTTCTCGGTGCGGGTGAGCTCCTGAACGGACGGGAAGACCTTCATCCTCACGGGAAGAGCCCCGGACCTCGTCACCATCAGTTCCCACATGAGGTCGCGATCCTCCTGCGAGTCCTCGACGATCCCCTCGGGGAGCTTGTATCCCCCGTGTGCGAGCACGCCGTTCGGCTCGCGCGAAAAGTTCGCACGAGTGGTCACGTTCAGGAGGTCCTGCTGATGGTGCTTGCGCTCCCACATGGTGCGAGAACCCGTCAGCGCTTCGCGGGACTCTCGCCACAGCTCGGCGAGACCGAATAGGTCGAGCCCGTCGACGATGTCCACCGGAGCGTCGGTAATGAACCCGTCCGTCGTGCAGCTCGGCGTCGAGTAGCCAAGATCGTGCAGCTGGTTGAGGGTGGCAAGGAGGATCGCCCGGACGAGTCCGGTCGTCATCGTCGCGTGATACGGCGAAGTGATTGCTGAACCACCCACGTCGTCGCGCTCCTGGGCCCAGGCATCCCAGCCGCGCTGCCCCATGACCCCCTGGGCGAGTTTCCCGTAAGGGCTGTTGCCCATGAGCTTAAGAACGTTCTGCTCGAACGACTTCGGACCGAACTCAACCTTCGCACGAGCACGATCGTCGAGGAGCTGCTTGTACGCTCCGCGCATGAGCCTCGATGGCTCTTCACCAACACGACGGACACGAGCGAAGTGCCCGATCTGGCACGTGATCTCGGCCCCGAGGGTCAGCGCGAGCCAGACCTCAGGACCCGTCGCCCACATACCCCGGGCAGCACCCGAGGTCCTCGGGTAGACCATCGAGCCGTTGAGAGGCACCGGCAGGCACGGGTAGGCGATGCTCTCGGGGAACTCGAAGGAGACGAAGCCGACGAATGGGGTGAGTGGCCCATGTTCGGCGAAGTCGGCGAGGTTCAGAGGGCGGTTGTTCACGGTCCTGGAGATGACTCCACCGTCGGCCAGAAAGTCCACGTCGAGGATCGTGGAGGACGACGTGGGGTAGCAGGACATCAGATCGAAGTCGTGCGTCTTCTGGGGGAAGAAGCCGATCTCCGAGCACATGTTGTACCCACCCCTGAAGCTCAGCGCACAGGCGTGGCTCCACGTCGCCGACGCCCCATCGAGAGGCACAAGCTCACGCTTCTTGTAGTAAGCGAGCTCATTCTCGGGACTCGTCGTGACGTCGACGTTCTTGTCAACCTTCGCCAGGCCGCCGAACACCGCGTTGAACGTGCCCGGGGAGGTTCCCAGAACCTCTCCGTGTACCTGCTTGACGAAGTCTCCACCGCACAGCTGCTTCGTGATGTGGCGACGCATCATCGCAGCAGCCCCCGTGGGCAGAGACAACGGGAACGACCGGTCGCGACCATAGAGGGCCGTGACGTACTCAAGAGCGATGACAGAGTCATTCACCGCGTAATCGAGGAAGTCGACAGGATGCTCGGCGAGGTACTCATCCATGCGGCTGATGTAATCGCCAGGAACCTCTAGCTTCGGCACCCCAACGGACTCACCAAGCACCTTGAGGCCGACCGCCCCGGACTGGGCCATCGTGTCCCGGATCGAAACCTCAACCGGCCTCTTCCACCGCCAGTTGTCACCGTCGAGGACGAGCCGAACAGCCTTCGGAGTCACCATCCCAGCTGATGCTGAGATGACGGCGCGGAGGATGTCCGGGGCTCCGTCATCCAACCACCGAGCCCGACGAGAGTCATACCCGGCCTTATCAGACACCTTTCGAGCCCGTCTCGGGTAGGTGGCGTTCCACGTATTGACCGCCTTGCGCTTGTCCACGAACGTCGTTAGGTCAGCGTGCTGAAAATGGGCGACGAGGGTGATCGGAAGCGCCCTGGATGCACAACCCTTCCTGAACCAGGCCGAGGGGCGACGAACCCCCTTGCTGTCCACACAGTCCGATAGCGGAACACCCTTGTCGGTCCACCCCTGAGCGAGCGGGTGCTCGTGGAGACCGAGGGCCGTGATCGCGAGCTCCAGGGCCCTCTCGAAGCTCAAGCGAGCGACGCGCACACCAATTGGCCCCTCGTACTCACGAGGGAGCACAACCGCCAGTCGCAGACGAGTGTCGTCTGTGGGATCGATGGCCGCGAACTGATACGAGATCACCCTGCGGGCGACATGATCGTTCTCGCCGACCCAACCCCGCTGAGGGTCGAGCTCCTCAACCCCGACGAACTCGGTATCGAACCCGATCACGATGCCCGGTGCACCGCCAGCGCCCATCGCCTGGATCGAGGGGTAGTCGCGGAACGCGGATCCCGCCCCAGACACCGACCACGCGACTGTCCGGGTCAGGACCGTGAACTCGGCGGGGTGCTTCCGCGAGGTCGCCGTGTCGCGAGCCTCGGTGCGGGCCCAGCCTGCCGCGACAGCACTGGCGGCAGCGGCGGCAACGGGGTCTACCCCATAGGGGGCTGCCGCCAGTCCGAGAATCGGCTCGTCTTCCAGGCGAATCGGAGGGGTGCTCCGTGACGAAAACCCCTTATCGTCACGCGCGGGCACCTCTGTCTCACCCTGCTGAGGCACCCCAACGGCACCCAGCCCGGGAGCGGTGGGCGCGGGCTGACTGGCGGTGATGGAGGCGGTGCCGGTCATCGACGACCACCCCCAACGAGGTGGGCATCAGCCCATGCGCGGAGGTCCTCAACGCGGTAACGGACGTTACGGGCCGAGACGGCCACGTAGACGGGCCCCCGGCCCCGGCAGCGCCACGTGCGCAGCGTGTCGGGCGAAACCGCTAGGTACTCAGCGGCTTGCTCGGTGGACAGGAGGTAGGGGGATATCGGCAACGGTGCCGTGGTTGAAGGAGTAGTCATCGGAGGTTCCTTTGCTACTAGCAAAGGCTGCGTTCTCAACGATGACGATGTCCCCGACCGTTACCCCAGGAAGGCAGCGTCTCCAGCCTGGGCGGGACCTCCTGAGTCTCCTCGCCGAACCGGGGGAGGTCTCCCAGCTGCGACTCCTGCACGGTGCGGTTCAACGTCTGAGCCCGTGCGCTCTAACCCCTTGACCTCATCTCACCAGCGGTAGGGGACCGGTGGCGGGGGAGGACGACTCCCTTGCTCCGACGTAGGCCGTTATCCTACGAAGTCAGCCGCACCGGACCATCCGGTGCGCCCCCAGTCTACAGCGTCGGACCACATTGCACAACCCACCGTAACAATCTACTCTCTTTGGTATGGGACGAGCGAAACTGCAACCGGGCGAGGACACCATCAAGTCCGTGACGCCCCGCAAGACCGAGACCGGCTATGAACTGCGCTGGCGAGTGCGCGACTTCGAGGGGCGCCTCCACGTGAAGCGGACACAGGCCCGAACTGTTGGCGAGGCCCGCCGAAGAGCCTATGAGAAGGCTGAGCAGATAAAACGGGCGACCTCCGGCGTGACGACTTCCTGGACCCCTGCCGACGCCATCGCGGACTTCCTCGACCGCGAGGTCGAGCCCGTCATCAAGGAGAAGAGGCTCTCCGAGGCATCGCGGACGCGCTACCTGGAGGTCCTGGCCCACTACCGGCGCCATACCCTGGGCAAGTCCGTCAGCGCAGCCACGAGCGCCTCCTCGCTCATCCGCACGCTCAAGGCCATCTCTGAGGAGATCGGCCCGGAGACGGCCCGGCAAACCCGCTCTGTGGTCTCGAACTATGTGTTCGGCCAACTCATCGTCCACCAGGTCGTGCCCTCGAACCCCATTCGGGGAATGTCCTTCGACTTCCTCCGTGCTGAGAACATAGAGCAGAAGTACTACCCCACACAAGCCGAGTGGCAGGCGTTCTTGGACTACGTGCTCGCCGACGACCCGGACTCGCCCATGCCGGGCAAGGAGAACGTGCCCCAGGCGCACAAGGCCGAGGCGAAGGCTCGGCACGCGCGGATCATCCAAATGACCGAACTCCAACTAGCCACGGGTCTACGCGCCTCCGAGGCCAGGCAGATTACCTGGGTGAACATCACCGAGGCTGACGGCACCGTGTGGGTTACCGTGCCCGCGACCATCTCGAAGACGAAGGTCGGGCGGACCATCCCCGTGCTCGTGCCCGAGGTTGGCGAGAGGCTCCTTGCTCGCAGGGGTGAGGACGACACCCTAGTCATCCCTCAGCCAACCTCCGGCAGGCCGTGGGACAAGGCAGGTGTACACAAGGCCGTGCGCGAGTACTACACGGGCGTGGCGACGAAGAGCGAGGAACTGGCCTTCCTGGCGAAGGTGCGCTCGCACGCCTGGCGTGGTGCGCTCAACACGATCACGGCACCCCATCTCAGGCCGGACATCCGCGCCGCCTACTTCGGGCACACGGAGAAGGTGAACGCCCGCGCGTACACGGATCATGTCAACGTGCGTCCCATGATGGAGGCCGTCGGTGCCCTGACTCGAAGAGAGTAGATCTACTCTCTTATCTACCCTCTTTGAGGGCAACATCAAGCAATATCTGACAACACTTAGCAATGCTAAGCCTCCAAAAAACCGCACAATCACGGGAAAATACGGGTCTGAGTGGCGGGATGCTCGAACCGGCCACCCTAAAGCGGGTGTCGGACGTTCGAATCGTCTCGGGGGCACACCCGACCGGCGCCAGGCGTCGGCAAAACGAGTTGAGTCCCGCCCAGGTTCCCCTGGGCGGGACTCAACTTTTGCGCTGGTGAGCCTCCGCTTACGCAGTGAGCTCAGCGCAGCGAGGTGCGGCGCTCGATGACGCGCACTGCCCACCAGCTCGCGGCCAGGGCCAGCAGCGGCACGAACACGATGCCGCCCAGGCCAACGATGGTGGCGGGGGTGCCGTCGCGCATGTTGGCGACCACCTGCGGGAGCATGGACTCGAAGACCACGCGCCCCTGGCCCCAGTCGAGCGAGACGGGGATGAAGAGCGTCGCTGCGGCCAGCACCACCTGGTTGACGATGTAGTAGCCAACCAGAAACACCAGCGGGAACAGGAAACCACGGGAGTTCCAGCGGGCCTGCGCGCCGAGGCTCATCATCGCCGGGATGGCGGTGGCGTTGACGAACAGCCACAGCAGGGTGACCAGGGCGGCGAGAGCGAGGCCGCCACCGTTCACCTGGGCAAGGAGGGCCTCTACGGCGATCCGGGCGCTCTCCCAGCCTTGCTCGCGGACTAGGAAGATGAAGAGCGTCGCAGCGCCCAGCGCAGCCGAGAAGACGAATGCTGCCACTTCGGCCGCCAGTATGTAGAGCGCCTTGCCCCAGAAGAGGTCGCGGGCGCGCACCGGCAGGGAGTGGGTGAAGTAGCCCTCGTCGCGGTACATCGTGCGCCAGTAGGACTCTGCCACCAGCACGATCACCGCGAACGGCGTGGCCACGAGCACCCCGAACACGACGCCTTTCATCATGCTGGACAGCCACGGGATCGGAATGAAGGCGGTTGCCAGCGCCACGGTGCTGATGACGGTGGCGATGAGTAGCTGGGTGAGCACCTGACGCCCGTGCGAGCGTGCTGCTTGGGCAAAGATCTTGGCAATCATGACCGGAACTCCTTCTTAAACAGCGCGTCCAGGGACAGGCCGTGCTCGGCGCGGAGGTCATCCACGTTGCCCGTGCGCACCACGCGGCCCTCGCGCATGAACACGGCGGTGTCGATGATGGGTTCCACGTCCTGCAGCAGGTGCGTGGAGATGAGTATGAGGGCGTCCTCGCTGAAGTCGCGCAGGATCCCCTGCATAATGACCTCGCGGGCGGCGGGGTCGACGCCAGAGATGGGCTCGTCCAACAGGTAGAGGCGGGCGCGGCGCGCCATGATGAGCGCGATCTGTACCTTCTCTGCCATGCCCTTGGACATCTGCTTGAGGGGGCGGTCCAGGGGCAGGGCGAAGAACTCCATCGTCTGGCGGGCCTTGGCGGCGTCGAAGTCGGCAAAGAATCGCGCGAAGAGGTCGATGGCCTTGAACGGGGTGAGGGCCGGGTGCAGGAACTGCACCGAGGGCAGGAATGCCACGTTGGCCTTCGCTGCGGGGGAGTGGGGCTCCAGCCCGTTCACGAGCGCGGTGCCGCTGTAGTCGGCCAGCACGCCCGCCAGGATCTTAAGCAGGGTGGTCTTGCCGCAGCTGTTGGGGCCAAGCAGTCCCACGATCTGGCCGGGGGCGAGGCTGAGGGTGG
This sequence comes from Buchananella hordeovulneris, assembly GCA_030529545.1. GTDB lineage: Bacteria > Actinomycetota > Actinomycetes > Actinomycetales > Actinomycetaceae > Buchananella > Buchananella hordeovulneris_A. The sequence goes on from JAUMWR010000014.1 coordinate 9,099, forward strand.
CGCTGTCCAGTCCGGTGACGTTCTTGTAGCGCTTGGTCAGCTCGCGCACCTCTACCAGCGGCTGCGGGCCGCCGGGCGGGGTGGTGTGGGTGTTCATCGTTAGTCCTTCGGGGTCCAGCGCTCGGTGAGGAGCGCGGTGGCTTCCTGTAGGGAGAGTCCCAGTTGGGACATGGTGCGCACGTGGGCGTCTGTGGCCTGCGTGGCCAGCCGGGCGCGTTCCTTGTGCTCGGTGCCGTCCTGCAGGGTGACAAACCGGCCGGTGGTGCGCTCGGACTTGGTCAGCCCGGCGCGGTCGAGTTCGGTTAGCGCCCGCTGCACGGTGTTCGGGTTTACCCCGGCCTCGAGCGCGAGCTCGCGCACCGAGGGGATCTTGCTGCCGGCCGTCCAGGTGCCGGTGGCGATGCGCTGGCGGTAGTTCTCCACCAGCTGGATCCAGATGGGGCGGGTGTCGTCGATGTGCATCGAGTTGCCCTCCTGCCTTGCTGTATTAATACATTAATACAGTTGCACAGGTTTGCGGCCCTGTCAACCTGTCCGACACTCCGCCCTGCCGCCCCCACCGCGCAGCCGGCGCGACGTCGTCCCAGGCGGCCACCCCGCGCACGGGCACCCCCAGCCGCAGGCCGGCGCGAACGTCGGCCACCAACCCCTGCCCGACGCTCCTCCTGCCGCCCCCCACCGCGCGGCCGGGCCGCAAAAGGGCAGAAAAAAGCCGCAGGGCGGACCACTCTAAAGAGCGGCCCGCCCTGCGGCAGGTGACGCGATCAGTCGATCGGCGTGGCGTCCAGCTTCCACACCTCGCTCGCGTAGTCGCTGATGGTGCGGTCGGAGGAGAAGCGGCCGGAGCGGGTGATGTTCACCCACGCCTTGGCGGCCCAGGCACGCTTGTCCGCGTAGTCGGCAGCAATGCGGTCCTTGGCCTCGCGGTAGGCCGCGAAGTCGCCCAGCACGTAGTAGACGTCTGCCGGCTCGTAGCCGCCCTCCAGCAGGGAGTGGCGGATGTCGTGGAACCAACCGGAGCCGGAGTCGTCCAGCGTGCCGTCCACCAGCGCGTCCAGCACACGGCGCAGGCCCTCGACGTTCTCGTAGTGCCAGCGCGGGTCGTAGTTGCGCTTGAGCTCGGGCAGCTCGTCCTCGGTGGCGCCAAAGATGTAGGCGTTCTCCGGGCCAACCGCGTCCAGGATCTCCACGTTCGCGCCGTCCAGCGTGCCCAGCGTCAGGGCGCCGTTCATCATGAACTTCATGTTGGACGTGCCGGAGGCCTCCTTACCGGCGGTGGAGATCTGCTCAGAGATGTCCGCAGCCGGAATGATGTGCTCAGCCGGGGAGACGTTGTAGTTGTGGACAAAGACCACCTTGATATGGCCGTTGATGTCCTCATCGTTGTTGACCAGCTCGCCGATGGCGTTGATCAGCTTGATGATGCCCTTGGCGCGGATGTAGCCCGGGGCGGCCTTGGCGCCGAAGATGAACACGCGGGCGGGGACGTCCAGCTCCGGGTTGTCCTTCAGGCGGAAGTACAGGTCCAGCACGTACAGGGCGTTCATCAGCTGGCGCTTGTACTCGTGCAGACGCTTGATTTGGACGTCGAACACCGCCTCCGGGTCGATCTCGATGCCCTCGCGGGCGGCGATCCACGCGGCGAAGTCGGCCTTGTTGGCGTTCTTGATCTCCGTCAGGCGGTCGTAAATGGCGTTGTTGCCGGCCTCGGTGAAGTTGGCCAGCACGGAGAGGTCGCGCACCCACGCATCGGAGCCGGTGACCTCGTCCAACAAGGCCGCCAGGCGCGGGTTGCACTGCTTGAGCCAGCGGCGCGGGGTCACGCCGTTGGTCTTGTTGTTGAAGCGCTCCGGCCAGATGGCGTGCCAGTGGCCCAGGGTCTCGCGCTTGATGATCTCCGTGTGCAGGGCGGCCACACCGTTGATGGAGTAGGAGGCGTAGCAGGCGATCCAGGCCATGCGCACCATGTTGTGGCGGATCGGAGCCATGTAGTCGATGGTGTCCTGGTCCAGGCCACGCTCGGCCATGTCCGCGCGGAAGCGGCGGTCGATCTCGCGAACGATCTCCACGATGCGCGGGAACAGGCGGTCAAAGATGCCCATCTCCCAGGTCTCCAGGGCCTCGGCCAGCACCGTGTGGTTGGTGTAGGCGAAGGTGTTGGAAACGACCTCCCAGGCGTCCTCCCAGCCCAGGCCGTGGACGTCCATGAGCAGGCGCATGAGCTCCGGAATGGCCAGCACCGGGTGGGTGTCGTTGAGCTGGATCGCGTTGTACTTGGCGAAGTCGCTCAGGTCCGTGCCGTGGTGCTCGATGTAGTTGTCCACGATCGCCTGCAGGGAGGCAGAGCAGAAGAAGTACTGCTGGCGCACGCGCAGCACCTTGCCCTCGAACGTGGTGTCGTTCGGGTAGAGCACGCGGGAGATGTCCATGGTGCGCTCGCGGTCCACGATCGCGTCAGTGAAGCGCTGCGAGTTGAAGGCGTCGTAGTCGAACTCCTCCATCGGCTCGGCCTTCCACAGGCGCAGGGTGCCCACGTTCTTGGTGCCGTAGCCGGTGATCGGCATGTCGTAGGGGATGGCGCGCACGGTCAGGTCCGCGTAGTGGACGATGCGCTGCGCCTCCTCGCGGCGGATGACGAAGGGGTAGCCCTCCTCCATCCACGGGTCCGGGTGCTCGGTCTGGAAGCCGTTGTCGAAGAGCTGCTTGAACAGGCCGTATCGGTAGAGGATGCCGTAGCCGGTGACGGGCAGGTCCAGGGTGGCGCAGGAGTCCAGGAAGCAGGCGGCCAAGCGGCCCAGGCCACCGTTGCCGAGGGCGGCGTCCGGCTCCTCCTCCAGGACCTCGGAGAGGTTCAGGCCAAAGGAATCCAGCGCGGTGCGAGCCTCTTCCACCATGCCCAGGTTGGAGAGGTTGTTCAGCAGGGCGCGTCCCATGAGGAACTCGGCGGAGAAGTAGTGCTCCTGGCGGCCGGCGGCGTAGGCGCGCTCGGTGGCGTGCCAGCGGTCGGCGATCTTGTCGATGACGGCGGCAGATAGGCCCTGCCATACCTCCATTTGCGTCGAAGCGCGCAGCGGGCGGCCGGAGCCGGCGCGCACCTGAGAGGAAAGGGTCTCGGTCAGGTCGTAAGACATACGTTCTTCCCCAGTTCGGTTAACAAGAGTGGGCGCGAAGAAGCGGCGGGTGGGAACGCTTCTCGCTGGCGCAGGGCCAGCCCGAAACATTGTCCCCCAATGTGGGTCCACGTAGGAGGGGGGCGGGTGTTACCTTGCCCGCTGCCTTCCGCGCTCTTGCAAGGTTACTGCAAATTTTGCAGGCCGTCTCTGGGGGCGGTTGGGCGCCTCGACTGAAGAGGGGCTTGACAGTCCTGCCGGTTGCATGGTTCATTAGTCATGCAATTAACCGGCGAACAAATGAACGTCGGGCACACGAAGGGAGGTGAGGGCATGCAGTTCGACTCCGTCACGCCTATCTACGTGCAGATAGCCGAAGACATCCGCAAGCAAATCCTCGCGGGCACCCTGCGAGAGGGAGATCAGGTCATGTCCACCACCGCGTACGCCACCACGTACCGAATCAACCCGGCCACGGCCGCCAAGGCCTTCGCGCAGCTCACCGACGACGGGCTGCTGGAAAAGCGCCGCGGCATCGGCATGTTCGTCGCCGCCGGCGCGCGCCAGACCCTACGGCAGGTCGGCCGGGCCGCCTACTACTCCGAGGTCCTCAACCCCGCCCTGGACCAAGCCAAGGCGCTCGGGCTGAGCGAGCAGGAGATCCACGACCACGTCACCACCCAGTTCACCGCCTGGGCCACCCCCGGGAAGGAATGACATGTTCAGCATTGAGAACCTCACCCACACCTACGGGAAGAAGACCGCCCTGACCGGCCTCAACCTGGAGCTGCGCCCCGGCGTGGTTACCGGGCTGATTGGCCCCAACGGCTCGGGCAAGACCACCCTGTTGAAGATCCTGGCCGGCTACCTGCCCCAGAGCAGCGGGCGCATCACCCTGAACGGCCGGGAGGTGAGCCCCGACGAGCGCCTCGCCTGGTGCGCATACGCCGGGCAGGTTGCGGAAACCGGCGCGGCGATGCTGGATCACTACGTGTCCTTTGCGTCCTGCCGCCCGAGCTGGGACCAGGAGCTGTTCGGCCACCTGCTCGCCCGCTTCGGCCTGTCCATGCAGGACAAGGTGAGGAAGTACTCGCGCGGCCAGAGCGCCATGCTGCTGGCGGCCGGCGCGCTGGCCAGTGGCGCCCCCGTGGTGCTGCTCGACGAGGTCCAGGCCACCATGGACGTGCCCAACCGCTACACCTTTTACGAGGAGATCACCAAGATTGCTGCGCAGGGCGAGCGCACCATCATCCTCTCCTCCCACCTGGTGAGCGAGTTGGAGAACCTCATCGAGGACGTCGTGATCCTCAAGGGCGGCGCCGTTCTTTCCGCCGCGCCCGCCGAGGGACTGCGCGCCCGCCTCACCGCCTTGGTGGGGCCGGCCGACGTTCTGTCCGCCGCCGTGCGTGAAGCCGGCTGGCAAGTTGTCAGCACCCGGGAGCTGGGCCCCACCCGGGAGGTGGTGCTGGACGCCAAGCTGGACGCGAGCGTGCTCGCCAAGCTGTCCGCGCAGGGCATCCAGTCCAGCGCGGTGCCGTTCCAAGACGCCTTTGTCCACCTGATCCAGAAGGAGAACTGACATGGCCACCAACACTGTGCAGACGGCGGCGCTTGCCTCCCCGGCCGCGCCCAACCTCTGGAAGCTGGTCAAGGCAAACCTCAAGATGGGCACCAGCTACATCGCCACGATCTTCGTCTTTTCCGCAGCAAACCTGGCCCTGAATTTGGTTTTGCGGTCCGCCATGGACGTCGAGCCCATTAATCCGGCGCTGCTCAGCTTCAACCTTATGGCCGTGGTCTGGGCGTTTATGCTGGTGATGGGCGTTCTGGAGCACACCTTGCCGTCGGTGGATGCGAGCAGCGGGGCCTCCCGGACGCAGCAGGTGAAGGCGTCGTGGGTGGCGGACTTTCTGATCATCGCAGGCGTGGTGGTCTTCTACTACGCGCTGCGTGGCCTGATTGCGCTGATTTACCCGGGGACAACTAAGGAGGGCTTCGAGCCCTACATCGGCCAGCTCCACTCGCTGGCGGTGTTCCTCGTGTTCTCCGTCATCGCTCTGGCAGCCGCTGGGCGCTTGATAAGTCTGGGCTTTAGGACCTTCCACTGGGTGCTCGGGACAGTGTTGATCGTCCCCTGGCTGGCGATCGCGGCGCTCGCGGCGCTGCACTTTGTGCCCGTGTACGGCGCGCCCTCGGTGGCTGCCTACCTGCACCTGCCGTGGTGGACCGCCCCGTTGGCGGCGGCCGGGCTGGTGGCCCTCTCCGCAGTTTGGGGTGGCAGGGTCAAGCTGACCACGCTCTAGACCAAACGGGTGGGCCGGACACCTAGAAGGTGTCCGGCCCCCAGTCGTTGAACCGCGAGCGGGAGAAACGCCCCCCGGGGTCGCCGTGCCCGCTTGAGGAGGTGGCGGCGCCAAGGATATTTGCGACCGCGGTCGGGTCTACCTTGCCCGTGATCACGTAGAGGTCCTGGCGCGCGTCGTATTCTGCAAAGAATCCGCCGCTGCCGGGGGCCTGGGCTAGCTCTGCCAGCTTGGACTCCAGGAGGCTGATTTCCGCCTGGGTGTACTGCGAGGCGAGGATCTGCGCCTGCGTTGCCAGCTGCGCCAGCTGCTCGGCGTCCGCGCCGTCCGCGTAGGTCCTGGCCACCAGCTTGCCCGCGTCGTCTAGGAAGTACCCGGAGACGAAGTCGTAATCGCCTGCGGGCGACCGCTGTGCTTCATCCGTTAGGAAGGCCTCGATGGCGGAATTCGCTGGCGAATCCGCACTGGGCAGCGCGTACGCAATCAGGGGGGTGGCGGCGAACGCGAGGGCTAGCACAGCAACACTCGACCGTAGTGGAGTTTTCATTTCTCCTCCCTCCAAAGCGAAAGTTCCGGTGAATCCGAGCGTAGCGGCACACCGCCTCGCGTCAAGGAGTTGGCGGGCCCGTCTTTTGGGGTGAGACGGGGAGTGCGCCCGGCTCAGGCGCCCCTGGCGGCAGACTCGCGGGCGGCCAGGGCCGCCAGGGCCCCGCCCGGGCGGGAGATGAGCTCATCCCACGTGCCCACCTCCACTACGCGCCCGCGGTCCATGACCACGATCTGGTCGGCGTCCTTCACCGTGGAGATCCGGTGGGCGATCACCACCAGGGTGTGCCCGGCGGTGGCCTTGGTGATGCCATCCAGCACGCGCGCTTCGGTGGCCGCGTCCAGCTGGCTGGTGGCCTCGTCCAGCACAGTCACGGGCGCGGCGCGCAGCAGGGTGCGGGCCAGGGCTAGGCGCTGGCGCTGCCCGCCGGAGACACGCTCGCCCATCTCTCCCACGCGGGTCTCCAGGCCGTTGGGCTCGGTGGCCAGCCACTGGTCCAGCGCGGCGGCGCTGCACGCGGCGGCCAGGCGGTCCGCGGCGGCGCCCGGCGCGGCCAGCAACAGGTTGTCTCGCACACTCATGTTGAACACGTGCGGGCGCTGCGGTGCATAGGCGACTACCTCCCGCAGGCGGGCCAGGTCCAGGTCCCGCACGTCCACCGCCGCTGAGTCGGCGCCCACCAGTTCCACGCAGCCGGCGTCGGCGTCCCACGTGCGCGTCAGCAGGGAGGCCAGGGTGGACTTGCCAGAGGCGGAGGCCCCCACGATCGCGGTCACCTTGCCGGCCGGAATGTCCAGGTCCACGCCGTGCAGCACCTGGGGGCGGGCGGCACCAGCGGGGGCGCCGGCGGCAACGTCGTCCCCCTTGCCACCGGGGAAAACGGCGGCCGGGGTACGCAGGTCGGGGTGGGTGAAGTCCACGCCGCGCACGCGCACGCCCACCGGGCCGTCGGTGGAGATAGTCGCGGGGTTAGCGGGGCTGGCCACCAGCGGCGCGCGGTCGGTGACCTCGAAGATGCGGCGGGCGCTGGCCCAGGCCTGGTCCAGGTCCACCGCGAAGTCCTCCACCGCCAGCACGGGCGCGAACGAGGCCAGCGCAACGCCTATGGCCATGCCCAGTTGGCCCGCAGAGAGCGCCCCGGCGGTCCACTGCTGGCCCGCCACCGCCGTCATCGCCACGACGCACGCTCCCAGCAGGGCCTGGTTCAGGCCCCGGCGCGCGGCCACCCAGCCGCCCGCAGCGCGCAGGCCGGCGGCGATCTGCTCTTCGTGGGCGCTCATCTGTTCCAGGCGGCGCGCCTGGCCCCCGAACGCGAGCACCTCGCGCACGCCCTGCACGGAGTCGGTCACCTGGTGGGAGAGAGCGCCGCGCGCCGCGCGAATCCGCCGCGCCGCCTCCTCACCCGTGCGCCCGCCCAGGGATGGCACCACGGCCCCGGCCAGCACCAGGAACGGCGCCAGCGTCAGGGCCAGCCACCAGTTACCGGCCACGCCCAGGTAGGTCAGGACGGAGATCGGCACCAGGATGGCCGTGGTCAGCGGCGCCAGCGTGTGGGCAAAGAAGACCTCCACCCGGTCCACGTCCTTGGTGACGCGCGAGAGCAGGTCACCGGAGTCCATCGCTTCCGTCAGCGCCGGGGCCTGCGGCTCCAGGGAGGTGAAGAAGTGCCCGCGCAGCAGCGCGAGGGAGCGGAAGGCCACCCAGTGGCCCGCGAACTGCTCCAGGTAGCGCAGCAGTGCCTTGGCCAGCGCCAGCCCCACCAGACACCACAGCGTCTGAGCGGTGGTGAGCGCACCCGGCTCGCCGGTGGCCACGGCCGCGATCTGCCAACCGGCCAGACCGAACATGGCGATGCCCACCAGAAGCTGGGCCAGGCGCGCCAGCAGGGAGAAACCCAGCGGGGCGATCACCGGCCGCGCCACGTGCAGCAGCCGTGCGGAGAGCTGCCAGATGGTCAGCTCGGCTGCTCCCTGGTTAGCCCGGCGGGTGGACGACGCTCCTGCGGTCGCTCCTCTCGCCGCGCCCTCGCGCGCCCGACCGGCGGGAGAAGACGCGGGGCGGGCCTGGCCCGCAGCGGCGATCGTGGCGGCGGTGGCGGGGGCAGAGCGGGGCAGTTCTTCCCTCATAGCAGGGCTCCGTCCTTCAGCTCCACCACGCGTCCGGCGGCGGCGATCGTGGCGGCGCGGTGGGAAATGGTCAGGGTGGTGCGGCCGGCGGAGACTTCTGCCAGCGCAGCCAGGAGGTCGGCCTCGCTGGCCAGGTCGACGTGCGCGGTGGGCTCGTCCAGCAGCAGGATCGGGGCGTCCTTCAACAGGGCGCGGGCCACGGCCAGGCGCTGGGCCTCGCCGCCGGACAGGGCCAGGCCGCGCTCGCCCACCACGGTGTCCAGGCCGGCGGGCAGGCGCTCCAGCAGCTCGCCCAGGCGGGCGGTGCGCAGCGCGGTGAGCATCTCCTCATCGCTGGCCTGCGGGTTGGCGATCGCCAGGTTCTCGCGCAGCGTCCCGGAGAACAGGTAGGTGGTCTGCTCCACTACGGCCAGGCGCGAGCGCGCCCAGTCCAGTGGGACGGCGCGCAGGTCGTGCCCCTCGAGGCGGATCGCGCCGCGCTCCGGGCGGCGCTGGCCCTGCAGGAGGGCGGAGAGCGTGGACTTGCCCGCCCCGGATTCGCCGGTGAGGACGACGTTCTCGCCGGCCTCCACCGCCAGGCTGGCCGCAGCGAGGACCGGCACGTTCTCCTCCCAGGCGAAGGCAACGTCGTCCACCTCGATCCGCCCGGGGGCGGCCACGGTGGCGGGGACGGCGGCGGTGGGGGAGTCGGCGGCGGCGGGGACCTCGGCGTGGATCTGCTTGATCTCACGGCCGGAGGCCATGCCGCCCATGCCCAGGTAGAAGAACTGGCCAATGCGGTCCAGCGGGTCCAGCATGATGGCGCTGAGCAGTACCAGGGCAAGGGCCTGCCCGGCGCTGAGCGCGCCGGCGTCGTAACGCCACAGCGCCAGGCCGGTGGCGGCGGTGATCATTCCCAGGCTGAACACGGAGTCCACGATGAACAGCACCAGCTGGTTGCCGGCCAGGTAGCGCATCACGCGGACGCGCACTTCCTCCGCAGCGGCGGCCAGGGAGGTAGCCATCTTGCCGGAGGCGTTCATCTGCACCAGCGCGGACAATCCCTGGATGGCGTCGAGCTCCTGGGCGGCCAGGGCGCGCGAGGACGCGCGGTAGCGCTTGGAGACGGGCTTGAAGGCGCGCTGGAAGAGGGCGATGGAGAGCGGGACGATCGGGACGGAGGCGGCCAGCGCCAGGGCGCTGACCCAGTCCAGGCTGACCGCGACGATCCCCACCACCAAGAGCGGGGTGAGGAGGGAGGCCAGCTGCGGGGCCAGGAAGATGGTGCGGTAGACGGCGTAGCGCTCCACGCCGTCGGTGGCGGTGTTCACCAGGCGACCGGCGCGCTCGCGGGTGCGTTGGGTGACGCCGAGCGCAAAGAGGTGGGTGAGCAGGGCGTGGCGGGTCTCGCTCTCCACCTTGGGCTGGGCGGCGGTGGTTATGCGCACCACGGCCCAGGCCAGCAGGCCGGAGAGTGCGGCCAGCGCGCCGGCCAGGAGCAGCGCGGCGGTGGGGGAGGTGCGCGCCAGGAGCGCGTCCACCCCGGCGCCGACGGCTAGGTAGGTGCCCGCCAGGGCCGCAGAGGACCCCAGGGCCAGCAGGATCACGGGTGCCTTACGCATCAAACCCTCCAAGAAATGAGCTAAGGCAAGCCTAAGAGATAATCTGACGTGGCGTCACTACCTAGGGGGTGTGAGCTTGAAGCGGAGCCGCAGTGCCCCGACGTCAGAATGAGGGCGGCCGGCGCAGCGTCGGGCAAAAACGTCCCCGGGCTCTGGCGAGCGCGGGGACGTTACGGGCGGTACCCGGGGCGGGAACTAGCCCAGCGGGGCGCGGTAGTTGAGGTAGGCCAAACGAATCGCCTCCTGGCGCGCCTTCAGCACGCCGGACTGGATGATGCCCACCATCGCCGCCAGCACCGCGATGATGCCCAGCCCGGAGGAGAGCACCGCAGTGGGCAGGCGCGGCACCAGGCCGGTCTGCGCGAACTCCCACACCACCGGCAGGCCAAAGGCCAGGGAAGTCAGCGCGAACAGTGCCGCCCACATCCCGTAGAACAGGGTGGGGCGCTCGTGGGAGAGCAGGCGCCAGATCAGGCCCAGGATCTTGAAGCCGTCCTTGAAGGTGGAGAGCTTGGATTCGCTGCCCTCGGGGCGGTCCTTGAAGCCCACGCCGTACTCGCGCTGCGGCACGCGCATGGCCATGGAGTGCACGGTCAGCTCGGTCTCGATCTCAAAACCGTGGGACAGCGCCGGGAAGGACTTCACAAAGCGGCGGGAGAAGATGCGGTAGCCGGAGAGCATGTCCGTCACCTTCTCCTTGAACAGCCAGCTCACCAGGGAGTTGAAGGCCTTGTTGCCCTGGGCGTGGCCGGGGCGGTAGGCGGAGTTGTCCTTGTCGTCCTCGCGGCAGCCGAGCACGTGGTCCAGGTTCTGGTTCACCAGCAGCTCGATCATGCCGGGCGCGGCGGCGGCGTCGTAGGTGTCGTCGCCGTCGATCATCAGGTAGACGTCGGCGTCGATGTCCGCGAACGCGCGGCGCACCACGTTGCCCTTGCCCTTGCGGCCCTCAAAGCGCACGATTGCGCCGGCCTGCGCCGCGACCTCGGCGGTGCGGTCGGTGGAGTTGTTGTCGTAGACGTAGATCTCCATGGAGGGGACCGCTGCGCGCAGGTCCTTCACTACTGTGGCAATCGCCGCCTCTTCGTTGTAGCAGGGGACGATCGCGGCGATCTTGAGGTCGGCTGGAATCACGGCTGGCCTTCTGAAGTGGAAATCTGGATGGGGCAAGGGAGAGCTAGCCCGGCTCCACCCTACTGCCTAGTTGCCTGTACCGGTTTTAGTTACACAGGTTAGGGTTTTAGAAACTAGCTACTTTCTTTCGGGGGTGGGCCTTGCTGCTGCCGGTTTTGTTGAGCGTTTTTGTCTACGTGGCGCCGGGCGCGGCCCTCGCGTTTGCGATGCGCAAGCGGGGAGTGGACGTGTTGCTGTTCGCGCCGGTGCTCTCGGTCGGTCTGGTGGGCGGTAGCGCGATCGTGCTGGGCCGCCTGGGCGTGCCCTTTAACCTGTACGTGGTAGGCGCGGCCTGCTTGCTTTTCGCCGCCCTGGTTTTCGCCCTCTTCCGCCTGCGCGGCAAGGGAGAGGTGGACGACGTTCCCGCCGCCGAGTCAAAGACTGCGGTCGCCGCGAGTAAGTGGTCGCTCCTGGGCGTGGCGCGCGAGCCGCTGGCCCGGGGCTGGGTGGTGTGGGCCAGCGTGGCGGCCGGCCTCCTGGTGGGCGGCTTTGTGCAGTGGTACACCTACCTGCGCGGATTCGCCACGCCGGAGGCGATCACCCAGACGTACGACACCCCGTTCCACTTCTCCGTGATCACCTACATGCTGGAGCAGTCCAACGGCTCCTCTGTGGGGGCGGCGCTGGTGGACAACACGATCGGTTCCTCCTTCTACCCCTCCGCCTGGCACGGCACGGTGGCGCTGGTGGTCAACGCCACCAAGGCCTGGCTGCCGGTGTCCGTCAACGCCAACGTCTACGCGATGGTGCTGGTGGTCTGGCCGCTCTCCGCCATGGCCCTGACCCGCGTCCTGCTGCCGGGCCGCCCGTTTGCCCTCTTCACCACGGGCGCCGTGAGCGCCCTGTTTGCTGCCTTCCCGGTGCAGTTCCTGATGTGGGGCGTGCTCTACTCCAACGCGCTGTCCTGGGCCATCCTGCCGGCGGCGATTGCCCTGTTCGTCCAGTTGTTCAGCGCGCGCGGCTGGCGCCTGGCCTCCCTGGGCCTGGGCTTCTTCGTGTCGTTCGTGGGCGTGGCGCTGGCCCAACCCAACGGAGTCTTCACGGCCGCGATCCTGCTGACCCCGTTCATGCTGGGCCAGATCTGGCTGCTGACACACTCGTGGCGCCCGGGGGGCCGTGCCATCGAGCACCCAGCTTTGTGGGCCGCCGTCGGCTGGGTGAGCTTCCTGAGCGTGATGGCCGTGGCCTGGTTCGGGCTGCACCGCACCAAGCTCATGGAGCGAACCATCCTGGTGGACTGGCCGGCGCACACCGACCTGCGCGGCGCGCTGGACGAGGTCCTGACCGGCGCCACCCCTGACTTCCACCCCACCCCGTTCCTGTGGGCAGGCGTGGGCATCGCGGTGCTGGTGTGGCTGGCAGAGCGCTGGCTGCGCCGCGACCGGCCCACCTGGCTGGTGGGCGCCCTGCTGGTGGCCATGGGGGTCTACGTGGTGGGCTCCGGCGTGCCGTCTGTGAACGTCACCAACTTCGCCCTGCCCTCGATCCTGCGGGACATCCTGACCGGCTTCTGGTACCACGACCAGCGCCGCCTGGCCGCCATCCCGGTGCTGGTGGCCGTCCCGCTGCTGGCCGCCGCGCTGGACTCCCTGGCCCGCCTGGCGGGCGACGCCCTGGGCGTGGTGGCGCGCAGGCGCGGCGGCGAGCAGAGCCGCGGGGCGCTCGCCGCCGGCGCCGTGGGCGTCCTCGTGGCCACCTTGGTCACGGGCCAGATGGTGGTGCGCACGATGGGCAGCGAGAACTACGTGGACCGTGCCGACCGGGTCTACCGCTACACCGTCCTGGACGACGACCCGCCGCTCACCGGCCGGGAGCTGCAGTTCATGCGGGAGGTCAAGGAGTACCTGGGGGACAAGCGCGTCCTGAACGACCCCTACGACGGCTCCGCCTTCGGCTACTCCCTGGTGGGCCTGAACGTCTACTACCGCTCCTTCGAGGCCAACTGGATCGGCAAGCCCACCGAGGACCAGAACCTGCTGCGCTCCACCACCATCTACGCGGCCACCAAGCCGGAGGTGTGCTCCCTGCTGGAGCGAAATGGCCTGCAGTACCTGCTCTCGATGCCGCGCAACAACACCCCTAAGACCGGCGGCTTTGCCATCCACTACGACTACACGCGCTGGTACGGCGTGGACGTCCCCCCGGGCTGGGAGGGCTTCACCGAGGTGATGAGCAACGGGGCGGGGTCCTACCTCTACGAGATCACCGCCTGCGAGTGACAAAAGGGTCCGGCCAGTGCGAGGAGCACTGGCCGGACCGCTCTCTGCTGCGCTGACGGCTACCGCAGAGCCTCAGCGATGCGGGTGCTGTTGACCCGCAGCATGTCCAGGTAGGTGGGTGCCTCCCCGCCGGGCTCGGAGAGGGACTCGGTGAAGAGGGGAACCACCTGCACGTCCACCCCGGTGTGGGCGGCCAGCGACTGCACCAGCTTGTCGGGGCTGGAGACGTCGGCAAAGATCGCGCCCACGCCGGCCGTGCGCACGGCCTCGGCCAGCTCGCTGAGGTCGGCTGCGGAGGGCGCCGCCAGGGTGGCGCCGCCCGGGATCACCGCCCCGATCACGGTGAAGTCGTAGCGCCTGGCCAGGTAGCCAAAGACGTGGTGATTGGTCACCAGGGCCCGCTTGTTGGCCGGGATCGGGGAGAACGCCGCCTCCATGTCAGCGTCCGCCCCGGCCAGCTGGTCCCGGTACGCCTCAGCGCTCGCGGCAATCGCCGCCGGATCGATCCCCTCGACCTTGGACAGCTCGCCCTTCAAGGCCTCAACCACCTTGATCATCTGCGTCGGGTCGGTCCAGAAGTGCGGGTCGGGGCCGGAGGCGTCGGCGGTGGAGTAGTCCAGCAGGTCCACGTAGTCCGTGGCAGCGAACAGGGTCACGCCCTCCTTGCCGGCCGCGTCCACGTGCTTAATCAGGTCCTCCTCGAGGCCCTGTCCGTTGTAGACCAGCAGGTCGGCCTGCTGCATCTTGAGCGCCTCCTGGGCGGAGACCCCGAAGGCGTGGGGATCAGCGTTTGGCGGCATCAGCACGGTGACCTCGGCCTGGTCTCCCACCACCTGGGAGACGACATCGCCCAGGATGTTGGTGGTGACCACCACGGAGGGGCGGTCTCCCTCCGCGGAGGAGCCGGAGGTGGCGCACGCGCTCAGGGCGAGTGCGGCGAAGGCGGCAACCAGACCGGCAAGCAGGCGCTTCACTGCCCCACCACAGCGAAGCCGAGCAGTTTTTCGGTGGGGATGGTGCGGGCCACGCGGGCGGAGTCGGCCGGATCGATCTCGACCACGGACTTGCCGTCGGCGCCCACCACGTAGGCGCGGTTGGCGGTGACGCCAACCCCCAGCTTGGCGGAGTCGGCAGAGGCAACGCCCTCGCTCACGGCCGCCTCCTGCAGGGCGGAGGTGTCCGCGCCCGCAAAGACGCGCACCGCGCCCGTGGTGTCCACGGCGGCGATGCGGTTGGCGTCGTCACCGAGCGCGCAGGCGGAAGCCAGCGGGGCCTTGATCTCCACGCGGGTCACCTTGGCCTCGCGCATGTCCACCAGCCACAGGGCGCTGCCGTCCATGGACAGGGCGGCCATGTGCGGGTGGTTGGCACGGCCGCAGAAGCGGGCCGGCGCGGCGGCGTCGACGTCCAACAGCGTGTGGCTGGCGAAGACAACCTCCTCGGTCTGGTGGTCCAGAGTGGCGGTGTGCACGACGTTGCCGCAGGCCACCACGACGCCGGCGCGGCTGGCCGCCCCACCGGCGAAGTCGGCGCACGGCACCGGGTTCTGGGCGGCGGGCAGCGCGGCCGGCAGCGGGTCCCCCAACTCGCGGGTCACCAGGTGGCCGCCCTCGACGGTGATGAGGGTGTCCTCCACCAGCGCCGCGAACTTAACGCCAGGCACGGCCAGGCCGGCGGTGGAGGGGGTGCCGGGCTGCAGCTCCTCCTTGTCCAGGACCAGGGCTGCATCGCCGGCGCGCACCACCGTCAGGTCGTTCGAGGAGGCCACGGCGCCGCCAGTTCCCTTGGCCTGCGCCACCACGCCGGGGACGGCGCGGTAGTAGTGGGCGTGGTCGCCGTGCTCCCAGGTCCACACGCCGGAGTCCACCAGCTCCACGCCGGCCTCGGTCTGCACCGCCACGTAGCGGTCGTCCCCGGACAGGGCGGAGGCGCTGTGCAGGTGTGCGATCTCAGCGGACTCCAGGCTGGCCAGGTCCACCAGATGCACCTCGCCCGCAACGGAGGCGGTCACGAGGGACAGGGCAGGCTCCTTCAACTGCTCGGCGCCCTCCACGTGCCCGTGGCCGCCGTGGTCGTGGCCCTCGTGCTCGTGGTGGTGGCCGTGCTCGTCGTGGTGCTCCTCGGACTGAGAGCAGCCGCCCAGCAGGGCGATGGCGCCTGCCGCGGCCAAGGCCACGAAGCGCGTGCGAACGGAAGCGGACATGTTGTTCTCCAAATCAGTGCGAAGTGGGGGCGGGCCCGGGAGCAGCGCCGGCCACAAGAGCGTCGGCGGGTGCGCAGGAGCGCCGGTGGAATAGGGGCCGCAAACTGGCGGCGACCAAGAAGAAGAGGCCGGAAACAGCGGAGATAGAGGCCCCCGCAGCGGTGGCGGCGAACCAAGAGATGTACAGTCCCGCCACCACGGCCACCGAGCCGAGCAGAGCGGCCCAGGCCATCACGGCGGGAATCGAGCGGGCCCAGAGGGAAGCGGTGGCCGCAGGCGCCACCAGGAGGGCCACCACCAGCAGCGAGCCGATGGCGCGGTAGGAGGCCACGACCGCGATCGTCACCAGGATCGTCAGCGCCACCTGCGCCAGGCGGGGGCGCATGCCCAGGGTGCGGGCCAGGTTCTCATCGAGCGCCAACGCGGTCAGGGGGCGGCGCAGCAGGAAGGCCAGCGCCATCACCAGGGCCAGGCCACCGGTGAGCACCCACAGCTCGGCGGTGGAGATGGCCAGAATGTCACCGAAGAGAATGGCCGTCAGGTCGGTGGCGAAGTTGCGGGACTTGGACACGATGATCACGCCGATAGACAGCATGATCACGAAGGCGATGCCGATCGCCGTGTCCTGGCTCAGGCGCGCCCGGCGCGTCAACCAGCCAATCCCGATCGCCATCACCAGGGCGGAGATCCCCGCTCCCACCAGCGGGGAGGCGCCGGCCACCGCCGCGATGGCCACGCCGGGAAGCATGCCGTGAGAGACGGCCTCCCCCAGGAAGGCCATCCCGCGCACCACCACCCAAGTGCCCGCCACCGCGCAAATGAGGGCAGCAAGGATTCCACCCCACAGGGCGTTGGTGAAAAAGGAGGCCTGGAGGGGCTCGAGGATCCACGGAGCCAATTGCATACCCACAGTCTAGTTGCGAACCATTCTCGAACGCAGCGGTAGGCTGGTCACATGCAGGCAGAAAACGCGGAGCGAAGCCAGGAAGCGCTCGACGAGCAGGACGGCGGCAACGTCGGCGGCGCAACCGACCGCAACGCCGAGGGGAGGGCAAAGGGAAACATCGAGGTAGGCGCGGGGCTGCGCCTGCACGGCGTGACGGTGCGGCGCGGGGAAATCCTGGCCCTGGACGACGTCGACGTGCTGCTCCCCGCCGGGCAAATCACCCTGCTGTGGGGCGGCAACGGCTGCGGCAAGACCACGATGCTGCTGGCGCTCGCGGGCTGCCTGGACATCGAGGGGGGACACGTGGACGGGCTGGCCGGCAAGCGAGTGGCGCTCGTGCCACAGGCCCCGCCCACCCCGGACCGCCTGCCGCTGACCGTGCGGGCCGCCGTGGAGATGGGGTGCTGGCCCGCGCGGGGGCTGCTGGCCCCGCTCACTGCTGCGGATCGCGAGCGCGTGGTCGGCGCGATGGAGACGATGCGCATCACCGACCTGGCGGATAGGCAGTTGTCCCGCGTCTCCGGCGGACAGCGCCAGCGCACGCTGGTGGCCCAGGCTTTGGTGCAGCAGGCCCCGATCCTGCTGGCGGACGAGCCCACCGCGGCTGCCGACGTCGCCTCCACCGAGATCATTCACGAGGTGCTGCGCCAGGAGGCGGCCCGTGGGGCCGTCGTGGTGATCGCCTCCCATGACCCGGACGTGCGCGAGTTCGCTGACAACGTGGTGGAGATGCGCGCCGGGCACGTGACGCGCGTGGTGCCGGGCGGCGCGAGCGCGCTCTAGCCCCGCCGCCCCAGAGGCGCCCCCTGCCTGCACCGGGGGCGCTTTGCTTTGCCTGTGCGCGGGTTGCGGGCCGGCCGGCGCCCAGGAGCGGACCGTCTAGCTGAGGGAGAGGAAGAGCTTTTCGAGCTCGTCGTGGGTGAGCGGTGCGCCAGTTTTGGTCGTCTTGGTGGCCGACGTTACCTCGCCCGCGCCCCCCTGCACGTGGCCGGCGTGTGTGCCGGCGGGGGCGGCGTCGGCGAGGGCGCAGTTGCGCATGGCGGTGGCGATGATCGCAAAGCCCGCCTTGTCCAGCGCGGAGCTGACGGCCGAGAGCTGGGTTACCACCGTGCGGCAGTCCGCGCCGTTCTCGAAGGAGTCGATCAGGGCAGTGAGCTGGCCGCGCGCGCGTTTGAGGCGGTTGAGGATCTTGCGCTGCGCGGCGTCGGCCTCGGCGGCGGCAGCGTGGTCGGGGCTCTCGCTTGCGCTGGAGGGCGTGCTCATTTGGATCCTTTCGCCGTGAACACTTGCCATTCTATACCCCCGGGGGTATTTTGTCAGTGTGAGCGGGGCGCGCGCCCCGGGGGAGAAGGAGAGCCATGCGAGTTGTAGTGGTCGGCGGCGTCGCCGGAGGCATGAGCGCGGCGGCACGCCTGCGCCGCCTGCAGGAGGACGCGGAAGTAATCGTGCTGGAGCGCGGCGGCGAGGTCTCCTTCGCCAACTGCGGCCTGCCCTACTACGTCGGTGGCGAGATCACCGACCGCGCCGCCCTGGAGGTCCAGACCCCGGCCAAGCTCAAGGCCGCCCTGGCCCTGGACGTGCGCGTCAACTCCGCCGTCACCGCGCTGGACACCGACAAGCGCGTCGTGGGCGTTGAGGGCCCCGAGGGCTCCTACGAGCTCACCTACGACCACCTGATCCTGGCCCCCGGCGCCTTCGCGCTGCGTCCGCCGATCCCCGGCATCGACTCCCCGCGCGTCCACACGCTGCGCACCGTCCCCGACGCCCTCGAGCTGGAGCGCCTGGCCGGCCAGGCCAAGCGCGCCGTCGTCCTGGGTGCCGGCTTCATCGGCCTGGAGGCTGCCGAGGCCCTGGCTCACCGCGGCCTGCACGTCGACCTGGTCGAGCTCGCCCCGCACGTCCTGCCGCCCCTCGAGTCCGAGCTGGCCACCCTGGTGCGCGCCGAACTCGAGCGCATCGGCGTCACCGTCCACGACGGCGTCGGCGCGACCGCGATCGAGAGCGGGGCCGAGAGCGACGTCGTCCAACTGGGCAACGGCGAGGCACTGGAGGCGGACTTCGTCGTCCTCTCCGTCGGCGTGCGCCCCGACACCGCCCTGTGGGAGGGCGCGGGCGTGAACTGCGAGCGCGGTGCGATCATCGTCGACGAGGTCGGGCGCACCAACGTCGAGGGCGTGTGGGCCGTCGGTGACGCCACCGTCTCCGTCGACAGCGCCACCGGTATGCGCCGCCCCGTCCCACTGGCCGGCCCCGCCAACCGTGCCGGCCGCCTGGTGGCCGACGCCATCTCCGGCCGCACCCACCACAAGCTGCCCACCCTGGCCGGCACCGCGATCGTCCGCGTGGGCAAGCTCACCGCCGCCCTCACCGGCGCCAACCGCGCCTCCCTCGACGCCGCCGGCATCGAGTACGAGACCATCCACCTGCACCCCATGAACCACGCCGGTTACTTCCCCGGTGCCGTGCAGATGCACCTCGTTGTGCACTTTGGCCGCGACGGCAAGCTCCTCGGCGCCCAGGGTGTCGGCGAGGCCGGCGTCGACAAGCGCATCGACGTGTTTGCCACCGCCCTCAAGGCCGGCATGCACATGGAAGACCTCATCGACCTCGACCTGGCCTACTCCCCGCCCTTCGGCTCCGCCAAGGACCCGGTGAACATGGCCGGCATGATGGCCAGCAACGTCCTGGATGGCACCATGCCCATCTGGCACGCCACCCAGTTGGACGACGTTCTGGCCGGCGGGTTTGTGCTCGACGTGCGCAGCCCCGCCGAATACGCCTCCGGGCACCTGCCCGGAGCCCTAAACATCGCGCACACCGAATTGCGCGAGCGCCTGGAGGAGGTGCGCGCTGCGGCCAACGGCCGCAAGGTCCACGTGCACTGTGCTTCCGGGATGCGCTCCTACCTGGCCACCCGCATGCTGTTGGCGGCCGGGCTGGAGGCGGTCAACCTCAGCGGCGGCATGTTGACGCTGCGCGCCACCCTGGGGCAGCGGGCCGCAGAAATCCTCATCACGGAAGGAAACTGAACACATGTGTAGGCGAGTTACCTGCGGCAAGTGCGGCAAGGCCACCTGGGCCGGCTGCGGACAGCACATCGAGATGGCTCTGGCCGGGGTGCCCAAGGCCGACCGCTGCCAGGGGCACGAGGGCGAGGCCGGCGCCGGCGGCTCTTGGCTGGGCAAGCTCTTCGGTCGCTGAACCTGATCCGGAAATAGGCGCGGTGGGCGCGGGATGTGTTTCCCGCGCCCACCGCCGCTTTTGCTCCCGGGGAGTCCCGGCACAGGGCGCGGCGAGGGCGGGGGAGCCGGCGGGGTAGTCTCGAGGGCATGGCTACCCCGGAATTCGTTCTCGAACTGCGCGCCAAGGTGGGCACCGCCGAGCTGTGGATGCCCGGCGTCACCGCCGTGGTGCTGCGCCACCTGCCCGACTCCACCGGCGCGCGCCGCCCGGTGGACTGGGACGCGCAGCTCGACCCCGCCACGGTGGAGGTGCTGCTGGTGCAGCGCGCGGACAACGGGCACTGGACCCCCGTCACGGGCATCATCGACCCCCGGGAGGAGCCCGCCGTGGCCGGGGCCCGCGAGACCCGCGAGGAGGCCGGGGTGGAGGCCCGCGCGGTGCGCCTGCTCTCCACCGAGGCGATCGGGCCGCTGCAGTACCCGAACGGGGACAGGGCCTCCTACCTGGACATTGCCTTCGCCTACGAGTGGGTAGGCGGAGAACCCCACCCCGCCGACGGGGAGAACACCCGCGCCGAGTTTGTGCGGGCCGACCAGCTACCGGCCCTCAACGCCCGCTTCACCCGGGTTATCGCCAGGGCGCTCACTGGCCGGGCGGCGGCCGACTTCGCTTCCTAGCACCCCGCCAGCCACGCCGCAGAAATCCGCGATATTCCGCCCCTTTGCCCCTATCCTGGGCGAGTGAGCCCCTTTTCTTTCTTCCGCAAGTCCTCCGGTGACGGCACGGAGCTTCCCGCGGCCGACTCCCCCGTGGAGCAGCCCGGCGCCCTGCCGGACGGCCAAATCCTCGCCGCCTCCCCGGACGCCGCCGCTGCAGGCAGCGCCGGGGCGGGAGCCGGCGCGGAGCACGAAGACGCGGCAGAGGGCAACGCCGCCTCCGGCATTCGCAGCGAAGAGGACTACCGGCGCGCCATCGAGACGCGGCTGATCCAGTGGTCCACCAAGCTGGTGACGGAAACCGACCTGGGCGGCGAGGAGCTGATCCTGGACCTGGCCCACGCCCACCCCTCCGGGCACGCCCAGCTCTTTGCCGGCCGCCCCACCCGCCTGGCCAACCTGTTGCGCGAGCCCGCCGCGCTGGCGGAGGGGCAGCGCACCGTGCGCGCCATCCGCCGCGCCATGTCCAAGGCTCGCGCTAACAACGTGGTCGCCCCTCTCCACCTGGCCATCGGTGAAGCCACCTGGCTGGAGCCCGCCGAGGCCCTTGGGGCCGGTGGGGCCGACGGCGAGCAGCAGCGCGGCCACGCCCCGCTGCTCCTGTGCCCCGTCAAGCTCACCGGCGCCACTGATGACTCCGTCACCTTCACCGTGGACACGGCCCTGCAGGTGGCCCCCGCGTTCGTGCGCGCGGTGCGCGCTCGCGGCATCCACGTGGACACCGGCGCCCTGGTCACCGCCTGCCTGACCCGCCGCGGCTTCTCCCCGCAGGCCGCCCTGGACTTCCTGCAGCGGCTGGGCTCCGAGGCGCTGCCCGGATTCGAGAAGCAGGACACCCTGCGCCTGGGCCTGGTGGTCCAGCCGGAGGAGGACCTGCTCACCGCCTTCCAGGAGGCTCTGCCGGACCTGCGCTCTTGCGCCCTGGTGGCCGGCCTGGTGGGGGACCCCGGCGCCATCTCCGTCCTCAAGACCGAGCTGCCCGAGCCCCAGGCCACCGACCGCGACCCGTTCTCCGAGCGCGGCGCGGGCGACATGGATCCCGACCAGCTCAACGTGATCGACGCGGTCGTGGCAGGCAACAACCTGGTGGTCGACGCCCCGGCCGGCTCCGAGCTGGCCGGCACTGTGTCCGCCGTGATGGCCGACGCCGCCGCCACCGGCCGCGTCAGCGTGTTCGTGCCGGGCTCCCGCCGCACCGCCTCCGCCTTGGCCCACGCGGTCTCCGACCTGGGGCTGGAGGGCCTGTTCGCCGACGCCACCCGCGAGGACGGCTGGCAGGCCAATCTGGCCGCCGCGCTGCGTGCCTCCCTGAGCCGCGACTCCATCGAGGTCAACGACGACGAGATCGCGGACGTGCGCGAGCGCCTGGTCAACGCGCGGCGCGACCTGTCCAACTACATCGCGGCCCTCTACCGGCACCGTCCCGAGTGGGACGCCTCCATGCACAAGGTGCTGGGCGAGCTCTCCGGCCTGACCTACGGCCGGCCCTGCCCGCGCACCAAGGTGCAGTTCTCCTCCGCCCAGTTGGAGGCCATCACGCAGGCCGGGCGCCCGGCGGCGCACGACCTGCTGCGCCGCGCCGACGAGGCCGGGCTGATCGCCTCCCAGCCGCACAGCACCCCCTGGTTTGGCGCGCGCCCTGAGAGCCCCGAGCACGCGCTGAGCGTGGTGGAGTCCGTGGTGCGCCTGCACGGCGAGCCCGGCACCGAGGCGGTGGACTACCCCGGCCAGACCCCGCTGGAGCAGGCCGGCTTGCTGGAGACGCTGCGGGTGGATGCGCACGACGTCGCCGAGGAGACCGGCCTGGTGGAGGCCGAGACCGTCAACCAGTGGATCGAGCAGCTCGAGATGCTGGACGGGGTGCGCGACTCCCTGGACGTCTTCCTGCCCACCATCTTCGAGCGCTCCGCTGCGGACATGGTGATCGCCACCGCCACCAAGGAGTGGCGCCGCGAGCACTCCTTCGACATGTCCGGGCGCGACCGCCGCCGCCTGGCCAAACAGGCCAAGTCCCTGGTCCGCCCCGGCCGGACGGTGGACGACCTGCACGCGGAGCTCATCAAGGTCCAGCAGCGCCGCGAGATCTGGCGCCGCTACGCCGCCCAGGGCGGTTGGCCGGTACTGCCCACCGGCCTGCCGGAGCTGCGCAGCCACGCAGAGCTGGTGCGCTCCGAGCTGGAGCGGGTGGATGCCGTGGTGGCTAAGCCCGGCGGTGTGGCGCTCGGGGACGTGCACTTCGAGCCGTTGGCGCGCCTGCTGGCCGCCCTGGCCTCTCCCGCCTACAGCAACGACCTGCCCATCCACACCCAGCTCAACATCGAGCTGGAGCAGATGGGCATGGTGGAGCTCGTGGCGGATCTGCGCGCCCGCCGCGTGGAGGGGGACATGCTCCTCAAGGAGTTCGAGCTCGCCTGGTGGGTCTCGGTGCTCCAGCACATCCTCACCGCTGACTCCCACCTGCAGAACCTGGACGGGCAGGCGCTCTCCCAGCTCTCCTACTCGGTGCGGGTGCTGGACAAGCAGCATGTGGAGACCCTGGCCGGCCCGCTGCTGCGCGCTGCGGTGGCCCGGGTCCGCGAGGAGGTGGACCGCGACTACGAGGGCGCGGCCCAGCTCAGCTACTGCCTGGCCCCCGAGCACGCCGGTCAGTTGACTCAGACCCTGGTGGACTTCCCGTTGGCCCGCCGCCTGCTGCCCATGTGGTCGGTGCCGGCCCTGTTGGCCCCGGCGCTGCTGCCGCAAGACGCCCCCATCGACCTGTTGATCGTGGAGGCCAACGTCCCCATCGAGCGGGTTATCTCTCTGGCCGCCCGCGCCAACCAGCTCGTGGTGGTGGGAGAGCTGCACCGCCCTGGCGGGATCGGGGCGGAGGTGGCGGACCTGCTGCCGCGCCTGGCCCTGCCCACCGATCGCGGCGACCGAGACGGAGAGATCGCGGCTCTGCTGGCCTCCTACGGGCACGGCGGGCTGGTGCGCCCGGTGCCGGCCCCGCGCCGCACCTCCCGGATGCGGGTGGTGCACCTGGAGGGCCGGGGCACCCCCAACCCCGGGGCGGAGAACATCCAGTCAGTGGACGTTGAGGTGGCGGTCGTGGTGGAGCAGGTGCGTGAGCACGCCTTCCTCTGCCCGGAGCAGTCGCTGGCCGTTGTGGCCCTCAACGCCTTCCACGCCGCGCGTATCACCGAAGCGGTGCACCGCGCCGCCCAGGAGAGCGCCGAGCTGGCCTCATTCATCTACGCCGACGCTGCCGAGGGCTTCCTGGTCAAGGCCGTGGAGGACGTGGCCGGGCTGCGCCGCGACCACGTGATCCTGGCCGTCGGTTTCGCCAAGACGCAGTCCAACCGGGTGCTGCACCGCTTTGGCACCCTCGCCACCCCCGAGGGTCTGACCGGGCTGGTGGACTCGCTGGACGCCGTGCGCTCGCGCCTGACCGTGGTCTCCTGCCTGCGCGGCGAGGAACTGGACCCGCACCGCTTGCTGGCCCCGGGCCCGCGCCTGCTGCGCGACGTGCTCCTGGCGGCCGAGGGCAAGCTGCACCCGACCCCGCCCAGCGGGCAGGACGCTGCGGGCGGCGCCGAGCCGGAGAACGCCTCGCCCGCCGAGGCGGGAGAGGCGGCGGGCGCAGCCGAAGCCGAGGCGGGCCCCGACCCGCTGCTGGTGGACCTGGCCGAGCGCCTGTTCCGCAAGGGCTTAGTGGTCACCCCTAATTACGGCACTCCCGGCGGAATCCGCATCCCGCTGGCGCTGGGGCACCCGGACCTGCCGGATGAGTACGTGGTGGCCCTGCTGACCGATAACGCCGACTACGTGGCCGAGCCCAGCCAGCGCCGCCGTGACCGCCACTGGGTGGAGCGCCTGGAGGACCGCGGTTGGGTGGTGCACACCGCCTCCTCCGCCGCGATCTTCCTGGACCCGCAGTGGCAGGCCGACCACTTGGAGAACCTGGTAGTCGAGGTAGTGCGCTCCCGCATGATCGAGCTGAAGCGGGAGGAAGAGGTGGAGCTGGACGTGCCGGCCGAGCCGGACAGCGTGCCTGCCGAGCCGGAGCCGGGGCAGGAGAGCGCGCCCGCCCAGGCTCTCCAGGGCAAGCCCCGCAGGATAAGGCCGCCCACCGCCACCGGCTTGCCGCTGGCCGCCTACGGCGACGACCAGCTCGACGACCTCCTGGCTTGGATCGAGTCAGACGGCCTGGAGCGCACCCACGAAGAGCTCGTGGAGGAGCTGCGCAAGGAGCTGGGGCTGGTGCGCCGCGGCGCGCAATCTGACGCGGTGCTGGGGCACGTGGTGCGCCGGGCCCACCCGAGCTGATGGTAGGCAAGCGCGGGCGCGGCACCCGCATCAACCCCCAAGACGTCTCCCCGGGCAAGCGGGAACTGCGCTTCCGCCTGCCCGCCGAGCTGCCGCGCGAGCAGAACGTGCGGATCGTGGCGGGCTCCAGGGCACGCGCGGAGTTCCGGGCGGAACAGGAGGCACTGCTGGCGGCAGAGGAAGCCGCAGCGGGCACCCCCAGCTCGCCCGGCCTGGGCCAGGGGGCCGAGCGCCTGCGGGAGCTGCTGGCCGCCCGGCAGGCCGAGGCCAAACGGGAGCAGGAGCTAAGGCGGGAGATCCCCCCGCACTGGTAACCCGCTGCTCGTCGACCTCGCTGGAGTAGCTGAGGCGTTCCCACGCTTCTGTTGGGCGACGCGCCCGCAAGTTGGGCGACAAGAACTCATGTTGGGCGACAAGAACCCCCGGGTTCTTGTCGCCGAGGTGGCAGTCTTGTCGCCCAGGTTGTGTCCTCGTCGCCCGGGTGGCCAGCCCAGACACCGGTCCAGCCAAGCCTCGCCACGCGTCCCCGCGCCCATGCGGGCAACCCTCCTAAGCAGCGTGGCGCGCCCGCAGCGCCTACCACGTCCCCCGCCCCAACGGGCAACCCGCAGTATCTAGCGGAGGTCGGCCCAAACTTCCAGGGACCGGAGAAGAGTGTGAAGAGCCTTTCAGGGCTGCTGTACGGTCGCCCCCAAAGCTCTAGGGACCGGAGGTCGCAGGGCAGCAAAATGGGCGGGACGGCAAGTTCCACTTGCCGTCCCGCCCTTTCGCTAGGCCAGCGGGGACTACTGGCGCTTGAGCAGGTCGCGGATCTCCTCCAGCAGCACGGCCTCGTCGGTCTTGACCGGCGCGGCGGGCGCCTCCTCGGCGCCCTTCTCGCGGGCCTCGGCCAGCTTGTTCAGCGGGACCACCACGAAGAAGTAGAGGGCAGCGGCGACGATGAGGAAGTTGATGACAGCGGTCAGGATCGCGCCGGGCTGGACCACGGCGTCGCGGATCATGAACTGCCCCAGGCTGTCGAAGTTGGGCTGACCGAACAGGCCAGCGATGAGCGGGCTGAGGAACTTCTCGTTCAGCGCGGCCACGATGCCATTGAAGGCGGCACCGATGATGACACCGACGGCCAGGTCGACGACGTTACCGCGAGTGATGAAATCCTTGAATCCCTTGAGCATTGCTCTCTCCTTAACTATGGGACGGTACCCAGAAGGAGGATCGCCAGGCGGCCCTCGCCTCTGTGCGACGCAATCATGGTAGCTTCTGCCTCCGGCGCACTGACCACCAAAAAGCGTCTCCCCGGGGCTGGGTCACCCCAGGGATTCGTCACACTAGCAAGGGGAATGGGTCCCTCGTCGACGTTTGAATCCAGCCGCCCCACCACCGTCACGCGCTGCGCCAGCACCTGCGGAGCGCCCGCGCTGCCCCCACCTTCCCCGCCCGCCCAGCCGGACTCGGAGACCAGGATGCGCACCTCATCCCCGCGCCGCACCAGCTCCCACGTGGCCGGGTCCACCACCTCCACGGGCACCAGCATCTGCCCGGGCAGGGCCTCAAACCGGCCGGGCGCCGGCAGCAGCAGCGCCCGCGAAACCACGGTCCCTGCCGGCAGATCCACTGCGGGCAGGGATCCCAGCGCCTCTGCCTCGTTGCCCAGCGCGTCGCCCGGCACACCGGCCGCGCTCACCTGCCGCAGCGAAAGCGCGCCGGCGGGCAGCGGCTGGCCGGCGGCAACGTCGGCCACCAAAACCACGGCCGGCACGGTGGGCGGCCGCAGAACCGTGAGCGCCACCCCGACGCCGGCCACCAGTGCAAGGACGGCGGCAAACCGCCAGTAGCGAGAAAAGAAAGCAGCCATCCCCCCAGCTTGGCGCCGGCCAGTTCCCGCCCCAAGCGGGCCCGGTCCCGGCGGGAGAGGGACGCTATCCCCAGGCGGGGGCGCCGCCTAGCTGCGCACGTTGATGAGCTTGTCCGGGGTGATGATCGCGTGGACGGGCTTGTCGTGCTCCTCGGTGGGCAGCTCCCCGGCGGGCGCCACCTCGTCGTTGAACACCAGCGCGTAGACGCGGGCGGAGGGCTTGGCGTGCTGCAGCACGCGGTCGTACCAGCCGCCGCCCTGGCCCAACCGGTTGCCGGCGGTGTCCACGGACAGTGCCGGGGTGATGATCACGTCGCACTCTTCCAGCGCCTGCGCGGGCAAAACATCGCCGGACGGCTCCGGCGGGCGCCCCGGGTTGCGCAGCTGCAGGTCCTCGGGCCCTTGGTAGATACCCCAGGTGCGGGCGAGCGCCGGGCCGAGCACCGGTACCAGGACCCGCACGCCCTGCAGGCGCAGCTCCTCCAGCGCCTCCAGGGTGGAGGGCTCGCCCTCCACGGAGACGTAAATGCACACGTTCTTGGCTCCCTCGCACACCTCGAGGATCCGCTGGGTGATGGCGGCGCAGTCCTCCTGCAGGTCCTTGCGGTTACGCGAAAGCCGGTTGGACCGGATCTGCTTGCGCATGGCCTGCTTGGCATCTTCTGCGTCGAGTCCAAGCGGGGCGGCAAACTGGGAAGCACTGAACATGTTTGCAGTTTCCCAGTTTGTTCGGCGGGTGGAGGTAGGCAAGCCCGGATTTCTCAGTACGCTAATTTGCATGACTTCCCAGCTGCACTTCGCTAAGTCCCGTGTAACTCACGCCATCGTGCCCGTGGCCGGAAGAGGAACGCGTTTCCTCCCGGCTACGCGGGCTGTGCCCAAGGAAATGCTGCCGGTCGTGGACCGGCCGGCGATTGAGTACGTGCTGCGGGAGGCCGGCCGCAGCGGAATCAAGGACGCGATCCTGGTGACGGGGCGCGGCAAGCACTCGATCGAGGACCACTTTGACACCACGGGCGACGCCCCGGTGACGGCCCCGGTAGAGGTGCAGGGGCGCCTGAGCGGTCGCGAGTTCTCCTCAGAGGGCCTGCCGCGTCTGCACTCTGTGCGTCAGGGTGACCCGCTAGGGCTGGGGCACGCGGTGTTGCAGGGCCGCCACCACGTGGGCCACAACCCGTTCGCGGTGCTGCTGGGTGATGACCTCATGGACGAGGACGAGGTCATCCTGCGGGAGATGATCCGCGTCCGCGAGGAGCTGGGTGGCTCGGTTTTGTGCTTGATGCCGGTGACGCGGGAGGAGATCTCGCTGTACGGTTCGGCCAGCGTGGTGGAGGTGGAGGACGCGCCCGAGGGCCTGGAGGGCCGCGTGATGCGCGTGACCGGCCTGGTGGAGAAACCGAAGGCGGGGGAGGCCCCCTCCCTGCTGGCGTCGGTGGGCCGCTTTGTGCTGGACCCGGCCGTGTTTGACGTTTTGGAGACGCTGCCCCCGGGCCACGGCGGGGAGATCCAGCTGACGGACGCGATCGCCAAGTTGATCGACGTGCCGGCCGAGCAGGGCGGCGGCGTCCACGGCGTGATCTTCACGGGCCTGCGCTATGACACGGGCGACAAGCTCGGTTTTGTAAAGGCCACCGTGCAGTTGGCGGCGCGCCGCGGCGACATCGGCCCGGATTTTGTTGCTTGGTTGCGTGAGTTCGTGCCGGCGCTGCCCGCTGGGGATGGGGTGGACGACGTTGCCGCCGGCGCCCCGCAGGGTGGGGCTCCCGGCGCGCAGGTGACCGGATGAAGAGCGTCGCTGACCTGATCGAGTCAGCGCTGGAGGTGTGCGTGCCGCAGCCGCCGCTGGATGTGGCGCTGCCGGAGGCGGTGGGCTGCATTCTGGCTGAGGACGTGGTGGCACCGTTTGACCTGCCGTTTGCGAACTCTGCGGCCTTGGATGGCTACGCGGTGCGGGCGGAGGACGTGGCGAGTGCCGGCCCGTCGGCGCCGGCGGAGTTGAAGGTGCTGACCACGGTGTTGGCTGGGTCGGTGGACCACGTGCGGCTGGTCAAGGGCGCGGCGGTGGCGATTGCCTCCGGTGCGCCGATCCCGGCTGGGGCTAACGCGGTGGTGCCGGTGGAGAGTACCGATCGCGGCCAGGTGCAGGTGCTGGTGAAGAGCCGTGTGGGGGTGGGGGACAATGTGCGTCCCCGGGCCCAGGACGTGGCAGCCGGCACGGTGGTGCTGAGCGCGGGGGAGCGGCTGGGGCCGCGCCAGATTGCGCTGCTGGCCGGTGTGGGAAGGCTGCGGGTGAGCGTCCACCCGCGCCCGCGCGTAGTGATTGTTTCCATCGGTGACGAGCTGGTGGCGCCGGGCCGGGACGCCATGCCGGGCAAGGTGTTTGACGCGAACGTGCACGCGCTGTCTTCGGCCGCGCAGGACGCGGGGGCAGAGACCTACCGGGTGTCGGCGGTCCCGGACGAACGCGGCGGGTTGATCGATCTGCTGCGTGACCAGTTGGTGCGCGCTGACATGGTGGTGACCACCGGCGGCCTGTCCTATGGCACTGGCGACACCGTGAAGGACGTGCTGAGCCCCCTGGGCACGGTGAGGTTTGACTTTGTGGCGATGGATCCCTGCCGGCACTTGGGCATCGGCACCATGGGAAACACGGCGTTCTTTGCGCTGCCGGGCGACCCGGTGGCGGCGCAGGTGGCTTTTGAGGTGTTTGTGCGTCCGGCGCTGCGCAAGATGGCGGGTTGGGCTGACCTCTACCGGCCCACTGTGAGCGCGCGGGTGACCCAGGGGTGGATGTCCCCTCCGGGGAAGATGGAGTTTGTGCGGGTCCGGTTGACGGGCGACCCGCAGGCGGGCTATTTGGCGGAGCCGCAGGGGCAGCCGGGGGCGCGGTTGATGAGCGCTTTGGCCAGGTCTAACGCTTTGGCGGTGGTGCCGGAGTCTAAGACGGTGGTTACACCGGGGGACCGGCTGCACTGTTTTGTGTTGGACGACGCCTAAGGGAGCGGGCGTGGAGATTCGCCGCGTGTGGGGTCTCCCTGGGCTGGGGGGCTTGCCGTGGCCGGTGGAATTGGTCGAGTTCGACCTGGTTTCGCGCGGCCTGCTGCGGCCTGCCGGGCTTGAGTGGGACGACGTTCCCGCCGGCCACTGCGCACAGTGGCCGCTTGGCGGGGCGGTGGGTGAATCGTCGTACGTGGAGGGGCTGGTGCTGCCGGGCGAGGTTCTCTCGCTGCGGCCGCTGCGGCGGGCGGATGAGGCGGCGTGGAACCGGCTGCGCTGGTGTAATCAGCAGTGGCTGGAGCCGTGGGACCCCACTGTTCCGCCCGGGCAGCGCCTGCTGCGCGGCGGCTTTCAGGGGTGGAGGCGCCAACTCAACGCACAGGCGCGGCGGGGAGTGAACGTCTGCTTTGGGATCGAGCTAGACGGTGTCCTGGTGGGGCAGATGAGCATTGGCGCTATTCAGTGGGGGGCGGCGCTCTCCACCCCGCTGGGTTACTGGGTGGACCAGGGCGTGGCGGGACGCGGCGTGGTCACTCTGGCCACGGCGATGGCGGTGGACTACCTGCTTTTGCACTGCGGGCTGCACCGCGTAGAGGTAAACATCCGGCCGGAGAACGCGGCCAGCCGGCGGGTGGCCGCCAAGCTGGGGCTGCGCTTTGAGGGGGTGCGTGAGCGCTTCCTGCACATCAACAACGAGTGGGCCGACCACGAGAGCTACGCGGTGACCGTGGAGGAGGTGGGCGCTGGCCTGGTGGCGCGCCTGGAGGCCCGGGCGGCGCCTCACGGGCGTTGAATTCAGCGCGGTTTAGCGAACACGCCGCGCGGGGTGGTCGGAGTGGCGCTCCCGGCAGCATAAGTTACCCACGTGGATTCTCATGCGATCGGGTTGCTGGTGTCTGCGGCCACCGTGGTCGGAGTGCTCTTGCCTTCCCTGCTGCGACAAATCAATCGCAGCTCTCACATGAGGGCCGAGGACCGTTTCAGCGATGGCATTCGAGTCCTTTCCACGCAACGCTCCACTCGGCCGGTGGTGGCCGACCCCCTGCAAACGCACCGGCCGCAACTGTTGCCCAGTACCCCGAAAGGACATGGCATGAAGCGTCCCGCCCTCACCGACAAGCGTCGCGCGGAGAAGCTTGCCGTTTTTGAGGAGCTGGTGGAGCAGCGCCGTTCTCGCGTGGCCAGCGTCAACCGGTGGGCCGCTGTCTACCGGTTCGTCTTTTTTGCGGCCGTGCTGGCTAGCATCGGTTTCGCGGTGGCGGCGTGGGCGACCACCTGGCCGTGGGTCAGCGTGGGAGGAGCGGTGGTTACTGCTGGCACCGCGCTGCTGATGGGACGTCAGCTCACCGACCGCTGGGTGGCGGAGGATAAGGCACTGCGCGCTGAGATTGCGGTCGCCCGCCAGGAGGCAGGCGTCATTACCACTCCGCGCGGGCTAGTGCGGATTCCCGTCTCGGCGCAGGCGATCGCCAACGGTTCCGCCGCGTCCCTGACGCTGCCGCCGCGCGCCGAGGCAGTCGGTGGGGGCAGCGAATCCATCGTGGAGGCTGTACGTGCCGGCGAGCAGGCGGAGCTGGAGGCCGCGACGGTCGCCAGTGAGGTTGCTGCGCGGGCCTGCGAGCTTGCCGCCGAGTCGATGGAGTCCGTGCAGGAGGTGGCTGAGCTGGTGGAGGCGGGCGTGGAGGCTGCCGGTGAGGTGGAGGGCGTGGCCGACGTTGCCGCCGACGCTCCTGCCGGCGCGGCCAGCGGCGTTATTGCCGAGGCCAGCGTCGAGGCGGAGGCACAGGCCGAGGCTGATGTGGCCGCACCGGTCGCAGCTCTGGCCTCCGCGCAGAGTGGCCTGGAGCAGGCGGGGGCCGGCGAGAACGTCGTCCACTCCGAAACCAAGCGAGCAAAGCCGGTAGCTGCGGGTGCTCGGGCAGAGCGCGGCTGGACGCCGCAGCCGCTGCCCGAGCCCACCTACGCGCGACAGGCGAAGATCACGCGGCGCGTGGCCAACCCCTACGACGGAGTGGGGCAGACCCAGCGCTCCGCTCGCCACGAGGGCACGCCGGTTACTGCGGCTGACTTGCGGGAGATGGAGCGCACGCTCAACGGTTCGGCGCGACTGGACGCGGAGACTGCACAGATGATTGAGTCCGTGCTGGAGCGCAGGCGAGCTGCCGGGTAGGCAGCGGAGCTGAGGAGGGCGGCGTGGCCAGGGCCACGCCGCCCTCCTTTTTACATCCGCCAGCGGGCTTGCTAGTCTTACCCCGCACGGTTTACCGGGCCTTGGGGCTATGGCGCAGTTGGTAGCGCGTCTCGTTCGCAATGAGAAGGTCGGGGGTTCGAATCCCCCTAGCTCCACTGAACCAAGTAAGGGCGGAGTGAAACTCCGCCCGTGCCTTTTGATAGACGTCTCTGCCCAGCCGGGTGGCGCACGGGCCCGCCCCGCACGGAGCAAGGGTCTAACGCGGTATCTATCGCTCCTCAAGCTGCGATCAAGGGCGTCAATCACACTTCTGTTTAGTGCAAGCAAGTACTAGTCTTGGTTTGGAATGTTCGATATTGGACATCTATGCGTTTCGCCCGGGCCCCGGGGGAGCGACTGGACAACTCTTGGAGAATGAATGAGTACAGCTCAGAGAACGTGGCGCAGAGGAATCACTGCGCTGGGTGCTGCTGTTGCCGTCCTCCTGGGGGGCATTGGCCTAACCCAGGTAGGAGCTGCGAACGCCGAGGCGGTCGGCCCGCACTCTGGCGTGAAGATTACCAGCATGGAGATTAAGAAGAAGTCGTCGACAGACAACGCTGGCGTTGATGGCACTGTTCGTAACAATGACCTGGTCTACGGCAGCTGGGCATGGAGCGCCAAGGACGCTACTCCGCGACCGGTCGTGGGAGATTCGTTCACGTTCACCTTGTCCGATGCGTACCGACTCCTCGACACGGCAACCTTCGACCTAGAAGTCAAGCCGGGTGTCTCAGTGGGCCGGTGTGAGATCACTAGTGTGGCAGCTGCCCCGCGCAAGGTAACTTGTACCTTCACCGATGGTCTGCAGGCGCAGTATGACGCTGGTGAGAGCTTTGTGCACGGTACTGGTTGGTTCGTGGCGCGTACGACCAAGGAAGTCCGGGAAAACTCCACCACCTTCAACCTGAACGGCGTGGAGAGTCCGGTGGCCAACCCCGGGGGGCAGCCGATCGGGCCGATCATCCACAGCTTCAACTCCACTGATGTGCACAAGGCCACCGATGGTGTGAACTCGACCAGTAAGACCATCAGCTGGAACATTGCCTTCACGGGGGACAAACTCTCCCAGAAGTTTGGCGCTAATGTCCCCAACCCTGTGGTCTTCAAGGACGCGTTGGGCCCCGGCCACATGTACAACGAGGAATTGTCTTTCCAGGCGTTGAAGACGCGGGACCGCCCCAGCATCGACCAGCGTCGTATCTACTGGCGTAGTAATCCCAGCGGCAGGTTCCCGATGGTGACGCCGGCGGACAACATCGGCATGTTCCGCGTCGAGGTCCAGTACAACGCTGCGAAGACCGAGGCCACCTACAAGATTTACAAGGAGTCCGGCGACTGGTCCTCAGATGTCCTCTACATGCTTAGCTACCAGACCAAACCCACCACTACCAATGGCGTCATCAACCCGGGCCTGAAGTACGAAAATGGTGTGAGCCTCGAGGGTACTGACGTTCAGTTGAGCCGCAATACGAAGTACGTACAGGCTGCTGGTGCAACCGCTGCGCTTGACCCTGCCTACGGAACCTTCAAGGTGTCTAAGACCCTGGGCGGTGTGGCTTCGGGCGAGATCCCGGCCGGCACCCAGGTGCGTTTCAACGTCCGCTACACGCTGCCGGCGGGATGGGACCCGGCGCAGCACCCGGAGTGGCAGGCCCCGGCCACCAACCCGTTCCAATTCCCGGTCGTCATTGGACAGGCCTCTACCTACTTCCCGAAGAACACTCCGTTCCCCGATGGAACGCAGATCGAGCTTTCCGAAGACCTACTGTTCGCTCAGCCCGCTCTGCCGGCTACGGTGCAATGGTCAAATCCGAACCTGACGGTAAACAAGAACACTGCTGCGACGGCGACCTTCAGCATCACCGCCGGCAAGATTGTTGAGGTTGACGCGGAGAACATTGCGTCCTTCAAGCCGAAGGTGAGTGTCGGTGACTACGTCTGGGAGGACGGCAACAAGGATGGCCTGCAGGGCGACGTTGCTGACAAGCCGATTCCGAATGTTACGTTGACGATTTCTCGTTCCGATGGTTTGCCGGTGCGTAAGGTTGACGGCACCGAGGTGACCACTACTGAGACGGACGACGCTGGGTTCTACTCCTTCGACGACCTTGAGATCCTGCCGGACAACGAGGTTTACAAGGTCACCGTGACCCCGCCCGCCGGCTATGCGCCGACCTTGGAGGGACCGAGCAAGGGTAGTGGTGCCAACGACTCTTCGACCGACGTAGCTACTGCCCGCCGCCTTGCGGACGGTGAGCGCGATGACACCCTGGACTTTGGTTTTGTAAAGCTGGTTCCGGGTATCGACATCGAGAAGTACGACGGTGACTGGGGCGGGGTTACCTTCCAGGGTGATGAGCCTGTGCTCGAAGGCGGGCAGCCCCGCGACCTGCCGGCTGGCGACCGCGACACTGAGGATGCTGCTCTTGTGCTGCGTGGCAACCAGTCCCAGGAAGTGAAGTTCACCGTTACCAACACCGGTACTTCCGGGCTCAAGAACGTGGTGGTTAAGGACCAGACCTCCGTTGGTCCGGCCCTGGCTTCGCTGCGTTGCAACTGGGGTAACGAGTCTTTCGACTCCGTTAAGGGTGCTGACGGCGTGCTGACCGTAACGTTCCCGGCCGACAAGGTCTTGGCGGCCAAGGGCAAGATCGAGTGTGTGGGTACCATGCCCGCCCTGGGCGAGGTTGTTAAGCACGCCAACAACGCCACCGTGGAGGCCATCCCGGCTGCCGGCGGCGACAAGCTGTCCGACTCCGACCCGTGGCACGCTAAGCGCCCGGGCAAGGTCTCCGTGGGTGATTACGTGTGGCTGGACGCCAACAAGGACGGTATCCAGGACGACGGTGAGAGCCCGATTCAGGGTGTTGAGCTGCAGTTGGTGGGCCCGGACGGCAACGCCGTGACCGACATCAACGGTGTTGAGGTTGCCAACGTCACCACTAACGCCATGGGCAAGTACTTGTTTGCCAACCTGCCGACGCTGGCCGATGGTCAGAAGTACACGGTGAAGGTTGTGGGCGGCGTGCCGGCTGGTCTGGTCCCCACCAAGGCCGGTGAGAACAACGGTGCTGGCGCTAACGACTCCTCCACCGCTGAGTCCTCGTCCGTGGCGGCTCTGACCACGGACGGTGCCGAGGACCTGACCCTCGACTTCGGCTTCATGAAGCCGGCTGTTTCCGTGGGTGACTATGTGTGGTTTGACGCCAACAAGGACGGCCTGCAAGACGAGTCTGATGTGCCGCTCAAGGACGTCGTTCTCACGATCTCCCGCAGCGACAACGCTCCAGTGAAGAACTCCGACGGTGTTGCGCTGACCGCTGAGCAGCTTTCCACCAAGACCAACAATGAGGGTAAGTACCTCTTCGCTAACTTGGAGGTCCTCACGGGTGACGCCAAGTACGTCGTGACCGTTACTGCCCCTGCCGGGTATGTGGCTACCACTGCTGGGGTGGGTAGTGACCGCGCCAAGGACTCCTCCACCAACACCGCTACCTCCGGTGCTCTGCCGAACGACGGTGACAAGGACCTCACGCTGGACTTTGGTTTTATCAAGCCGGCTGTTTCCGTGGGTGACTATGTGTGGTTTG
>JAUMWR010000070.1:0-3140 GCA_030529545.1 Buchananella hordeovulneris
ACTTGGCGGGCACGGCGGCTACCGGGGCTTCCACTTGGCGGGCACGGCGGCTACCGGGGCGGTGGACTGGGTTTGACACTTGGGCGGGTGCACCGGCTACCAGGGCAGCGGCGCTCGCCTAACTGGACCGGGGGCGAGTGGCCAGCCAGCCGCCCAGCATGATCGCCACTCCAGCTGCGAACAGCCAGGGGGACAACGCGCGACCAGTCACCGCCAGACTCCCGAGCTTTCCCCCGCCCGCCGGCTCCACCACCGGTGCCGGGGCGGGCGGTTGCCCACCGCCCGCAGCCGGGGGCGGGGCGGCTTCGCTCGGCGTGGTAACAGAGGGAGGCGCGGTAGGAGTCGAGGAGGCCGACGAGTCCGAGCTCGCCGGCGCAGTTGGCGTGGAGACTGGAGCCGGCGTTGGGGCCGGGGTCCCGCTAATCGTGGGCTGCGGCGTTGGGGCCGGGCCAGCCGAGGGCGGGGCCGTCGACTGCGGCGGAGCGGACGGCGGGCACGTCGACGGCATGGGAGTGGGCACGGTGGAAGGCACCGGCGCGGGGGTGGCAGTCACGCACGGGGCAGGAGGGCAGGAGGGCGGAGCCACCGGCGGCTGCGGACATGCCGGTGTGGGCGTCGGCGAGGACGCAGGCGAGGGCGCAGACGGAGGCTCGCACGTGGGCGGGGCCGGCGGGCACGTCGGCGGAGGAACCGGGCAAGGAGGCGTGGGCGGGCACGTCGGCGGCACGGGAGTGGGAGTGGGCGTCGCAGCGGGCGGAGTGGGGGCAGGCGGAGTTGGCTTAGGCAGCTGGGGGCGCTGCCACGAGACTGCGGCCTTGCCTGATTTGCCGGCCTGGGGCACGAACTCGGCCACCACCAGGCTCTGGTGGCCCGGCTGCACCAGGACCGCGCCGGTGGCGACCTCGCCCGTCACCGGCTTGGCCTCCAGCGTGAAGGAAAGGTTGGGCGGCCCGTCGGGCTCCACCTGGGACTCGTGCGCCACCGCCACGTAGAAGCCAGCGTTGTAGTTGATGTTGCCGCGCAGGAGCTCCCGCGACGCGGGCGCAGCGGGGAGCTGAGGGATTTCTTCCTGGCTGGCCAGTCCGACTTCCCGGCCGAGCGCGTCGGTTCCTGGCCCGGAGGCTTCAACGCCCCGACCAGCCGATCCGAGCCCCTGCCCGGAGGCATCAACACCCCGACCAGCCGATCCGACTCCCAGCCCGGACACATCAACGGCCCGGCCGCCCTCTTCAAGTCCCTGGCCGGACGCATCAGCGGCCCGGCCGGCCGCTTCGGGTCCCTGGCCGGTGGATTCGCCTTCCCGACTGGCCTCATCGCCCGCGTTCCCCCGTTGCTGCCCCTGGTTTTCTAGCAGGTTCAGCCTCTCCTCCGGGCGCGTGGGCGAGCGATACCCGTTTATCTCCCTCCACAAGTCAGTGGGGATGATTCCTGCTTGGTTCGCGTCCACTGACAACACCGCCAGCGCGTCCACGCTCAGCTCTATCCCCTGCCCGGCCAGTGCTACCAGCTTTGCCTTCGGGTTGACGCCCTGCGGCCCGCCAGCCCGGGAGACGTGGAAGGGACCGACCACCCAGAACTCCCCCACCTTCTGCGGCGGTGCCGCTGCTGGGGAGTGGATGGTGGCGATCAGGGCGGGAGCCGAAGGGTTGGCGATCGAGTCGGCCACCAGGGCTGCCGCCAGGAGGCGGACGTAGGCTTCTTGGTCGGCCGGGGTACCCGGTTCCACGCCGCCGTAGCGAAAGCCGTGCACAAAGTTCCAGATCGCCACCTGGGTGGCCGAGGCCGTGAGCTGGGAGAGCCGGGCGGGGTCAGCCTTTGGCAGGGCTACGCCGTAGCGCTTGGCCACCTGCGCGGGAGCGTAACGCGGGTAGGAGCGCTCCAGGATCGCGCGGATCTGTGGGCCGTGCCGGCGCATGATCTCCCCGTGATCCGCCGAGCGCTGGTAGTTGCTCCCCAGCCACGCAACCAGGTCGATGCAATACGCCCTCACCGCGCTGCCGTCCGGCCCGGTCAGGGTCGCCAGCCCGGCGCGCACGTGCCCGTCGCCGGGGATGAGTACCTTGATTCCCTCGATGCCGGGCTGCACGCGGTAGTTGCCGCCGGCCGGCCGCGCCAGCAGGGACCACGTTTCCCCCGCTGCCCCCACACCGGGGCCCCACGCAGACTGCGCACCCACGGGGCCAGCAGCCCACGCCGCCACCCCGGCACCGGGGACCCACGCGTGAGCCGGCCCGGCCCAAAGCGGGCCCATCCCGAGGGCGATCAGCGTTGCGGCGATCCAGCCCGACCACCTGCGGCGCACGGCAGGCACGACGCGGGCCAAGCCCGGCGGCGTGCCCACGCCGGGGTGCGTCCCGGCTGGGAGCGTCCCGGCTGTCTGTGCCCCGGTGCTAAGTACCTCGGCAGCCTGTGCCCTGGTGCCGCGTGTCTCCGCCGCGCGAATCCGGGCCAGGCCGCGCGAGCCACGGCTGCTAGGGCCCGGGCGACTAGAGACTGGGCGGTTAGAGGCTGGGCTGCCCTGGGCGGGCTCGGCAGCACTGGATTGGAGGCGTCCCCGGCCGCCTGTTGCGCGGCCGGGGACGGACGGTTGGGTGTTCATGGGAGGACCTTTCGCTGGGGTTTTCTCCACTTCACCGAAACAGCCCTAGCCCGAGCAATCACGGCAGTCCCCCGCACCCGCTCGCCGTTTTCCACACCCCTGCCCGCCCCGCCCGCCGTGCGCATCCGCCCACCCCGCCCGCCAAGGCACCAGGCAGCCAGGAAACCCGAACCACCCCGGCCGGCCACAGCCCTTCGCACCCCGTATTCCTGCCCGCCCTGGGCGCCGGCCCCGGGGCCCGCCCGCGCAAAACACTCAGCCCCAACGCTTCCGCCACCCTGGGCGCCCCACCCGGGCGACAAGAACCCAACCTGGGCGACAAGAACCGCGCCTTTCCTGTCGCCCAACATGCGTTCTTGTCGCCCAACATGTGCCCTCGTCGCCCGACACGCCCGCAAACACCCGCCCAGAACGCCCGCCAGCCAGGCTGCCCCAACCCAATCCCCCAGGACCCCACCCGCCGGGGTACAGAAAAGGGCGTGGGGGGCCGATGTGGCCCCCCCCCCCCCCCCCCCCCGCGCCCGGCGCCCCACCCCCGCCA
>JAUMWR010000070.1:3150-6773 GCA_030529545.1 Buchananella hordeovulneris
CCCCGGGCGGGGGCGCCTTTGGGCGCCCACGCCCAGCCCCAACTCCGCTACAGGCTCACCTGCACGGCAAGCGGGGGATCAGATCAGGGTCAGGGCCTGACGTGCGATGGCCAGCTCCTCGTTGGTGGGAACGGCCAGAACGGTGACCTTGGAGGCCGGGGTGGAGATGACGCGGGCACCAGCAGCTTGGTTCTGGTTGGCTTCCTCGTCGATCTCGACGCCCATGAAGGCCAGGCGCTCGCACACCTCGGCGCGGATGCGGGGGTCGTTCTCACCGATGCCGGCGGTGAAGGTGAGGGCGTCCAGGCCACCCATGACGGCGGTGTAGCCGCCGATGTACTTCAGCAGGCGGTGGATGTAGACGTCCATGGCGCTGCGGGCGTTGGCGTCACCCTCGTTGATCATGCGCCAGACCTGACGCATGTCGTTCTCGCCGGTCATGCCCTTCATACCGGAGGCGCGATTGAACAGGTGGTCGATCTCGTCGATGCTCATGCCCGCCACCCGGTAGAGGTGGAACACGGCAGCCGGGTCGATGTCGCCGGTGCGGCCACCCATGACCAGGCCCTCTAGCGGGGTCAGGCCCATGGAGGTGTCCACGGCGTGGCCGGAAACCACGGCGGAGGCGGAGGCGCCGTTGCCCATGTGCAGGACGATCTGCTTCAGGTCGTCGCGGCCAAGCATCTCGGAGACCTTGGAGGAGACGAACTGGTGGGAGGTGCCGTGGGCGCCGTAGCGGCGGATCTCGTACTTCTCGGCCACCTCGTTGTCGATGGCGTAGCGGGCCGAGGAGTCCGGCAGGGACTGGAAGAAGGCGGTGTCAAAGACGGCGACGTGCGGAACGTCGGCCATCAAAGAGCGCGCCACCTCGATGCCCTTGAGGTGTCCGGGGTTGTGCAGCGGGCCCAGCGGGATGAGCTGCTCGATCTTGGCGACGACCTCGTCGGTGACGAGGGCCGGGCCGGAGAAGTACTTACCACCCTGCACCACGCGGTGTCCCACGGCCACGATGCCGGCTTCCTGCAGGTTGGGCCCTTCGGTGGCGAAGAGGCGCAGCACCTCGGAGAGGCCGACGCCGTGGTCCGGCACCTTCTCTTCGATCTCGATGGTCTGCTCGCCGTGCTTGTGGATGATCTTGGAGATGGACTCGCCAATGCGCTCCACCAGGCCGGAGGCCAGAGCCACGCCAGCGTCGGGGTCCACCAACTGGTACTTGATGGAAGAGGAGCCGGTGTTAATCACCAGAACGGTGCGCTCGGTCATTGCTTTCCTTTGCGGTTGTTTTGTGGACGACGCTGCCGCCGCCTGGATTCCTTAGTTGCGCTGCGCCTGCACGGCCGTGATCACAACGGTGTTGATGATGTCCTCTACTAGTGCACCACGAGAGAGGTCGTTTACGGGCTTGTTCAGGCCCTGCAGCACCGGGCCGACCGCGACGGCGCCGGAGGAGCGCTGCACGGCCTTGTAGCCGATGTTGCCGGTGTTGAGGTCGGGGAAGATGAAGACGGTGGCGCGGCCGGCGACCTCGGAGTCGGGGAGCTTGACCTGCGCGACGGCCGCGTCCACGGCGGCGTCGTACTGAATGGGGCCCTCGACGCTGAGCTCGGGGGCGCGCTCGCGCACGATCCGGGTGGCCTCGCGCACCTTGTCCACGTCGGCGCCGGAGCCGGAGGTACCGGTGGAGTAGGACAGCATGGCCACGCGCGGCTCGACGCCAAAGAGGGCGGCGGTCTGCGCGGAGGAGATGGCGATGTCGGCCAGCTGCTCGGGGGTGGGCTCGGGGTTGACGGCGCAGTCACCGTAGACCAGGACGCGGTCTTCCATGAGCATCAGGAACACGGAGGACACGATGGAGGTGCCCGGGCGGGTCTTGATGATCTGGAAGGACGGGACGATGGTGTGGGCAGTGGTGTGGGCCGCGCCGGAGACCATGCCGTCGGCGTCGCCCATGTGCACCATCATGGTGCCGAAGTAGGAGACGTCCTGGATGATCTCGCGGGCCTGCTCCAGGGTGACGCCCTTCTTGGAGCGCAGGCGGGCGAATTCCTCGGCGTAGCGGTCCAGGTAGGCCGGGTCGTGCGGGGAGACCACGGAGGCTGCGCTGATGTCGAGGCCGAGCTCGGCGGCGCGGTTACGCACTGTGCCTTCGTCGCCCAACAGGATCAGGTCTGCCACCTTGCGCTGCAGCAGGGCGGAGGCGGCGCGCAGCACGCGGTCGTCGTCGGGCTCGGGGAGCACGATGCGCTTGCGGTCGGCGCGGGCCTGGTCCACCAGGCGGGCCTGGAACATGAGCGGGGTGATGACCTCGCGGTGCGGGATGTCCAGGGCGGCCACGATCTTGTCGATGGAGATGTTTTCTTCCACCGTGGAGACGGCCAGGTCGATCTTGCGCTGGGAGCCGCCGGCGATGGGCCCGCCCAGGTTCATCAGCTTGTGGGAGGTCTGGTAGGTGTCGCCCTCGGTGGCGATCACGGGGAGCTTGGAGCCAAAGCCGCGCATGAGCTCGGACATCTGTTCCTCGGGCAGGATGCCGCCGTTGAGGACCAGGCCGGCCAGGGACGGGAAGGTCTCTGCTTGGTGGGCCATGAGCAGGGCGACGGCCAGGGAGGAGCGGTCTCCGCCCAGCAGCACTACCTGGCCTTCCTTGAGGCGGCGCAGCACGTTCTCGGTGCTCATGCCGCAGATCAGGACGGAGGTGGCTTCGCGGTTGAGGAGCTCCTCGTCGCCGTAGACGAGCTTGCCGTCCAGGGCGGTCATGACGTCCTGCATGGTGGGGGCGCTGAGCAGCGGGATCTCGGGCAGGGTAACCACGAACGTGTCGAGGGCAGCGAGGGAGGCGCGCACGGCCTCGTCCTGGCCCTCTGCCACACGGTTGACGATGATGGCGGCGGTGAAGGCGTGCTCCTGAGCGATCTCCGCGATGGAGAGCTCGGCGGAGGCGGCGACTTCGGCGGGGGTGCGCTCATGGGCGGTGAGCACCAGGACCACAGGGGCACCCATGTTGGCGGCGACGCGGGCGTTGAAGGAATGCTCGTCGTGGCCGGGGACGTCGCTGTAGTCGGAGCCGTCCACCACGACCACGTCGCATTCGCGCTCGAGGTTGCGGAAGCGGTCGATGATGGTGGCCAGGGCGCCCTCAGGGTCGGCGCGCAGCTCGTCGTAGGTGACGCCGACGCACTGGGCGTAGTCCAGGTTGCCGCCGGTCTGGCGGATGAGCAGGTCGGTGGTGGGGTCGGACTCAACCGACTTCACTACGGGCCGGAAGATGCCTACCTTCGCTACCTCGCGGGCCAGCAAGGTGACTAGTCCTAGTGCGACAGTGGACTTTCCGGTGCTGCCCTCGGGAGAGGTGATGTAGATGCTCCTGGCCACTACTGCTTCCTTTCGTAGTTTTCCCCAGCGATTCTCCCACCATGCGAGAGCGTTTTGGCGCGCCAGCCCCGGTTGGGTGCGTGTTTTTGGCACGATTCACGACTAGCTAACCCACCCATGCCCTTCCTTTACCTTGGCGGAGTTTTTTAGTGGGCCGCACTTTACCCGCGCGTGGTTGGACGACGTTCCGCCGCCGCCCCAAAACAAGCCGGCCCCGCCCAGCTCCGGCGCCCGGCCCGTTACCGCCGCGC